>DUEL01000002.1 GCA_011192125.1 Thermoflexia bacterium
AGGCTCTTCGCCTGCTCGATCCAGTCCGCGACCTGATCGCGGGTGGGCAGGCGACGGACCAGCCTCTTCTCCTCGTTGACTCGGACCAGTGCTTCGTAGAGATTGTCCGGATTCCGCTGGGCCAGTTCGACGACGGTGTCCACCCCGGCCTTCTCCAGCAGGTCGCTGTACTCCTCGCCGATGCCCCGGATGCGCATCAGATCGGCCCGGTTCACCCAGTCCAGGATGTACTCGTCGCCGATGCCGGTCTTCTCCGCCAGTTCCTTCCGCCCCTCCGGGGTCGCACCAGCGCTCAGCAGGGCAGCGATGCTGCGGATGCCCACCGCCCGCAGTTTCTCCGCATAGATCGGACCGATCCCCTCAATGGTCTCCAGTTTCGCCATGTTCCTTCCTCCTTTCCGTAAGATGTTGGGCCGTTGGGACCTCCTCCTCCGTCTCCAGCGGAGGCAGGTCTTCCAATCGACTTAGACCGAAATGCTGCAGGAAAACGAACGTCGTTCCATAGAGAATGGGCCGCCCCACCGTCGGGGCCCGTCCGACCTCCTCGATGAGCCCGGCGGAGAGAAGGGTGCGCAGGACGCTGTCGCAGTTGACCCCCCGGATGGATTCGATCTCCGGTCGGGAGATCGGCTGCCGGTAGGCAATGATCGCCAGCGTCTCCAGAGCGGCGGGGGAGAGGCGGCGACGGCTCCCCAACCCCAGGAACCGCTCGACGACGGGCGCGGCCTCCGGCGCGGTGACCATCTGCACCCGGCTCCCCATCCTCTGCAACCGCAGCCCTCGGCTCTGCAGAGCCTCCTCCAGGGCACGCAGGGCCCTCTCGACCTGCCCGGGCGTCGTCTCCAACGCCTCGGCCAGCCGTTGTACCGACACCGGCTCGTCGGCGACGAAGAGGAGGCTTTCGACGAGGGCGGGCAGGTCCAGCGGGTGTTCCACTTATCCCTCCTCCCCTCCTTCCACCGACACCGGTTGACCCCTCGGCACGGGAGCGCGGGGGGCAGCCCGCAGCCGGACCTTGGGCGGTTGGGCCAGTTTGACCCCCGCCCGATCCTCGACGGAGCGGCGGACCACTTCCACGACCTCCGAACCCCGCACCGGCACCTCGAAATCGCCCGCCATATCGACCTCCACCTCGACGACGACCCCGCCCCGGCGGGCCTGAACCCGCGGGCGGACCTTCAGGACGCCGGGCAGTTGGTCCACGTCGTAGGTGATCTGCTCGGCGATGCTCTTGAGGCTGATCTCCACCTCGCCACCGCTCACCTTTTCCACGCGGGCCGTCTTCGGTGAGGGGCGGCGGAGTTCCAGGACGAGGAAGAGGACACAGATCACCAGCCAGGCCAGGGAGAAGAGCACCCCCAGCGCGACGCGCAGCACCGGCGGCTGCGCCGCGATCCCTCGGGCCCAGACCTCCATCTGCCCACCGAGCCCCTGGAGGATCGGCACCGGGAACAGGAAAAGGGCAATGCAAAGCGGGATCGCAACCAGGATCCCCAGAACGACCAGAATACGGTTGAATGTGTTCATCCCCTCCCTCCTCTCTCTGATTTTACCACAGAGGCACAGAGGCACAGAGGACACAGAGGAACTCCGAATTTGAGAAAAACTCTGTGTCCTCTGTGTCTCCGTGGTTTTTTACCCTCCGCCAAAGCGGCGGCGGAACTCGGCGGCCAGCGCATCACCTGCCGCTTCCACCAATTTGCCGACGATGGGGTTGACGACGACGCCGGTCACCGCGCCAGCGAGCCCCGGCAGGTTCTTGACGAACCATTGCTTCACGTACTCCATCGTGGTCAGGTCGGGCTTCTCCGCTGTGACCGCCTCCTCCAGTTCCTGAACCCGCTCCAGCGCGGCCTCTTTCTTCTCCGGCGGAGCCTCGGCCGCCACCTTCTCCCTCAGATCGGCCAGCATCTGTCGCAGCGCAGCCAGGTCCGCCTCCGTCACCTCCGGCCTGGACTCACGGATGGTCTGGGTCTGGGTGATCCCCTTCCCCACCGCCACCTGCCCGCTGACGTCGCCGGAGATCGTCGCGCGGATCTCGTTTCCGGGTTTCTCCTTCTCGCCCATCGCACCTCCCTTCGCTCACCCGATCGGACACTCGAAGTATAGCCACTGGGAAGGCTCCCCGTGGTTGGCCGCCTTGTCGACGGTCCATACCTGCCAGCGATATGTACCGATCGACAGCCACTCCGTCACGTCAACGAAGGAGTCGTAAATGATGAAGTACGGCTCGATGCTCTCCCACTCCCCTGTCCCGTAGTCGTACTGCTGCAGGCTGACCCGGTATCCCAGAACGCCGCTGCCGCCGGGATCCTCCTCGACAGGCATCCACTGGAGGACAACCTGGCTGCAAGGGTAGAGGTCCTCCGGATCGTCGGCGTCGGAACTGCCCGGTCCGACGACGACGGGGGCCGGAGGTGGAAGGGTATCCCCTTCCTCCAACGTCATCACCCGGAACCCCCACCAGAGGGACCACTCCCCGGGATTCTCCGCCCCATCCGTCGCCTGGACCCGCCAGCGGTAGTCCCATCCGCAGGGGAGTTCGACCTCGGCGGATGGGTCCCCCGTTCCGAACCTCAGCGGGGAGGGAGGGGTGCCGATGGGCGTCTCGGAGACGACGGGCTCGATCTGGACCTCGTAGACGTCGATGCCCGAGGGATCGTCCACCGGCTCCCAGCGGAAGGGGACGACGGTCGCTTCCCCGCTGGGACAGGGGATCTGCTCGCCGTCCTTCGGCGCTACCAGCGACGGGGCGGGAGGCCCTTCCCGATCCACCTCCACCACGTGGAAGACGCGCTCCTCCGACCATGGGCCCGTGTTCCCTTCCGGTCCCACCGCCCGCACCCGCCAGAGGTAGGTCCCGCCGCAGGGCAGGCTCATCCCCCAAGAGGTCCCTTCGACGAACTGGGTCGGGTAGACCTCCTGCTCTGGCTCGAGGGCTTCCAAATAGAAGTCAAACCCTTCAACTCCTCTGGAGGTGGAGGACCAGCGCCACTCCACCCACCGCTCGTCCTCCCCCGGCTCGCACGGCAGGACCTCCTCCGGCTCCGGGGCCATCAGTTGGGGAGGCTCCGGCGACCACACCATCTCCGTGGGGGGAGGGCTGGGCGGCGCGGGGGTCGGCTTCCGGGTGAGGAGATGCCACCCCAGACCGGCCAACGCTACCAGGCCCGCGACCGCCGCCAGGCCGATGCCGATCAGCGCTGCCGTGGGAAGGCCCGGCTTCGGCGCGGGCCGGGATGGACGGCGGGGAGGTGGGGCCTCGGTCAGGACGTCGAGATTGTGGCGGGTGACGGCGGCTCCCGCCTCGTCCCCCAGGGACTCGCGCAGGCGGAGGGCCTTCGTGAGGGCATCGCGCGCAGCCCGGATGTCGCCCAGACAGAGGGCGCGCGTGCCCAGTTGGTGGAGGGCCCAGGCCTCGGCGGCCCGGTCCCCTAACTCCTGCGCCGCCTCGAGCGTCCGCTGGAGCACCTGCTCCCACGCCCCCCATCGGCAGGCCAGGGCAAGGGATCCTTCTACCGCACGACCCAGCCGCAGGATCTCCGCCCATCGCTCGTCCGCCCTGGCCCAGTCCATCGCCCGGAGGATCGCCCCGGCGACCTCCGCCACCTGGGCGGGGGCGGGATGCTCACGCTCCGCCCAGGTGGTGAGACGGAGCACAACCCGGTCGATCCACGGGGTCAGGTCCCACACCCTTCGGAGATACGTACCCAGCCCGCCGGTGAGGCTGTAGCGGGGACTGTGGGCCTGGATCAGACCGCGCCGGGCCAACGCGTCGAGGACGGGCTGGACGTCGCGGACCCCACTCAGCGCGGCAAGGTGGTCGGCGGGAAGGGGTGCGCCGTCCAGCAGGGCCATCACCGCCAGGAGTCGCCGCTGGGGCTTGGAGAGTGCAGCCAGCACCTCCGCAGCCAGCGCATCGGCCGGGTCAGCGGTCTGGACAGAGCGAGCCACCTCCTCCAGGCTCTTCCCCTCCTCGCGCACGCGCGCCACGGCCCGGAGAATATGCATCGGATGACCCTTCAAAGCGGTGCAAATGGCCCGTGCGGCAGGTTGCTCCCGCTCGTCCAGCGGCCGGCCCAGTTCCCGCTCCACCAGCGCCAGCGCATCCTCCAGCGGCAGCCCCTCCAGCGATACGGCCCTTCCCTTTCCCCAGAGAAGACGAACCTCCGAGGCCAGGACGAAGACGGAGCGCGGAGCCACGCCCAGCAACGCTTCCACCTGTTCCCGCTTCAGATTGAGGTCGTCCAGGAAGATCAGGGCCCGCTTCTCCCGAAGCGCGTGGCGAATCTGCATCTCGGTCGGCTTGAACGGACCATCGACCTCGTAGAAGGCTTCGAAGAGGGATTGGAGCAGGTCGTCCCAGGTCCGGTCGCCGACGTAGAGATGGACGACGCCGTCGGGGAAACGCGTGGTCTCCGGACGGTAGGCCAGGTGCTCCAGGAGGACAGTCTTCCCAATCCCAGCCGGGCCGTGGAAGGCCACCGGCGTGGCAGATTGGAGCGCGCCGGTAGCGGTGTCGATCTCCTTCTTCCGATCCAGTAGGTCAGGAAAAGGGCTGGGGAGGAAGGAGACAGGGGTGGGACGGGGGCGTGGCTGAGGCTGCTGGCCTGGCGCGATGATCTGGACCACGCCGCCGTGGACGGAACCGACCTGGAGGATATGTTCGCCGACGGCGACTTGCCCGCTGATCTCTCCCTGGATGTAGGCTTCGATCCGATCCGAGGAGCCCGCCTGCCCCATATACCCACCCCCCTTTCACTTTTGATTATACACCGTAAAACGCCATCACACCAGCCACATCTTATGCATTTCGATTTTCAGACTTTCGCTGAATGTTCTGGCTACCTGACAGTTTACCAGCCTCCCGCAGGTTAATGCACGGCTCGACAGCACAAGTGACCAGCCAGGACAAACCTGCGGGAGGCTCCCTTCCGAAGTGTCAGGTGACTATCATGCCGGATGAACGGAAAGGACGTGGAACGGGCCCGTTTCCATCCGAAGAAGACGAGAGTCGGGATCGTGGGTCACCTTCGCGATCCCCTCTCCGGTCACCCTCGCTTTTCCATCCACCCCGTGGACCACCACGACGAACCGGTCGCAGCCGGGAAAGGTCCCCTCCGCCTCCCGGCGCAACTCGAGCCGGTCCGCCCCCCCACTCACCTCGAAGCGGGTCAGCCGGTACGCGCCGGTACGGTAGGCGAACGTTTCCCCATCATCCTCGTAGAGCCAGCTTTCCCCCTCGCCGGGGTAGACGTGGAGGGTCAGCGGGGAAGCCGGGCGCTGGCCCACGTACTCCATCTCCGGCCCCATCGGGACCACCGACCCTGCCCGCACGAAGACCGGGATGCGGTCCAGAGGAGCCTCCACCTCGATGTGGGCCGGCCCTGCATACCGGGCATCGGTCCAGAAGTCGTACCAGAGCCCGGCGGGCAGGTAGACGGTGCGGCGGGTCGCACCTTCTTCCAAAATCGGCGCCACCAGCAGCGCGCCGCCACAGAGGAACTGGTCCTCCAGCGAATGGGTCGCCGGGTCGTCCTGGAAGGCGAGGAACAGGGGGCGGGCGATAGGAAGACCGGTCTGTGTGGCCTGCCATAGGGCGGTGTACAGATAGGGCAACAGACGGTAGCGGAGCCGAATGGTCTCCCGATTGATGGAGAGGTATGGCTCCCCCCACGACCACGGCTCCTGGTCGGGGCTGTCGAAGACGGTGTGGGCGCGGAAGAAGGGAAGAAAGACGGTCAGTTGGAGCCAGCGGGTGAACAGTTCCCCGGTGGCGAACCCGGCGAACCCGCCGATGTCCGCCCCGGTGAAGGGGATGCCCGATAGGCCCAGCCCCAGGACCATCGGCACCGTCAGCCGAAGCGACTCCCAGGTAGAGCGGTTGTCGCCGGTCCAGTGGGCCGCGTACTGCTGCACCCCCGCCCAGCCGGAGCGGGTGAGGACGAAGGGGCGGCGGTCTGGCCGCAACCGCAGCAGCCCCTCGTAGGTGGCACGGGCCATGTTCAGGCCGTAGACGTTGTGGGCGCGGCGGTGGTCGCCCCCTTGCCCGTCCAAGTCGTGGCGGACCGGGCCGGGCAGCGTCGCGCCGTCCTCGCCGAACAGGGAGGGCTCGTTCATGTCGTCCCAGATCCCGTCCACGCCGACCTCGACCAGAGTCCGGTGAAGATCACCCCACCATGCCCGGACCTTTGGATCGGTGAAGTCGGGAAAAGCGCAATCGCCGGGCCAGACGGGGCCGATGGCGACCCTCCCGTCGGGGTAGCGGCAGAACATCCCCCGCTCCATCCCCTCCCGGAACACCCAATACGCCCGGTCGGCCTTGACGCCGGGGTCGATGATGGTGACCACCCTGAAGCCCTGCGCGTGCAGGTCGGCGACCAGGCCCGCGGGGTCGGGGAACCGCTCCGGGTCCCAGGTGAAGCACCGGTAGCCGTCCATATAGTGGATGTCCAGGTGGATCGCATCGCAGGGGACCTGGTAGATCTCCCGGAAGTCCCGCGCCAGCCGCCGGACGCGGCTCTCGGGGTAGTACGACCAGCGGCTCTGGTGGTAGCCCAGGGACCAGAGCGGAAAGAGGGGCGGTCGGCCGGTTTCCTCGGTGTACTGGCGGAGGACCTCGACCAGCGAGGGGCCGTAGAAGAGATCGTACTCCAACACCTCGTCCTCGACCTCGACGGAGAGGACATCGGGGTCGGCCGCACCCAGGTCGAACCGGCTGCGGGCGGTGTTGCGGAGGAAGAGGCCGTATCCCTGGCGACCTCCGTCGTGGAGGACGAGGAGGAAGGGGACGCAGAGGTTGACCGGATCGTCGCCTGTATCGTAGGTGCGGGGGTCGGTGTTCCAGTTGGTGCAGACGTTCCCCCGCAGGTCCAGCCCCAGGGTGCGCTGCCCCAGGCCGTAGCAGTGGCCGTCGGCGGGGAGRCGCCAGCGGAGAAGCGTCCGCCCCTCAGCGGTCCACCCCACCGGGKCGGCYTCCTCGGCGATGGGAGCCCCGTCCGGCGTGTGGAGRCTCAGSCGSCCGTCCTCGGGTGAGGCGGTGCAGGTYAGGTGTTCAAGCCGCAGGTCGCARGTCGCAGGTCGCAGGTTGTCCTGCTTCCTCGCTYCCTTGCTTCCTTTCCCTTCGAGGGGCTGTACTCGTACYYGCAGGTGTCCCGGTCCGGCAGCGGYGAGGACGAGGACGGCGTGGTCGAAGGTGCAGGTGAGGGTCGAGCCATCCAGCGTACAAGCGCGGAGGGAGCCAGGGGTGCGGGCGACGGGGCCGGGCGGGGGGAAGGCGGTGGGGGGAACGGGAAGACGTCGGAAAAAGGCGCGCAAGAGGGAGAGCCCTCGCAAGGGGCGGTCCGGATCGGCGAATTTGGCCTCGATCCAACGGGTGCGCACGGCGTGTCGGATGCCTGCCCAGGTGGGGCCGAGGCCGACCTCGCGGATGCCGCGCAGGAGAAGGGTCAAAGGGCTCTCCGAGGGCTGATCGGTGTCGGAGCGTCGGGCCATTCCTGTTCCTCCTTGCGAAAGGATCGTCGTGGGAGTCTGCGGATCGGCGCTCCCCCATCGGTGTCGGTCAGGGAGCGATCCGCCGTGTGACGTAGATGTCCGCTTCGATCATCTGGCTTAGATCGGCGGTGAAGTAGTGATGGGCGAAGTAGAGCGTGGAGCCGTCCGCGGTGAGCGTCGGCTCGGCGGCGAAGCAGGAGACGACCTCCTCCGGCTCGCCCCAAGAGCCGTCGGGTTGGCGCACGGAACGGAAGATCGCCGGCCCGGGGCATCCACTGCGACCAGGGGCGTCGAACCACAACTCCTGTCCGTCGGCGCTGACGAAGGGCCGTGCTTCGTTGGCTGCTGTGTTGATCGGCAGCCCCAGGTTGACCGGCTCCCCCCAATCATCGTCCGTTCGCTCTGAGACCCACAGGTCCTGCCCGCCCAGCCCGCCAGGTCGGTCGGAACTGAAGTAAAGGTAGCGACCGTCGGCCGTGACATGCATCTCCCCTACCTGATATTCCACGTTGATGCGCTCGCCCCAGTTCTGCCAATCGGTCCAGACGCCATCGCGCCAGGTAGCCGTGTAGAGGTCTACCTGACGGTGGTTGCCCGGCCGGACCGAGCAGAAAACCATCCAGTCGTCCAGCACGAAGGGGCAGCCGTCCAGGTGAGGCTCATCCGGCGAGGCCAGGACCACCCGTTGGGGCTCCCCCCAGCCGTCGGGGGTGCGTTGTGCCATCCAGATGCCGGTCACACCGTCGATGACCTGCTCCTGGGCGGGCACCCGCACGTCGGGGGTGAAGAAGAAGTAGAGAGTCTGACCATCCAGGGTGACGAAGGGGCTGTCCTCTCCGCCAGCCGTGTTGATCGGCCCCTCCAGGGGCTCCGGCGTGCTCCAGCCGGGCCCCGCCATCGGTGGCCAAGGATCCTCCTGGGGAGTCACTTTGACCGCGTCGGCGGGGATGGCGGAGAGGCGGGGGATCGCCGTCGGCTGGGGCGTCGGCGTTCCCAGGCAGGCCAGCGCTCCCAACGCTATGAAGGACGTGGTGAGGGCGATGCGTCGGATCGTGTCACGTCGCATTGGAGGTTTGCCTTTCTATCACGGCGCGCACCCGCCGCCAGAGCCAGAGGAGGAAGACCAGCGCGCCCAGTCCCACCAGCGCCATCCCGGCCGTGTTGTCCGGACGGGCTTCGTCCAACTCCTGAAGCGGTGCCAGCAGCACGAAGAACGTCAGCGCGCCGCCAGCCAGCGCCAGCCGCTGCAGGTCGGTCAGCCCCCGCCGTGCCCACCGCCCGACCGTCCGGGCCACACCGACCACCAGGCCCACCGCGGCGACGACCGTCAGCAGCACAGGTACCTTGAGGGCCGGCAAGACCCAGTGGATCAGGAAGAAGGCCAGGGTCGCGCCGAAGCCCAGCAGGGCCAGGCGGGCGACCGGGACGGCCGGGAGGTGCGGCTCCGTCGCCGGCCTCGGGCCGGGGAGCCGTCGCGCCAGGAGGAACAACCCGACGACGATAGCACCAGTCAGCAGGTAGGGGACCACCGGCGGTCGGTACGGGGTCAGGAAGAGGGCCCCGAACGCTACGTCGGACGCCAGAAGGAGCGCGAAGCCGACCATCCCCCGACGGCCCAGCCAGCGCTCGTCGCGGTGGGTTGGGAAGAGGAGTTCGACCAGCAGGATGGGGATGCCGATGCTGAAGACGGCGTGGTAGATCGTCAGTTGGAGACTCCAGACCCAGTTGACCCCCGCCCAGCGGCCGTAGGTGCCCAACAGGCCCAGGTCGACCCAGTTGGGGTCGAAGAAGGACTTGACCATCAGCCCCTCCTCAACGATCCCGTAGGCTGCGCCGAGGACGAGGACGGTGGGCCAGCCCTTTCTCCACCGGACCCGCAGTTCCCGGACGAGGATCGCCCCGCTGCCGTAGAGGGCGGCCAGCAGGAGCAGCATCAGGGGGTGGAAGAACTCCGCTGGCGGCGCGGAGCCGGAGAGGAGTTCGCCGATCGTCGGGGCGAGGAAGAACAGGGTCAGCGTGGGCCAGAAGTGCCTCCGCGCCTCCGAACGGGATGCCGATCTATCGCTCACATCTTCATCCCCCCAAACGGGTCCACCCATGTCTCCAGGGCGACCCGTAGTTCGGGATACTCCTTCGCCGCCTCCTGGAGCGACCGACCCTCCATCGCCGCCTGGATGGCCTGGCGGAAGGCCTTCGCACCGGCCACCGGGCCGTCGGGGTGAGCGTGGATGCCGCCGCCGGAGCCGATGACGATGTCGGGGCCCAGGTCCTTGATCACCTGCGGCACCATCTTGGGGGTGATCCCGCCGGAGGGCATCGGGAAGGTCGGTTTGATCTGATACAGGGGGAAGGTCAGGTTCTGGGCCACCCGCTTGAACTTCTCCGGCAGGACCGGGGCCTTGCCGTAGGGGGCGGGGAAGACGACGATGTCGGCACCGGCCAGACGCGGCAGCCTCCCCAGGACAAGGTGGGAACTGATCCCGTGCCACTCGGAGGCGTACAGCGCCCCCGCCACGTCCATATGGGCCAGGATGGGCACGTTGATCTCGGGGTCCTCCGCCAGCGCCCGCAGGACCGGGAAGCCGGTCGCCAGGTAGTTGACCATGATGGCGTTGCAACCCAGTTCCACCGCCCGGCGGGCGTTCTCGAAGACCTTGGGTACTTCGTCGGTGACGTTGACGGTGTAGAGGGTGTGCTCGCCCGTCTCCTCGTAGACCTGCCGCTCGGCCTCCATATAGAGTTTCACCCGCGCCTGGACCTCGTTGAAGGAGGGGTTGGCCAGGAGTTCGTCGTCCTTGATGATGTCGCATCCGCCCAGCGCGGCGGCGCGGAAGAGTTCGACGCCCACCTCCGGCGGGTAGCCGGTGCAAGGCTTGATCATGTTGTTCAGGAGCGGACGGTCGTGCACGCCCAGAAGTTCCCGCACCCCCTGGATGCCGAACTTGGGGCCCTGGAAGCCCTCCACGTACTTCCGGGGGAACCGGAGGTCCAGCAGTTTGATCCGCCCGGCCATCGAGATGTTGCCGACGACGGTGGTGAAGAGCATCGGGATCTGGGGGCCGAAGTTGATCTCCGGGAAGGCGATCTGGATGATGTAGTGGCGCTGGTCCACGTCCTGAGGGACCATCCACTCGTAGTCCGGGATCTCGTACACGCCGATCACCTTGGCGACGTGCCTGCGGCGCACCTCGGGGGTCTCCCCTGGAACCGGCACCCAGGTCCCGGTGGATTGCTCGATAGCCAGCGCCGGCGCGATCTTGGGCACCGGGATGGCCTTGGGGTAGGAGACCAGATAGGTGCCGATGACGTACTCGTCGTAATCCACCCCCTCAGGTAAAGCCAGCGGCAGCGATTCAACGTCCACTCTCTCCGTCATCCCAACGCCTCCTCCTGCGTCTTGCCTCCTGCTTCTTGCCGAAACCTCACCTCGTTCACCTCCCGATACAGGTCCCGCAGCGCGGCGTAGATGCGGCGGTAGGCGCGGTAGAGGATCCGGTAGGTCTCGGCGTTGGCGGGGTTGGGCTCGAAGACGTGTTCGACGCGGACCACCTCCTTCAGCGAGGCGAAGTTCGGGTAGAGGCCCAGGCCGATGCCGGCCAGAAGCGCTGCGCCGACGGCCCCGGCCTCCTGGGGGTTGACCACCGTCTCCACCTGCCGCCCGGTCACGTCGGCGATGATCTGCATCCACGGCGCGCCCCGCGCTCCCCCGCCGATCACCCGCAGCACCGGCAGAGGGAAACCGAAGTGGTGCTCCACCACCTCGACCATCCAGCGCAGGTTGTAGGCCACCCCCTCGTACACCGCCCGCAGCAGGTGCTCCCGCGTGTGGTCGGCGCTCAGGTTGAAGAAGGTCGAGCGGACGTAGACGTCGCTCACCGGCGACCGCTCGCCGTACATCCACGGGGTGCAGATGAGGAAGTCAGACCCCGGCGGGATGGTCTCCACCTTCTCGTCCATGAGCGCATAGACGTTGGGGATGCTGGGATCAGCCTGCTCCTCCCGGTAGAACTGGTCGGCGATCCACTTCAGGCACGCCCCGGCCGTCTCCATCTCGGCGAAGAGGAACGCCTTGTCCGGGTCGGCCGACTGGATACAGACGACTCCGTGGCGGCCGGTGGGGTTTTTCTCCGTGACCACGCCCACCCAGCCGGAGGTACCCAGGTAGATGTGGCCCTCTCCCTCACCGACCGCCCCCGAGCCGACGGCGGCCCCCTGCGCGTCCCCGCAGCCGCCGAAGACGGGGGTCCCTTCCAGCAGACCGCAGTCCCGCGCCGCCTCCGCCGTCATCCCGCCCACCCGGTCGATCGACCGGACCAGCGGGGGAAACTTCTCCAGATCGAGTCCGATGTAGCCGATGATCCCCCGGAGCCAGTCCTTCTTCTTCAGGTCGAACCCGAAGGCCGAGGCGCACGACCACTCGAAGACCATCTCGCCCGTGGCCCGGTAGGTCAGGTAGCCGTTGACGTCGAGGAAGTACCGCATCCGGTCGTAGACCTCGGGTTCGTTTTCCTTGAGCCAGAGCAGTTTGGGCAGGCCGTCCTTCCCGGTCAGTTCCGCCCCGGCGACCATCGCGAAGACCCGTCGTCCGAGGAACTTGCGCATAATGGCCTCGGCCTGCCGGGGCGCGCGGCCGTCCAGCCAGATGACGGCGGGTCGCAGCACGGTCCCTTCCCCATCCACCGGCACGATGCCCAGCAACTGGGTCGTATGGACCATCGCCAGCACGTCCTTCGGGCTTACCCCCGCCTGCTCCAGCACCGCCCGGGAGGTCTGTGCCACCGCGCGCCACCAGTCCTCCGGGTCCTGCTCCGCCCAATCGGGTCGGGGGTAATGGACCGGGTAGGGAGCGAACGCCGTCGCGCAGACGTTCCCCCCCGTGTCTACCAGCACCGCCTTGTTGCCGCCCGTGCCCACGTCGTGGGCGAGAATGTACTGGGTCATTCATCACCTCCAGGGGATCCTGCTTGCCCCAGGGGAAGCGAGAAAATGAACGTGCTCCCCTTGCCCGGTTCGCTCTCCACCCAGATCTCCCCCCCGTGCGCTTCCACAGCCAGTTTGCAGAACGGAAGACCCAGGCCTGTACCGATCCGTCGACCACCGAGGGAACCGGCCTGTTGGAACTTCTTGAACAGGCGGGATTGCTCCTCCAGGGGAATGCCGGGGCCGTTGTCGCTGACGCCGATGAGCAACCGCTTCGGACCCTGCTCCGCATCCAGCCGCGCCCACAGCCGGACCCAGCCGCCCTCAGGGGCGAACTTGACCGCGTTGTCCACCAGGTTGTACACCACCCGACCGATGAGGTTCGAATCTGCGTACAGAGGGGGGAGGTTCGGCTCGACGTCGATCTCCAGGGTGATATGGACCGGAACCGCCAGCGGGGCCAACCGGGCGGCGACCTCCGCCAGCAGCGTCCTCACGTCGATGGCCTCAGGCCGGATGGACAGCCGACCGCTCTCCATCCTGCCGATGTCCAACAACTCGTTCACCATCCGCAGGATGCGATCCGTATTCCGGTGGGCCATCGCCAGCAACTCGTCGAGGTCCGTGTCCTCCTCCCCAGCAAGCACCCTCTCTATCAGGGTCAGGCTCCCCTTCAACACCGTCAGCGGGGAGCGGAGGTCGTGGACCAACATATACGTCAAATCCTCCTTCAGACGGGACAGTTCCACCTCCTCGGTCACATCCCGGAACACCAGCAACCAGCCAGTGATCGTACCATCCTGATCGCGCACCGGTGTCAGCGTGCGCTCCACCTGGCGACCACGGGGACCCAACGTGACGATGGCCCGCTTGTGATCCTGCTGCTCCTGCACCAGCGCCTCGCAGTCGGCCTCCCAGGCCTCCGGCGTGTAGCCGATCCGCCGGATGATGGGGACCTCTCCGTCGGGACGGCGAGCGATCAGGCGCCGATCCGTCAACTCCGACAGGGGCATCCCCAGAAGGTCGGCTAACGCCCGGTTGGCCGCCACCACCCGCTGCTCTCGATCCAAGAGCATTATTCCCTCGCGGGTGGTCCGCAGGATCGAGTTCAACTCCTGGACCCGGCGGGCCAGTGCCTCGTCGGTGCGGGCGTACAACCGCGCGTTCTGGAGCGCGACGGCCGCCTGGGCCGCGATGGTGGTCAGGATCTCACGGTGGGAGGTGTCGTAAACCCCGGGGGTGGTATGGGATTGGAGCGCGATGACGCCGAGCGCTTCGTCCCCCGCCAGCATCGGGACGCCCAGCCAGCAGGCAGCGGGCCGGCCGATGTGATCCAGACCGAGCCTCTTCACCGTGGCCTCGACATCGCGCGGGATGAGCAGGGGAGTGCGGGTGCGCAACACGTACTCGGTGAGGCCGTTCCCCGCGCGGCGGGATCGCCACCGGACCCGCTCCCCGTTTTCGATGACCAGGGGGAACGACACCTCATCCGTCTCCGGATCATACAGGGCGACGTAGAAATTGCGGGCCGGCATCAACTGGGCGACCTGCTCATAGATGGCCCACAGGACAGCGTCGGTATCCAGACTGGCGCTCAGCGCCTGCCCCACCGCCTGGAGGCTGTCCAACTCCTGCACTCTTCGCTCAAGCCGCCGGCTGGTGAGGGCGAGCCCTCGCATCACCAGCGAGCCCAGGACGAAGAGGAGAGCGAAGAGCACGAACTGCGCCAGTCCTAGCCGGGTGAGGACCAGCGCCATCAACGGCGCAAAGGGGAGTGTTCCCCCCTCGTACAAAAGCAGGTTGGGCAGCGAGCGCACGTAATGACGCAGGTACGACCGCCCCCGCCCGGCGAGGTACGCGCCTGCGAGAAGATAGTTGACGAGCAGATAGGTGATGCCGAGGAGCAGGAGCGGCAGGAGGTTGGCTTTGTCCACCTGGACCAACGGCACAGTGCCACCCAACGCTTCGAACACCGCGCCTCCAGCCAAGACGCTGCCAACGTGCATCGTGCCGTTCGCCGCCGTCAGCGCCAGCACCTCCACCCGATCCGTCAGTTGCCGCCCCTCCAACTGTTCGCCCCAGCGGAGGCGGACCAGCCCGTGAAGCAGCGCGCCGACGAACGCCGCCCATCCAGCCGGCACCAGCCCCATCGCCAGATAGGCCGCGACCGCCGTCGTCGGCAGCAGCGAGACCAGGCCGCCGCCCAGCGGAACGCCGAAGGTGGCCGTGAAGACGGTCAACGCGCAGAAGAGCACCCACGGCACCAGAAGCGCCGGGGCTGGCGGCCTCACGACGGTCAGCCAGACCAGGACGGTCAGCGGGACCAGTCCCCCAACGATGGTGAGGAGATAGCGCACTCTGCGTCTCATCTGGATCTCTCTCCGTGAACACTCTCCCGGCAGGCCGAGCGCGGGTTATCGCTCGGGAACCGCTCTCCTCATCATCTCGCTCCGGATCTCCTCCAGCATCTGAGGTGGGAACTGGGAGACCTGAGCCAACGTGGCCTCAAAGACGTCGAGCGCTCGATCCAGCTGCTCCTCCGTGATGGTCAGCGGCGGCTTGATCTTGACCACGTTCCGCCGGTCGGGCAGGCCGTTCACTATGTCAGGCAGGTCGAGGTCGAAAATGACCCCCTGCCGACGGGCCAGTTCGACCAGCGCGGCGGCCCGCTCGGTGGCCGGTCGCTTCGTCCCCCGATCCTCCACCAATTCCACGCCGATGAAGAGCCCCGGGCCACGCACGTCGCCGATGAGCGGATACTCCTCCTGCATCTGACGCAAGCGGGCGGTGGCCCGCTCCCCCAGCCGCTGCGCCCGGCCGGGCAGATCGAGCCGTACCATCACCTCGATGGCCGCCAAGGCCGCGGCAAACGCGATGGGGTTAGCACCGAAGGTGGTGTGCTCCTCCACGTAGGCGAATCCCTTCAGGTCCTCCCGCGCCAGCACCGCGCCGATGGGGAAGCCGCCGCCCAGCCCCTTGGAGAGGACCAGTATATCCGGCACCACACCGTAGTACTCAGCCGCACTCATCGCCCCGATGCGACCGAAGGCGGTCTGACACTCGTCGAAGATCAGAAGAATGCCGTGTTTGTGACAGATCTCTTTCAGACCGGCAAGATACCCCGGGGGCGTGGGGATCTGCCCGCCCGCCCCCTGCATCGGCTCGATGATCAGACCGGCGATGGGAGCCCCGGCGGCGTACCGGATCGCCTGCTCGACCAAGTCGAGACAGGCCAAGCCGCAGGTGCGGGGGCTGCGCTGGATGGGACAGCGGTAGCAGTAGGGGTAGGGGAACTTGATGAAGTGGTCGAGCCCGAAGCCGGAGAAGCGGGTCAGGACCGGCATGTAGTGGCTGGCGGCGATGGTGGCCAGCGTGGCACCGTGGTAGCCCCGGTAGGCGGTGAGGAAGACGGTCGCGCCGGGCCGGTTGACCATCGCCAGCTTCATCGCTGCCTCGATGGCGGTGCCGCCACCCTGATTGGTGAGGACCACCCGGGTCAGGTTGCCAGGGAAGAGTTGAGGCAACCGGTTGATCAGTTTGATCCGCGGGATGGTGGCCCAGCCGAAACGGACGTGGGTGAGGTAGCGCATCTGCTCGACGACGGCAGCCAGCACATCCGGATGGCAGTAGCCGACGTTCAGGGTCCACGCCTGGGCGGTGCAGTCGATGTACTCGTTACCCTCAATGTCGCGAACGATGGCGCTGGCAGGGAGACCCTCGAAGAGGACTTCGCGGCTGAGAGGTGTGAGGGAGTTGGCACGGGCGCGCTCGACCTCCTCCTCGGAGACCCCGGTGAGCATCACGCGGATCTCCTCCGGCGAGAGAACCCGCGGTTGGAAAGGTTCCATCTCCCTCCTCCTTGGCCGATGGACCGTTCGCGCTGCATCTGGATTATAGCACTCATCGGGGAGAAGTGTCAAAAGGACCGAAGCCCCTCGCGCCTGTAATAGTTTGGCAGGAGGGATGGAACAGCGAATCCTGAACGAATTAGCGAATCAGGGATGAGCCTCCGATTCGTTACGTTCAGGATTCGTCGTCTCACCTGCCCGCGGTCTCCCCACCTACCAGCTTGCCACAGACACGACGCCCCTCGGTTGTGCTCTCCGCACCATTAGGGTATATTGAAGCCCGATGGCTCTGCTGGAAGTCCGTGGATTACACAAATCCTACCCCGACGGATGGAGCCTGGCGGACGTGCACTTCGTCGTAGAGGAAGAGGAGATCGTCTGCCTGCTGGGCCCATCCGGCTGCGGCAAGACGACCCTCCTGCGGCTGATCGCCGGCCTGGAGGAGCCGGAAGGCGGGCAGGTGCTGCTGGACGGTCGAGACGTGACGCACGTCCCCCCTCACCGCCGAGGGATCGGCCTGATGTTCCAGGAGTACGCCCTCTTCCCCCACAGGAACGTCTTCGACAACGTCGCCTTCGGCCTGCGGATGGCCGGATGGGACCGAAAGGCGATCCAGGACCGGGTCGCGGAGGTCCTGGGCTGGGTTGGATTGACCGGCTTCGAGACGCGGGACGTGAACCGGCTTTCCGGAGGGGAGCGGCAGCGGGTTGCACTGGCCCGCAGCCTCGCCCCTCGCCCCCGCCTGCTGATGCTGGACGAACCGTTGGGGGCGTTGGATCGGGCTCTGCGGGAGCGGTTGCTGGAGGAACTGCCGGAGATCCTCAAGCGGGCAGGCGTCGCTGCGATCACGGTGACCCACGACCAGGAGGAGGCGTTCGCGCTAGCCGACCGCATCGTGGTGATGCGGGACGGACGGGTAGTCCAGCAGGGAACGCCAGAAACGGTCTACCGACATCCCGCCTCCCCCTGGGTCGCCCGTTTCCTCGGCCTGACCAACCTCCTCCCGGCCGTCGCCCTGGAGCCGGGTTGGGTAGAGACCCCCCTGGGACGGCTGCGGGTCGAGGACGACCGTCGCTGGGAGGTTGGAGCCCCAGCCACGCTTCTGATCCGCCCGGAGGCGGCACGGCCGGGAGAGGGGGAGGTCAACCCGGTCGACGGGGTAGTACGGGAACGGACCTTCCGCGGAGGCCACTACCGGATCGTGATGGAGTGCGAGCAGGGGACGAGGCTGAACCTGGAGTGGCCCTCCGGCCCCTCGGTCCCTCGGACGGGAGAGGCGGTTCGCTGCCACCTCGACCCGAGCGGATTGGTCCTCCTCCCCAGCGAGACCCACGGCCCCGACGGGCCCTGATCGACAGCCCCGCACCTCCTCGCATCCACGCCGTCCCTGCGACTTGCCAGCCGCCTGGACTCGAGTATACTCCCCTCCGTCCAGGGTCCATTCTCATCCATCGGGTACGGGCAACCTACATCGCACCGTTCCAGACCCTCACCGCACGAGAACAACAAGATTTACCCTTCCTCCCCCACCTCCGAGTGCCCCGATGAGATTGACCTGGCGAAGAGCGAGGTACTCCCTTCAAGGTTCCCTGTAATCCAGCCAAGGAGAGAAAGAGAGATGAAAGGGCTCAGGCGTACGCTCTTCCACATCAGTTACTCGATGGGTAACTTCGCCAACACCATCGCCTACCAGGTCTTCGGCAACCGGATCCAGTTCTACTACGTCGATATCCTGGGTTTGAACGCGGCGGTCGCGGGGATCATCTGGACCATCTACGGCGTCTGGAACGCCGTCAACGACCCACTGATGGGCCAGGTGTCGGATCGAACCCGGACGCGGATGGGGCGGCGGGTCCCCTACGTGCTCTTCGGCGCCATCCCCCTCGGCCTCTCCTTCTTCCTCCTGTGGACCCCGCCCGGACACAGCCCGTGGGTCCTGGCGGCCTATTTCTTCGCCATACTCTTCATCTTCGACACGCTCTACAGCCTGACCATGATCGCCTACAACGCCCTCTTCCCCGAGGTCGCGCCCACGCTACGGGACCGGGTCGACCTCTCGGCGACCCGGGAGGTGATGGCCGTCGTCGCGCTCCTCCTCGCCTACATCCTCGCTCCCATCCTCGCCGACACGGTGGGTTACGTCTGGATGGGGGCCATCATGGGCACGCTGGTGGCCATCGGTTATATGATCTCGATGATCGGGGTCCGCGAAGCCCCCCTGAGTGAAGAGGAGGACGAGGTCGGGTTGATCGACGCGCTGAAGATCGTCTTCTCCAGCGTGCCTTTCCGCTGGTTCCTGGGCGCCGACCTGGCCAAGGAGTACATCTGGCTGGTCCTCGGGGCTACTCTCCCCTTCTGGCGCAAGTACGCCCTGGGCATTCTGGGGGAGACCCAGGTGTTCGGTATGACGATGGGGCCGGGGGATGTGGAGGCGATCCTGCTGGGCGTGCCGATCCTCCTCACGGCCCCCTGCGTGCTGCTCTGGCGTCCCATCGTGCCTCGACTGGGGTATCGGAAGACCTGGATTGTGGCCAGCCTCATCTTCATCCCTGCCTTTCTCATCCTGGCCTTTGCCAAAGACTTTTACACCGCCCTCCTGGGGACGATCTTCGTCGCGCCGGGCCTCGCCGGGTCGATGATCATGCCGTTCCCGGTGATGTCCGAGATCATCGACGACGATGCGGCACGGCACGGCGTCCGGCGGGAAGGGATCTTCTTCGGAATGGCGTGGGGCATCGTCAAACTGGCCTATTCCGCCCAGGGGGTCCTCTTCGCCTCCGTGATGTCGGCCACCGGCTACATCGCCGGGAGCGACGTCCAGCCATTGAGCGCTATCTGGGGGATCCGGTTCCTCATCGGCATCACCCCCATCATCGCCAGCCTCATCATCGTCTACTGCATGTACAAGTACCCACTGGGACGCAAGACCGGTGCTCAGGCGGTGCTGGTGGAAGGCGGCAGCGAATAGAACGCCGCGGAAGCGCGGAGGGGCGCAGAGGGACGTCCAGAAAAACTCTGCGCCCCCGCGTCTCTGTAGTGAGGACCAACCGGTGATTAAGACAGGGGGAAGGAGGAGAGGATGCGGATCCCGAGAGAAGGACGGTCGAAGGAGGAAATCCTCGCCGCGTTGCAAAAGATGAGAGCGCACGATCTGGACTGGCGGTCGGGACGGGTGTGGGCCTACGTCTACAACCCCGGCGACGAGGTGCGGGAGGTGGTGGACCAGGCCTACCTTATGTATCTGAGCGAGAACGCCCTCGATCCGACCGTCTTTCCAAGCCTGCTGCGGCTGGAGACGGAGGTGGTCCGGATGCTGGCCGACCTGCTCCGCGGCGATGAGCGGGTGGTGGGGAACGTCACCACGGGGGGGACCGAGAGCATCCTCCTGGCGGTGAAGGCCGCCCGGGACTGGGCCCGCGCCGAGCGGCCGGAGGTCACCACGCCGGAGATGGTCCTGCCGATGACGGCCCACGGAGCCTTCCACAAAGCAGCCCACTACTTCGGGGTCAAGCCGGTGGTCGCGCCGTTCGACCCCCAGACCTTCCGGGCGGATGTGGACGGGATGCGGGAGGCGATCACGGAGAACACCATCCTTCTGGTGGCGTCCGCCCCGTGCTACTCGCAGGGGGTGATCGACCCCATCCAGGAGATCGGCGCGCTGGCCCAGGAGAAGGGGCTGCTTTTCCATGTGGACGCCTGTGTCGGAGGCATCCACCTCTCGTTTATGCGGAAGATGGGCTACCCGGTGCCCGACTTCGATTTCACCGTGCCCGGCGTGACCTCCATCTCGGTCGATATGCACAAGTACGGCTACGCCGCCAAGGGATGTTCGGCGGTCCTGTATCGGGATCGAAGCCTGCGCCGCTACCAGATCTACGCCTGTGCCGAGACGACCGCTTACGCGCTGGTCAACCCGACCGTCCTGAGCAGCCGGTCGGGCGCGCCCCTGGCGGCCGCCTGGGCGATCCTCAACTATCTGGGTGAGGAGGGATACGAACGGATCGTGCGGGCGGTGCAGGAGGCGACCCAACGGCTGATCGAGGGGATCAACGGGATCGACGGCCTGTACGTGCTCGGCGAGCCGGATATGTGCCTCTTCTCGTTCGCGTCGGACACGGTCAACGTCTTCCAACTCGCCGACGAGATGAGACGGCGCGGCTGGTACCTGCAACCCCAGTTTTCCACCCCCCTCTCCCCCCGGAACCTGCACATCTCCGTCAATTACGGGACCGTCCCGGCGGTGGACGCTTTGCTGGAGGACCTGCGGGAGGCAGTGGAGGTCGTCAAGGACCTCCCCCCGCTGGACGCGGAGTTCATCCGCGCGGTGGCGTCCCTCCTGACCGAGGAGACGACACCGGAGACGTTCGCCCGGGTAGCGGAGATGGCCGGCCTCCGTGGGTCGAGCCTGCCGGAGGATATGGCCCTCATCCACGAGGTCATCGATGCCCTTCCTCCCGAGGTGGTCAACCTGCTCCTCGTGGAGTACTTCAACGACCTCTACGTCTGAGCCGGTGAGCATTTGACCCCTCCCCCCGGGCAGGGTATAATTCGGCCCGCTTTGGGAGAGAGGCGAGCATGACGGAATGGGAGACTGATCCACAACGGGGGCTTCGGGTTGGCCTGGGCATCATCGCCGCCATCCTGCTGGTGGATGGCGGGTTGATCGCCTGGGCCGCGAGCCGTCCCGTCTCCCTCTGGACCTTCCTGGTCGGCCTCTGGGTTTTGATCAGCCTGGGCCTCGTCGCCTTGATGGCCTATTGGCTGAACGGACTGCTCCACTCCGTCTACGCGCTGGACCGGAACGCGTTGACCATCGTGTGGGGAGGGAACCGGCATGTGGTGCCCACCCCCCTCATCGAACGGGTCCTCCTGGGAAGCGAACTGGAGGGCCGGGTGCGGTTCCGGGGTGTCCGCTGGCCTGGCTACTGGGTCGGTTACGGCGAGATCGAAGGAGTCGGGCCGGCGATCCTCTACGCCACCGTCCCTCCGCGTGAGCAGGTGTTCATCATCGCCCAAGGAGTCGCTTACGGCATCTCACCGGATGATGTGGAGGGGTTCCTGCGCACCCTCCAGACCCGCCTGCAGATGGGGCCGACCCAGCGGGTGGAACCGATCTCCGAAGGACCCGCCTTCCTGAAATGGGACTTCTGGCGGGATCGCCTGGGGCTGGTGCTCCTTGCCGGGGCCACACTGGGCGTCCTGGCCCTCTTCGGCTTCCTCTCCGCGCGGTTTCCCTCCCTGCCCCGGCTTCTCCCCCTCCACTTCGACGCCACCGGCGCGCCGGACCGGCTGGGGCCGCGGCAACAGATCTTCTTCATCCCTGCCATCGGGCTGGTGGTCCTCCTGGTCAACGGGGGGCTCGGCGGCCTCCTGTACCGCCGGGAGCGGGTTGCCTCCTACCTCCTATGGGGAAGCGCGGGGTTGGTCCAACTGCTCCTGTGGGCGGCGGTGATCGGCATCCTGCGCGCCGCGTGAGACCGGCTGACGTTGTGCGATGGAAAACCTGCCGAGTTGGCCCAACCTGGTCAGCGGTCTGGTGCTCTCGGCGGTGATCGCCGCCGTAGCGTATCGACGGGAAGCACTCTCCCCCAGCGGAGTGGTGGGCGCGCTGCTCAGCGGCACCGTGATGTTCGGCCTCGGCGGATGGGAATGGGGCCTCCTTCTCATCGGCTTCTTCATCTCGTCCAGCCTCCTCTCCCTCTACCGGGCCGAGGAGAAAGCGGGACTGGCGGAGAAGTTCGCCAAGGGCCACCGGCGGGACCTGGGGCAAGCGCTGGCGAACGCCGGGGTGGGAATGGGGCTGGCAGTGGCCTCCCTCTTCTGGTCCCGCCCGCTATTGTACGGAGCCTGCGCTGGGGCGATGGCTGCGGTCAACGCCGACACCTGGGCGACGGAGATCGGCGTCCTCAGCCGCAAGTCCCCCCGATTGATCACCACCGGCCGCCGGGTGGAGGTCGGCACCTCCGGGGGCGTGACCGGGCTGGGAATGCTGGTCAGCCTGGCCGGAGCGGCGTTCATCGGGCTGCTCGCGGCGGTCGGGGCCTGGTTCGGGGCCCACTCGGCTTCGGTGGCGACCGCTGCCTTTGTCGGTGGCACCGTGGGCGGGACGGTCGGCAGCCTGTTCGACAGCCTGCTGGGAGCGACGTGGCAGGGCATCTACTGGTGCCCCCGCTGCGAAAAGGAGACGGAACGGCCCCTCCACCGCTGCGGAACGGCCGCTCAACCGGTGCGGGGATACACCTGGTTGGGAAACGACCTGGTGAACTTCCTCTCATCGGTCGCGGGCGCGCTGGTCGCAGCCGGAATCGGGTGGCTGTATCTGGGAAATTTGGGATAAATTCAGGGAAAAGATTGGGACATATGGCTTGACACCCGCCTCCATACGCGGTATCCTTAGGCCGGATAGAACACCTGTTCTATCCGGCCAGTCGCGTTTATGGGAGGGGCCTATGCGTGAGATGTTGGAGTATCAGGCGAATCGGATCGAGGCCGTGCTGGCACAACACCGGGTGCCGGGACGGGTGACCGGCGGGCGGGTGACTCCGCGCTGGATCCGGTTCCAGGTAATGCCGGCGATGGGAGCCCGCATCTCCCGCATCAAGAACCTGGCGGAGGAGCTGGCGGCAGCGCTGAACGCGCCCACCTGCCGGGTCGCCCGCCAGGGAGCGGCCGTGATGGTCGAAATCCCTCGTGACGATCCCAAGCCGGTCCGTCTCCTACCGCTGCTGCGCACCGTCGCCGATGTGCCGCCGGTGACGGCCGTGCTGGGGATCGACGACGAAGGGATCCCCCTCCTCATCCGCCTCCCCTCCCCCGACGTGGCGCACATCCTGGTAGCGGGGACGACGGGCAGCGGCAAGACGGCCCTACTGCGAACGATGGTCATCAGCCTGGCCCTGCGCCATCCCCGCCGGGGCCATCTGGCCCTGGTCCTGATCGACCCTAAGGGAGGGCGAGCGTTCGGCTGCTTCGAAAGGCTCCCCCACCTGGTTCGGCCGGTGGTGCGGGGGGCGGAGGAGGCGGTCGTGGCGCTGGAGGATCTAGTGCGGCTTATGGAGCGGCGGGATCGGACAGGGGACAGCCGCCCCCCGGTGGTGGTCTTCATCGACGAGTTGGCCGATCTGATGATGGTGGGCGGCAGGGAGGCGGAGCGCTACCTGACGCGGCTGGTGCAGCGCGGGCGGGAGGCGGGCATCCACGTGGTGGCGGCGACGCAGAAGCCGACGTCGGCGGTGTTGGGAAGTTTAGTAACGGCGAACTTCCCGGTGCGGCTGGTGGGGAAGGTAGCGACGGCGCAGGACGCGCGGGTAGCCACCGGCTGGTCGGGCACGGGGGCAGAGCGGCTGACCGGGCGCGGCGACTTCATCGCCGTAGCCGAGGGACGGCTCTTCCGCTTCCAGGCCGCTTACGTCTCTCCGGAAGAGGTGAGGGAACTGGTGGAGGGGATCCGCCAGCAGGCTATGCCGACCTCTGCGCTCGCCAGGGCCTATCTTCTCCCTCAAGCCGGAGAACCGGTGCCCGCCTGAGGCCGTGGTGAAGTACGGTGGGAGGCAAAGGAGGGAAAGATGATGCACGGCGGTCCGGATTACGGATTTTATGAGCCACCCCACGGGGCTGGAGCAGGCGGCTCACGGCAGGGAGGGCGTACCCGGCTTTTCCTCGGGGCCGTCGTCATCGCTTTCGTCGTCACACTCGCGGTGATCATCGGCCAGCGCCTCAGCGACCAGGCCGTCGCCGTACTGGCCGGGGCTGTGTGTGGCGTGGGGGCCAGCATCCCCACCAGCCTGCTCATCGCCTGGGTTACCCGCCGCCGTCACGAGGCGCGTCCCGTCCAGCCACAGCAATCCACCTATCCGCCGGTGGTCGTCATCCAGTCCCCGCCGCACGCGGGTCAGCCAGCGCTGCCGCAGGGAGGGTATATGCCCCCTTACGTACAGCCGACGCCCCCCACCCCGCGAGAGTTCACCATCGTCGGCGAGGAAGAGGAACCGGCGTCCCGGGGGCACTGGTGATCCCGGGGGTGAACCACAAGCGCAGGGAGACGGGACCCCGACGGCTTGCCGGCCTCCCGCAGGTTGCGGGAACCTGAGGGAGTCCCCTTTCAAAAGTGAGGGAGGCGTACCGATGGCCGAGATGAGAGAAGGGCTTCTCTGGTTCGACGATGATCCGAAGCGGAGCCTGGCCCAAAAGGTCGGGAGGGCGGTGCGGCGATACCGGCAGAAGTTTGGACGGCCCCCCAACGTCTGCTACGTCCATCCCTCCTTGCTGGACGGGAAGGTCCGCCGCGTGGACGGGGTGATGGTCCTGCCGCTCCCCTCGGTCCTGCGGCACCACTTCTGGGTGGGGGTGAAGGAAGTCAAGGGGCGGAACGGCCGGTCAGCCCGGCCACAAGGAGGTCGAGCGCGATCTCCGGCGACAGGTTCCCCTGCTTGATCTCCGCGTCCGTCGTCAGCAGGTGGCGGTAGATCTGCTCCAGTTGAGCCAGAGTGAAGTTGGTCGATTGGACGAAGAGTTTGCGCGCCGGATAGGGATGGAGTTTCAGGATGCGGGCGATCGTCGTGGCGCTTTCCCCCGCCCGGCGCAACTCCGCGACCTGGATGAGGAGTCGAAACTGACGGACAACCATCGCCAGGATCCCCATTGGGTGCTCTCCTCTGTCGAGGAGCCGCTGCAACGTTGAGGCCGCGGTCCGCCCATCCCGCCGCCCCAGCGCGTCCACCAGGTCGAACACCACGGCCTGCTGGACGTAAGGGACGAGGCGGGCGATGTCCTCCACCGTGATCTCCCGCTCGGAGCCAACGTAAGTGACCAGTTTGAGGATCTCCTGGTCCAACAACCGCAGGTCGGAGCCGATCGCTTCGGCGAGCCGAGCGGCAGCCTGGGGGGCGATACGACCGCCGTGACGCCGCGCCCGCTGAGCGATCCACCGGGGCAGATCCCTGTCCGTAGGAGGGTCGAACCGGCGGACATAGCCACGGGGATGGCGCTGGGCCAGTTGGAGCATCGGGTGGTCGTCAGGAAGTGCGCAGTTTTCGACAAAGATCAACCGGGTCGTCTCCGGGAGCCGAGGGGCAAGTTCTAGGAGGCCCTCAAGGAACCGATCCCCCTTCCGCTGGAGGCGGCTTAGCAATCCTTCGACGATGACCAAACGGCGCTCGGCGAGAAACGGGATCGCCTCACAAGCGTTCCGGAGTTCGGTCAGGGTCACTTTCTGACCATCGAAGACCGTCGTGTTCAGGTCGGCCACCCCACTATCGTCGAGCCGTTGGCGGAGTTCGGCCACCGTCTCGGCGCAGGTCAACTCATCGTCCCCGTGAAACACGTAGAAGGTGGGGGCCGGCTTGCTCATTCCTCCCTCACCCGGACGCGATGGACGACCAGCGCACCTCGCTCCTCGCGGACGACTCCGGCAATGCGCAGCGAGCCCACGTCGGGATCGGTGGTGACCAGAACCTGGAGGAGGAGCCCCATCCGCTGGCCCAGCAGCGTCCCCACCGTGGCGACCAGGATAACCATGGGGAGTCGACTCAGCCACTCCTTCCACCCCTGGCGACGGGGGGTCAACACGGCGAAGGCTCCCAACCCCGCCATCGCACCGGCGGCCACGAAGTTGGTCCCACAAGCCGGATGGAGCGCCAGGTTGCGCTGGCCCGCCCGCAGCCGCTTCAGCGCGTGCTGCGCCGCCAGCAGCACTCCCTCCGTCGGCAGGTTGCCGTAGAGGACGAACCCATCCAGGGTGGACCGCCCCACCACCCTCAGGTTGGGATACCGTTGGCTGAGGACGTGGATCGTCGCATGCTCCAGCGCGTGGTGTCGCCGGAGCCGGTGGACCAGCGAGAAGATCGGCACAGGCATCTTGAACCTCCTCCTGCTCGCCGTCACTTGGCCTCCGATGGGACGACCTCTATCGGCTTGGCGATGACGATGAGCCGATACCGGAGACTGCCATAAGGATGGCAGGTGACCAGCGTCACCCGTTCGTCCTGGGTAGGCTGAATGTACCGGGCGTTGGCCAGGCGTACCTCCAGCGGCTGCCCCGCCTCGGGCAGGATCAGCACCTCATCCACCTCGTACACGAAGACGCGGCTGTTTGAATAAAGGAAGATCCGGTCTCCCGGCTGGACCCGATAGAGATCGCGAAAGACCTCCCCGTGGGTGGTGTTGTGGCCGTTGAGGACCGTGTTACCCGGGACGCCCAGGGGGGCGGAACCCTGGTGCCAGCCTGCGGCTCGCATCGGCGGGACCTGCCACACGGCTTGCTGAACCCCTCCCACGTCCACCACCTCCCACGTCGTGGTGACCACCGGCGCGTCCAACCCGATGGCAGGGATCACAATGCGGGTAGGAGGATACCCCTCCGGCACAGGAGTGGGCGTTGGGGGGGGAGGGGCCACAGGGGCAAGGTCCTCATCCGGCTCGAAGGAAGGGAGGAACGCCGGTGGGGCGGGCGGATCCGGCGGATCGGACGACGGAAGCGACGCGGGCTGAAAAAGCGCGGTGGCCTCCGGCTGGGCGGTGGGGTGTGCGGCGATGGACACATAGGGGACGAGGCCCGGGTTCATCATCGCCCCGCCTGCCAGAAGGAGGAGCAGTCCCAACATAACCAGAAGGGTGCTCAGCAGGCCTCTCGGGGAGGATTGGGAGTCGAACATCTCCTTCCTCCTCATGGGGTCGAGGGGGACCAGGCGGAGACCCACGCCGCGAAGGGTTCGGGGGTCAGGGGACGTCCGGTCGCGTACTCGACCAGGGCCCGCCAGTCCAGCCGTGCGCCGGGGGACAGGACGCGCTCGATCAGGAAGGCACCGGCCTCTGGTGAGCCCACCAGCCCGCCAAACCGTTCGTCGATAAGGCTTTCCAGCTGGGAGGCCAGGAGTTCGCCGAGGATATAGTTGTGGTAATAGACAGGAGCGAGGGCGACGTGGTACTTGGCCGCCCAGTCCGGCGCGCGTCGCCCTTTCGGCCGGGTGAGCAACTGGAACCGCTCCTTGAGATCCCACCAGAGGGCATCCAGGTCCTGATCCGGATCGGCGTAGAAAGCCCGCTCAAAGTGGACCATCACCAGCGCCCAGCGAACAAAGACCAGGGAGTTGAGCCGCTCCTGCTGGGCCAGCCCGCCTGCCAGGCGGTCGACCTCTTCGTCCGAGAGGCCCAGCACCTCGCGCAGCCAATGGGCCTTGCGAACCTGGCGACCCATCAGGATCGCCACCGCCTCGGTGGTGAAGGTGTGGGCCGGTCGACGCAGCAGCCAGGGAAGGTGGCGGTCGATGTACTTATCGTAGACGGCGTGCCCCAGTTCATGCAACAGCGTCACCATCCACCGCTCGATGGGCCGGAGGTTGGCAAGGATCCGGATATCCCCCTTCCGATCCACGTCCATACAGAAGGCGTGCTGGTTCTTCCCCTCCCGCTCATAGAGGTCGGATCGAGCCAGAATGTCATCGACCTCCATTCCGATGTCCTCGCAGGTCCGCCGGGCCAGTTCCTCCAGGTCCTTCCCCTCCAAAAAGGGGCTCAGGTCCAGGTCAGAATCCGCGGGGGCCTGCTGGAAGAAGGGGTCGCTGTAATGCCAGGGCCGGAGTTGCTCGGGGGCAACCCCGAAGCGGTCCGCCAGCCGCCGATCCAGCCATCCCTTCGCCCTGCGGAAAGGTTCTTCCGTCCGCTCCGCCAGCCGGTCCAGCAGATCGAACAGCTCATCAGGATCCAGTTCCTGACCGGCGAGGGAGAGGTGATAGTAGTCGGGGAAGCCCAACCGGCGGGCACCCTCGTTGCGGAGGCGGGCCAGTTCCCGAACCCGGTCGGCGATGCGGCCGCCGATCTCCTTGCTGGCCTCCCACGCCTCCTGCCGGAGTCCCGAATCGACCTCCTCCCGCAGGATGGCGAGGATGTCGTTGTCGGAGACGGGTTTCCCCTGGACCTGCGGGCGGTAGTTGACCATCTCCGCCCGGACCTCTTTCTCGATCTGGGTCAGCCGGTCGATGACCTGGGGGTCCCGTTGACCGACCAGATAGCGCAGGTAGAGCCGCTCCAGTTGGCGAGCCAGGAGAGGGTCGTCCGGGGGCGTGCGGCGGAACTCGGCCAACCGTCGGAACGGCTCCGGCTGCGCATAGAGCCGCATCACCTCAGCGCTGAGCCGGGCCGCCTCCTCCTGGGCCTCCGGCTTGCCGGTCGTGTGGGCCTCCCATTGGGCCAGCGCGTTGGCCTTGAACAGCGGCTCGGCCACCGCGACGTGTTCGCAGATCAACGCTTCCAACTCATTCCTTGCATCCTGCATCTTACATCCTATGCCCTGTTATATTTCACGCCGCCCCTCCAGCGCGTTAGCGAGGGTGATCTGATCAGCATACTCCAGGTCCCCGCCGACGGGGAGCCCTCGCCCCAACCGGGTGATCCGCACCCCCAGAGGGCGCAACTTGGAGACCAGATAGGCGGCGGTGTAGTCCCCCTCGCTGGTGGGGTTGGTCGCCAGGATGACCTCCCTTACCTCGCCGGTCCGCACCCGCTGGAGCAACTCCGCGATGCGCAGGTCCTCGGCGAAGACCCCCTCAATAGGAGCCAGCGCCCCGTGGAGGACATGGTAGAGGCCGTGGTACTGCTCCGTCCGCTCGATGGCAAGCACGTCCAGCGGCTCCTCCACCACACAGATGGTCGAACGGTCCCGCCCGGGATCGCTGCAGATAGGACAGGGATCCTCCTCAGTGATGTTGAAACAGATGGAGCAGAAACGGGTCTTCTCCTTCAGATCGCGTAGGGCCTCGGCGAGGCGCACGGGCAGGTCGGACTCGGCCCGCAGGAGGAAGAAGGTCAGCCGGGAGGCCGTCTTCGGGCCGATCCCCGGCAGTTCCGACAACGTCTCTATCAACCGCTCCACCGACGGCGGCATCGCGCCCATCTCGCTCCTTCGCTCCCTGCTCCTTGCTTCCCCGCCTCCCCGCTCCCTACCCCAACAACCCTCCCATCAACCCGCCGAGCCCCCCCGTCACCTCATTCATCTTCTCCGCCGCCGCCTGCTCGACCTGCTCCAGCCCCTGATTCACGGCAGCGACGATGAGGTCCTGCAACATCTCGACGTCCTCCGGATCGACCACCTCAGGCTGGATGGTGATGGACTGTACCCGGCGGTCGCCGGAGACGACGGCGGTGACCGCCCCCCCGCCGGCGGTAGCGGTGACGGTCATCGCGGCGATCTCCTCCTGTGCTTTCAGCAGGTTCTCCTGAAGGCTCTGCAACTGCTTGAGCATCCCCGCCTGACCGGGGATGCCTCCTATCATTCGACGCTTTCCTCTCTTTGCCATCTTCCTCTCCCAGACCGGTTTTCACCGCAGGGGCGCGGCGAACGCAGGGGTTCTCTCTCAAACCTGAGAGACCTCCGTACCCTCCGCGTCTCTGCGGTTATCTACCCTACTGACCACGCGGGCCCCCAGTTCCCGCACGGCTGCCTCCACCAGCTCATCCCTCACCGGCGGCTGGGGAGGCGGTGGGGCCGGACGGGGTGGATCGGACTTCACACCCTTGGGGATGAGTTCGCACCGGACCCGGATGGGGCGGTCGAACAGCCGTTCCAGGGCATCCTCCACCGCCCGGCGGTTGTTTTCCTCCGACACCTTACCCTGGTGGAAGGGGTACTGGAAGCCGAGCACCAGCGTTTCCCCCTCCACCCGCAGGGGACGCCCGGACCGCAGGAGGGCCTCCAAGGAGTGGTTGTGGGGGCGGATCACCTGCAGGAGGTCTGACCACCGTTCCTGGAACGCCTCCAGCGAGGGCATCCCCTCCGCAGGAGGTGCGGCCGGTGCAGGCTGCTGCGTGGGAATCCCCCCCGTGGGGCGCGAAGGGGCCGGTGTAGGACGTCGAGTCGTCGGTCCCAACTGCGAGGCCTGCCGAGCTGGGGCGGCGGGTTGAGCGGGAGTAGTCGGAGGGGAGGTCTCTTTCCGGGTCGGTGGAACGGCGGTGGGGGTAGGGCCACCCCGATCCGGCTCGGCCTCCGGCGGCAGCGATGCCTCCACGAAGGCCAGTTCCAGCGGCAACTGGGGCTGCCAGGCGGCGCGGGCCTCCACCGCGGCCTCGTTGAACAGTCGGACCGCCCGGGCCAGTTGGCGCGGGTCGAAGCGGCGCGCCTGAGCCTGGAACGTCTCCCGCAGCCCTTCGGGGATGTGGAGCGGAGTCTCCTCCGAACCCAGGCGGGTGAGCAGAAGCCCCCGCAGGTGCTCCACCACCTGTCGGGCAAACTGGCGGGGGTCGGTTCCCTCATTCACCACCCGGTTGATCAGGGCCAGCCCGCGGGCCGTATCCCCTTCAGCGAGGGCGTCCACCAACCCCATCACCGCCTCCTCCGCCCCGGTCCCCAGCGCCGCCCGCACCACGTCGACGGTGATCCCCCCATCGGTGTAGGCGGCCAGCTGATCGAGAAGGCTCTCGGCGTCCCGCATACTGCCGGTCGCCTGACGGGCGATGAGGGCGAGGGCCTCCCGCTCGGCGATGATCCCCTCCCCCTGGACGATCCGCTCCAGCCGCTCAACGATCGTATCCAGGGGGATGCGGCGGAAGTCGAACCGCTGGCAACGGGAGTGGATGGTCGGCGGGATGCGGTGCGGCTCGGTGGTCGCCAGGACGAAGATGGCGTGAGGCGGGGGCTCCTCCAGGGTCTTGAGGAGGGCGTTGAAAGCGGCGTTGGAGAGCATATGGACCTCGTCGATGACGTACACCTTGTAGCGGGCCACGTTGGGCCGGAAACCGACCCGCTCCCGCAGTTCGCGCACGTCGTCCACACCGGTGTTGGAGGCGGCGTCGATCTCGATCAGGTCCATCAGCCGCCCCTCGTTAATCGCCTGACAGATGGCGCACTCGTTGCAGGGCCGCTCGGCGGGATCGGAGGCCAGGCAGTTGACCGCCTTGGCCAGCAGGCGGGCGGTGGTCGTCTTGCCGGTGCCACGCGGGCCAGCGAAGAGGTAGGCGTGGTGGACCCGCCCCGAGTTGAGGGCGTTGCGCAGGGTGCGCACCACGTGCTCCTGCCCGACGACCTCCTCAAAGGTACGGGGCCGCCACTTGCGATACAGGGCCTGGGTCATCTCCATCTCCTGTTGGGACCGTCCTCTGAATCCGTGCCCCCGTCTAGTCTAACATCAATGGAGGGGTAGCGCAACCCTCCCGTGTGGGGCAAGCAGGTGCGACGCACCTTCGAGGCGCGTCGCACCGATATCGGCGATGAGAGGTCAACCCAGAGGGTCGATCCGGGCCAACCGTACCAGAACGGCGTCCTGTGTGGTGGTGAGCATGTACGACGTCCCTTGCGGCACCACCGTCAGTTCGTCGGCGCGGAGGGCAAGGGTCCCCCGCTCGGTCTGAACGATCACGGTGCCGCTGAGGGTGACCAGGAGAGTATCGTGCTCGGCCACCTCCGGGAGCGGCCAAGGCCCCTCCCCCCGGGCCACCTGGACGACAGCGTCCTCCACCCGGGCGACGGTCTGTGGCTCGAAGGGGGCGGGCAGGTGCTGGGCAGCGTCGCGTAGGCTGACTCGCTGTGGACCGGGCTCGGTCGTCCCATACAGCCGGAACCGACCGTTCTTCCGGTTGGGAAGTGCGGTACAACGGACCAGGATGACGGTGGAGCGGAGGGGGGAACTGGATCGGTGGGCCAGTCCCTTGCGGACCACCGCCAGTTCCCCCGGTCGCAACCGCACCTTTCCCTGCTCACTTTCCAGGAGGATGACGCCCTTATGGACCCAGAACAACTCATCCTGGTCCAGGTGCCGATGCCAGGCCAGGATCCCTTGGCAGAGATAGAGGCTCACCGTCAGGTCGCCGACGGTGGCCAGGTCGATCATCGAGAACGGCTCGGTCAATCGCTGAGCAGCGTCCTCCAGACGCAGTTTCTCCAGGCGCATCCTTTGCCTGTCCTACCCTCGGCCCGTCTTCCCCGAGGCCGTGCGCTCGAAAAAGTCAGCCAGGCCACGGAGGAACTCGATCGGCACGGGGAAGATGATGGTCGAGTTCTTCTCCACGGCGATCTCGGTCAGGGTCTGGAGGTAGCGCAACTGGATAGCGGCTGGCACCTCGCCGATCGTCTTCGCCGCCTCGGCCAGCGTCTGGGCCGCCTGGTACTCGCCCTCGGCATGGATGATCTTGGCCCGCTTCTCCCGCTCCGCCTCTGCCTGTCGGGCCATCGCCCGCTGCATCGTCTGCGGCAGTTCGACGTCCTTGATCTCGACGATGCTGACCTTGATCCCCCACGGCTCGGTCTGCTCGTCGATGATATGTTGCAACTGATTGTTGATCTTCTCCCGATGAGCCAGCAGTTCGTCCAGCTCCGACTGACCGATGACGTTCCGCAGGGAGGTCTGGGCGATCTGCCAGGTGGCCCGTCGGTAGTCCTCCACCTGAACGATGGCGCTCTCCGGGTCGATGACCCGGAAGTAGGCGACGGCGTTGACCTTGACGGTGACGTTGTCGTTGGTGATGCACTCCTGGGCGGGGATGTCCAGCGTCACCACCCGCAGGTCCACCTTGACCATCCGGTCGATGAAGGGGATAATGAAGAACAACCCTGGTCCCTTGGCTCCGACCAGCCGGCCCAGGCGGAAGATCACGCCTCGCTCGTACTCCTGGACCACCTTGATCGAGGCGCTGGCGATGGCGATCAGAAAGAGGACCCCCAGCCCGATGATACAACCGAGCGTTCCAATCAAAGGCTCCATTGCGTCACCTCCTCTACTCCCTCTTCCAAGCGTGTAGCCATTGAGCCGTTAGGGATTATACCTCGGAGGGAGGGGGGGCGCAAACATCGGACGTTGCCTTTTCTCCCAGAAGGACGGCTTGACAGGCCGGTCCAAATGGCTAAACTGTACTTGTAAGCGTTTCTGGCCTGCCAGAGAGCCCGAAGGGACACTGATGGATCGGGAGAGCCCCTGGCTGCAATTCTACGAGCCCCACGCCCCCGCCCACCTCGATTACCTTCGGACCACCCTGCCCATCCTGCTGAGAGAGACCGCCCGGGAACGGCCCAACCATCCGGCGATGGTCTTCAAGGGCACGGCGATCTCCTACCGCGCCTTCGACGAGGTCGCGGGCCGGCTGGCAGCGGCGTTGCGGGGGTTGGGGAAGGGGGAACGGGTCAAGGTCCACGTCGTGCTCAAAGAAGGGGAAACGGCCACCGAGGAGGAGATCATCACCTTCTGCCGGGAGCAGTTGGCCCTCTATAAGATCCCCAAGTTCGTCGAGTTCCGCACGGAGTTGCCCAAGACACTGGTGGGCAAGGTCCTGCGGCGCGCATTGCAGGAAATGTGAGGAGGGACTCATCTCTAACGTGTTGCCTCCCCGGCAGGCTCCCGGCCCGCGGGAAGCGCACTAAAGGGGGAACTAAAATGGACGGGAAGCGAAGGCTTGCACTCGGGACCGCGGGCGGGCTGGCCTTGTTGGTACTCGGAGCGGTATTTCTTCTTCTCTCCACGCCTGCCATCGCCGCGTCCGCCACGCGCTACGTGGCAACCACTGGCGAGGACAGTTCGAACGACTGCCTTGACAGCGGCGCTCCGTGTGCCACCATCCAGCGTGCGGTGAGCCAGGCCAACGCCGGCGACGAGATCCGGGTGGCCCAGGGGGTCTACACCGACCTCCACGTCATCGGCGGGATCACCTCCGTCGTCCGCGTCGACAGGGACCTCACCATCCGGGGAGGATATACGACCACGGATTGGAGCGTGGCCCATCCGTTGACCCAGCCGACGATCATCGACGCCCAGGGGCAGGGACGGGGCGTTGTCATCATCCAGGACATCTCGACCACGCTGGAGGGACTGCGGATCACCAACGGCGCTGCCTTCCGCGGCGCAGGCGTCCAGGCTAGTGCGGGAGCCCAGGTCACCATCAGCGGGTGCTGGGTCTACAACAACAGGGCCGAGCGATATAGCGGGGGGATCCACGTCTACAGCGGGAGCCTCACCCTGACCAACAGCTACATCTACAGCAACACGGCTGGCTGGGACGGGGGCGGGGTCAACGTCTCCTACAGCCGCGGCAGGCTGGTAGGCAACTCCATCTACAGCAACACGGCAGTTTTATACAACGCTGGCGGAGTCTACCTCAACTACGCGAGTCACGTCATCCTTGAGGACAACCATGTCTACAGCAACACAGCCAGCTATTTCGGCGGGGGGGTCTACCTCTGGACCAGCAACGATGTCACTATGACGGGCAACTACATCCACGGCAACGCGGCTGGCCATTCCGGCGGCGGGGTCTACCTCACGCATAGCGGTGACGTCTCGCTGGCTGGCAACCACGTTTACAGCAACACGGCTCAAGGTGGCGGCGGCGTTTACGTCAACCAAAGTAGCGACGTCACAATGACGAACAACCTGGTGGTGGAAAACCGGCTCACCTCCCCATCGGGTTGGGGGACGGCTCTCTCATTGTATGGATCCAGCGTCCGTCTCCTACACGGTACTATCGCCCACAACACCGGAGGTTTGGGAGGGGGGATCGCGGTAGAGAACAATTCTACCCTCTGGGTAACCAATACCATCCTGGTCAGTCACACTGTGGGCATCACGGTGGCGGCGGGCAGCACCGCCACGCTGGAGGCCACCCTTTGGGGGAGCGGGGCCTGGGCCAACATCGCCGACACGGGTGGGGATGGGACCATCGTCCGGACGAGGGACATCCGGGGCGACCCCGACTTCGTGGACCCCGACGGGGGAGACTACCACATCGGCGACTTCTCGGCGGCTGCGGGCGCGGGCGTGGACGCCGGGGTGACCACCGACATCGACGGCGACCCCCGGCCGATCCCCGCCGGAACTCCCCCCGACCTGGGCGCCGACGAGATCCACCAGCACAGGGTCTACCTCCCGCTGGTGATGAAGCGCTTTCCGTAGCGCTCCGGGCGGGCGCGTACATAACGCCCTTTCATAAAAACAGATCCTCGGGAACTGATGGATTTCCGGATCGCTGTTAAGAAAAACAAACAGTTCGTGAAAGTAAGCGGCGGCATGCCCGCCGTGAGCCTCGGCCTCGGTTTGATCCTGCTCGTCCTCCAGGTCCCGCTCGCCCGCCTCCTCCTATCGCGGGGGATGGCCCGGGACGTTCTCCTGGTATGGCTGCTGACCGAAGGTTTCTTCGGCGTGGTCGCTTACGTCGTCGCCTCGTGGCATCCGTTCCGGATCTTCCTGTTGAAGGATGAAGAGAGAGACCGGTTGGTGTTCTTCGCCGCCCCCGGCTGCTGGCGGGGGAAGGTCTATCCCCTGCACCGCGTCTCTGGCTTCCTGGTGGAGGACCGGGGGGAGGGGATGGGAAGACTCTACGTACTGGCGGGGGGAAGACACCGGGTTTTCGACGCCAACCTCCACTTGCTGAGGGCTCTGGCCTCGAAGGCGGCGGAGGCGTTCGGTGTGGAGATCCGGTACGATTGAGCCTTCTTATCATTAACGTGTAGGAGAAGTAGAAATGACGTCCCACAAATTTACGTCCGTTGTCCTCAGCCTGAGCATCGGCGGCCTGCTCTTGGTCGGGGCGATCCTGCTCTTGTCCGGCCCGCTCCCCACCGCCCACGCGGCCTCCAACGTCCTCTTCGTCAAGCCGGGCGGAACCGGCGTCGAGTGTTCTCAGACCAACCCCTGCGACCTCCAAACCGCCCTCTCCCAGGCCAACGACGGCGACGCCATCTATCTGGCCCAGGGCACCTACACCGGCACCGGCGCTGCCGTGATCACCATCACCAAGAGCATCACCCTCTACGGCGGGTGGAACACCTCTTATACCGAGCGCAACCCCGAAATGTACCCGAGCCGCCTTGACGGGGAGGGAACGCGACGGGTAGTCTTCATCACCGGCACCGTCACGCCGACTATAGACGGCTTCATCATCACCGGAGGTAACGCCACCGGCCTTGGCGGCAGCCTCTTCGGCTCGGATGCCGGTGGGGGGATATACAGTTACGCGGCTGCTCCGGTGATCCAGAACAACACCATTACCGACAACATCGCCTCCGCGCAGGCTGGAATACGAGCGATGGGCGGGGGCATCTACATTCAACCTGCGAACGGCACCGCCTTCATCCGTAGCAACCGCATCATCAGCAACACAGCCGGCATCGGCGTTCAGCAGGCCGAAGGTGGCGGGATCTTCCTATACGGCCCGGTCCAGGTGCAGGCCAACCATTTCGAAGAAAACACAGCCTGTCGGGGATGCACCTATGCTTATGGGGGAGGCATATGCGTAGGGTGGACCACCAAAGGGACCGAAATTGCAGATAACGTTTTCGTGGGCAACCAAGCGTCGAGCGGAGGGGGCATCCATCTCTTCTGGAGCGCGGTGCGGGTCGTCAGCAACACCGTCTACGACAACCGAGCCAGGTGGGGCGGCGGGATGTATTCTCACTACGATCTAGGCTCCGTCGTGGAGGCCAACGAGGTGGTCAGCAACACGGCTTCTTCAAGGGGCGGAGGGATCACGATCTACATCGCCGCCGGAGGTGCGCGGCCCCAGGTCATCAACAATATCATCGCGAGAAACGAGGCGGTGGAACAGGGCGGGGGGCTCTACGCCTGGAGCGACTGGCACATCTCCTCCGTTACCCTTACCCACAACACACTGGTGGATAACGGTGAGGGTGTGGTCGCCGGCAACCATATGACCATCACGATGGTCAACAACATCCTGGTCAGCCACACCGTCGGCATCACGCTCGATGGCTCCAGCGGCAACGTCTTTCCCGACCACACGCTCTTCTGGGCCAACAGCGACGACGGCATACGGGGGACCAACCCCGTGGACGGTGATCCCGCCTTTGTGGACCCCGGAAGCGATGACTATCACATCGGCCCCGGCTCGGCCGCCATCGGCCGGGGGGTGGACGCCGGGGTGACGACCGACTTCGACGGGGAGGGACGCGTCGGCGCGCCGGACCTGGGGGCGGACGAGTACGTGACCTATACTTACCTGCCGCTGACGGTGAGGAACTACTGATGGGAAGGGAGCCTCCCGCAGGTTAGGGAACCTGCGGGAGGCGGCAAACCACTCAAGCAACACGCAATGCGTGACAGGTGATACTTGAAAGGAGGACTCGCTATGACCTACCGAATCGACCGCGTCGCAGTGATCGGTGCCGGGACGATGGGGGCGGCCATCGCGGCCCATCTGGCCAACGCCGGCATCCCCTCGTACCTGCTGGACATCGTCCCGCGCGAACTGACGCCCGAGGAGGAGGCCAAAGGGCTGACGCTGGACGATCCCGAAGTGCGGAACCGGATCGTCCGCCAGGGGTGGGAGCGCTGCCTCAAGGCCCGCCCGCCCAACCTCTTCACCGCCGACCGGGCCGAGTACGTCACCCTGGGCAACCTGGAAGACAACTTCGACTGGGTGGGTGAGGCGGACTGGATCATCGAGGCGGTCGTCGAGCGGCTGGACATCAAGCAGCAGGTGATGGCCCGCATCGACGAGGTCCGCAAACCGGGCAGCATCGTCAGCACCAACACCTCCGGCATCCCCATCCACCAGATCGCCGAGGGCCGGTCCGACGACTTCCAGGCCCACTTCCTCGGCACCCACTTCTTCAACCCGCCCCGCTACCTCAAACTGCTGGAGGTCATCCCCCACGAACGGACCCTCCCCGAGGTCCTCACCTTTATGAAAGAGTTCGCCACCCGCACCCTGGGCAAGGGGGTGGTAGTCTGTAAGGATCGGCCCAACTTCATCGCCAACCGGTTCTTCTCCGTCACCGGGGCCTACATCATCAACTACGCGCTGGAGCACGGCTACACGGTCAAGGAGGTGGACACCCTCACCGGCCCCGTCATCGGCCGGCCCAAGACCGCCACCTTCCGCCTGCTCGACCTGGTGGGGCTGGACGTGATGGCCCACGTCAACAACAACCTCTACCCGGCCATCCCCCACGACCCCTACCGGGAGCAACTGAAGCACCCCAAGACTGTGGCCCTCATCGAGGGAATGATCGAGCGGGGTCTCCTGGGCAACAAGGCCGGGCAGGGGTTCTACAAGCGGGTCACCCAGGATGGGAAGCGGGAGTTCTGGGAACTGGACCTGGAGACGCTGGAGCACAAGCCGCCCACGAAGGCCCGCTTCGAGTCGGTGGGGAAACACAAGGACGTGGAGGACGTCGGCGAGCGGATCAAGCGGCTCTGCGCCGAGACGGACCGGGCCGGCGAGTTCATCTGGCGGATCATCTCCTTCGCCCTCAACTACGCCGCCTACATCATCCCGGAGGTGGCGGACGACATCCTCTCGGTCGATAACGCCGTCAAGTGGGGCTTCAACCACGAACTGGGCCCCTTCGAGATCTGGGACGCGCTGGGGGTGCCGGAGACGGTGGAGCGGATGGAGGCCGACGGGATGGAGGTGACCCCCTGGGTCAAGGAGATGCTGGCGGCGGGGCACACGTCCTTCTACAAGCGGGAGGACGGTCGGCTGCTCTACTACGACCCGGCGCGCAAGGACTACGTCGCCGCCGAGGTCGACCCCCGGATCATCCTCCTCAAGGACCTCAAGGCCGACGAGCGACGGGTGATCGCCGAGAACCCCAGCGCCAGCCTGGTCGACCTGGGCGACGGCGTCCTCTGCCTGGAGTTCCACTCCAAGATGAACAGCCTGGATACGGACATCTTCGAGATGATGGTCCGCGCCCGGGAGGAGCTGGAGAAGGACTGGGTGGGGCTGGTGATCGGCAACCAGGGGGAGCACTTCTGCGCCGGAGCCAACCTGTTCCTGGTGGGGATGGCCGCCCAGCAGGGGGAGTGGGAGCAGCTGGAGGCCATCGTCAAGCAGGGGCAGGATGCCATCCTCGCCTTCCGCTACAGCCCCAAGCCGGTGGTCAGCGCGCCGTTCAACATGGTGCTGGGCGGCGGGGCGGAGGTGATGATGGGAGCCTCCGCCATCTGCGCGGCGGCCGAATCCTACATCGGCCAGGTCGAGGTGGGCGTGGGGCTGATCCCGGCCGCCGGGGGGTGCAAGGAACTCCTCCGAAGGGTGGTCTCCCCCGTGGTCCGGTACGCCCCCAACGCCGATCCCCTCCCCTTCCTCCAGAAGATCTTCGAGATAGTCGCGCTGGCGAAGGTCGCAGGCAGCGCGGAGGAGGCGCGGCAGTGGGGGTTCCTCACGCAGGCCGACCGGGTGGTGATGAACCGGGACCACCTCCTGCACGAGGCGAAGCGGATGGTGCTGGAGATGGCCGAATCGGGCTACCGACCGCCGATCCGCGAGCGGGTCTGGGCGATGGGGGCCAACGGCCTGGCCGCGCTGGAGATCATGGTCTGGGGGATGAAAGAAGCGGGCTGGGCCTCCGAACACGACGCCCTGATCGCCGACAAACTGGCCTACGTCCTGTGCGGCGGCAAACTGAGCCAGCCGCAGTGGGTGGACGACCGGTACATCCTCGACCTGGAGCGGGAGGCGTTCCTCTCGCTGCTGGGTGAGCAGAAGACGCTGGAGCGGATCTGGCATATGCTCCAGACCGGGAAGCCGTTGCGGAACTAAGAGAGCGAAAACGAACCGCAGAGACGCGGAGGACGCAGAGGGGAACCAAAACTTATCCCTGTGCTCTCTGCACCTCAGCGATGGTAACAAGGGAGGAATGGCAATGAAAGAAGCAGTGATCGTTTCCGCCGTCCGTACCGCCGTGGGAAGGGCGAAGAAGGGAACCCTGGCCCACGTCCGGCCCGACGAGATGGCCGCGGCGGTGATCAAGGAGGTGCTCCGGCGGGCGGAGCCGGTGGAGCCGGAGATGGTGGAGGACGTGATCATGGGCTGCGCCTTCCCCGAAGGGGAGCAGGGGTTGAACGTGGCCCGGGTGGCGCTGCTGCGCGCCGGGCTCCCTAACAGCGTGCCCGGGCAGACCATCAACCGGTTCTGCTCGTCGGGGTTGCAGGCCATCGCCTTCGCCGCCGAGCGGATCATCGCCGGGTTCGGCACCTGCATCATCGCCGGGGGGGTCGAATCGATGAGCATGGTGCCGATGACCGGCAACAAGTTCGCCCCCAACCCGTACCTGGCCGAGAACTACCCCGAGGTCTACGTCAGTATGGGGCAGACCGCGGAGAACGTGGCCCGCAGGTACGGGATCACGCGGGAGGAGCAGGACCGGTTCGGCTACCGGAGCCACATGCGGGCCATCGCTGCCCAGGACGCGGGAAAGTTCGAAAATGAGATCGTGCCGCTGGAGGTGGAGAAGGTCGTTCTGGAGGACGGCAGGCAGGTCACCCGCAAGGTGATCTTCGACACCGACGAAGGGCCGCGGCGGGACACCTCCCTGGAGGCGATGGCGCGGCTGAAGCCGGCCTTCGTCAAGAACGGCACTGTCACCGCGGGCAACTCCTCCCAGATGTCGGACGGAGCGGCGGCGGTGCTGGTGATGGAGCGGGAGAAAGCGGAGAGCCTGGGCCTCAAGCCGCTGGCCCGGTTCGTCAGTTTCGCCGTCGGTGGGGTGCCGCCGGAGATCATGGGGATCGGTCCGGTGGTGGCCGTGCCCAAAGCACTGGAGTTGGCCGGCCTCTCCCTGAAGGACATCGGCCTGATCGAATTGAACGAGGCCTTCGCCGCCCAATCCATCGCCGTCATCCGGGAACTGGGCCTCGACGAGGAGATCACCAATGTCAACGGCGGGGCCATCGCCCTGGGTCACCCCCTCGGCTGCACGGGTGCGAAACTCACCGTCCAGATCCTCAACGAGATGCGCCGCCGCGACGTCCAGTTCGGCCTGGTGACAATGTGCATCGGCGGCGGGATGGGCGCGGCCGGGATCTTCGAACTGGTGTGAACCCGAGGCTCTCCCTCCCCACCTCCTCATCCGTTGGGGGGGGAGAGCCGTCCATGCATCCATCACAGGGCACAGCCTCCCCGAGGCCACGGCCTGATCTCTCCGAGGCGCAGGGCTCTTCCAGAGAGGTTTCACCACAAAGGCACAGCGGACACAGGGAGTCTTCCAAGTTTGCCGATACTTCTCCGTGCTCTCTGTGCCTCCGTGATCTCCGTTACGAGTCTGAAATACACCTCCCAGAGCGGGTGGAATTTGCAAAAGGTGTTCTTTTGATTATAATGTAAATAGGCAAGCCACGTTGGAGCGGCGGCAAGTAGGTTGGGTTGGGGAAGCGGTTCTTGGGAGAGTGAGGATGAAACGGCATACTATTTTCTGCCTAGTAGGAGCCCTGCTGATCACAGGTGGTCTCCTACTGTCGCTGGGCTCCCACACGCATGCAGCCCCACCTCTCCCACCCCCCTTCGCAGGGAGTGATGTCCCCATCAGGTACTTCGGCCACACCGGGCACTACGTGGTGGGGCCCTTCCTTGAATTCTTCAACCGGTACGGCGGCCTGCGGATCTTCGGGTACCCCCAGACGGAACTCTTCTACGACGCCCGCATTGGCCTCTGGGTCCAGTTCTTCGACAATGCCCGAATGGAATGGCACCCGGAGAACCCAGACCCATACAAGGTCCAACTGGGCCTTCTAGGAGACATTCTGGGCTACCGCCGACCGCCGATTCCCGCCAACCGCCGCCCCCCCGACACCCCCTTCCGGCGGTACTTTCCGGAGACGGGGCATGTGGTCTCCTTCGCCTTCCTCGATTTCTACAACCGCAACGGAGGGCTGGACATCTTCGGATACCCCATCTCCGAGCCGATGATCGAAGACGGGTACATCGTCCAGTACTTCCAGCGGATGCGGATGGAGTGGCATCCAGAACAACCCCGAAACAACCGGGTCGTGTTAAGCCCTCTGGGGCGGGAGTACATCTATCGATTCGGCGTCCCAGCGGAATGCCTCAGGCGAAGACCACCGCGGGAGAACATCTCCACAGACTTTCCCATCAGTGGGGAAGAGGCCACCCTCCGGGCCTGGGTGACGCTCCAGGACATGGTTATCAGCATCGGTGAGACGCAGACCCTCTCCGTGTACGTGACCGACAGGGAGCGCAAACCGGTTGCTGAAGCACAGGTGACCGTCACCGTCCACTACCCGTCGGGTCAGCAGGTCTTCTCCCTGCCGCCGACGGATCAGCGGGGCATTACGCAGGTCTCCTTCCTGGTGCCCCCCGCCCGCCTGGGGGAGCGCGTCGTCGTGGAGGTGACCGTGGAGTACTGGGGCGTCAAGACGACAACGGAGACGTTCTTCCTCCTTTGGTGACCCGCCCTACCCTCCGGGCTCGATCTCCAGCCGGTCAACCTCCATCCACTGCCGGTCAGGAACCTCCATCAGTCCCCACCCCAGCCGCCCCCAGGGGGTGACCACCATATACTGGTTGTCCAGCCACATCACGAAGCCCAGCGGTCCTCGCGGCGAGGGGGCTCCGTCCAGCACGGCCTCCCCGTCCACCTCGAAGCGGGTCTCCCCGCCCTCCCACACCAGCCGATAGGTATGCCACGCCGTCATATCTACCGACAGGAGAGCCTCCCGGATGTGCAGGGCTCGCTGGATAGGCGACCAAACCGCCCTGCGGAAGAACCGCACGTTCATCAGCAACACCACCAACGGCGCGGTGAGAGCCAGCGGCAGGGCGACGGGGCGCAGCGCGTCGATGACCGCCGCCTTCCACCCCCACCCCGGCACCTCCAGATCCAGCCGCATGTTCGATGGCGGGGAGGCATAGAAGAACCAGACGGCGCGGGGCAGGGTAGGCACGCGCGCGCCGGTCATCATAAAGGGGTCGTTCCAGAAGCCGAAGCCCGCCGTACCGCGCAGCACTCCCGAGGGATGGGAGAAGCGGGCCCGCACCGTCATCCGGAGGGGTGGACGCCAGGGGAACCGCCGTCTGGGTATCCCCTGGTAGTCGTCGATCTGGGCGTCGGCGTAGCGGCGAGGGGTAGCCCCGGCGACGACGAACCGAAAGGAGAGCCCCGTGGGTTCCAGCCTCCCCCCGTCGACCTCGTACCGCCGCCAGCGCGGATCCAACCCGGTGCGGAAATCCTCTCGAACCGATTCCATCGATCGTTAGGAAACCACAGAGACACAGAGTATTTGGGGACACAACTCTGCGCCCTTGTGGTTGAAAAGCCTAACGGAACACCGCCTCCACCCCGTAGTATCCGGCCAGCGCGAAGGCGACGTTCTTCACCACCTTCCCGGCCGCACACCAGAGGAGGAATTTCCAGACGGGGAACCGGAGCGCGCCAGCCGCCATCCCTCCTACGTCGAAGAGCGGGTTGGGGACGATCGCCAAGCCGAAGATGACCCAGCCGCCATACCGCTCCATCCACCCGTACAGTCGGTCGTAGGTCGGACCCCGATCCACCAGCCGCTGACCGCTGTAGCCGACCAGGTAGCCGGAGAGTTCCCCCAGCGCCTGTCCCAGACCGCCGACCACGCCGACCAGCCAGGGGTTGAAGACCCCTCCCATCAGGGAACTGACGGCCAGGCCAGGGATGGGGAGGATGAGGGTCGCGTTGCTCACCAATCCTACAAGGAAGACAGCTGCGTAACCGTACTCCTCCAGATCCTGTATGCGCTCGCGGAACCAGACGGCAGCGATCAGCACGCCGATGACCACGATCGCCGTCAACGCCTGGACGAAGCGGAGGTGCCGGCGGGAGGGCGGAGGCGGCACGGAGGGTCGGCGCATGCTCATCCGCTCTGAAGGTACGGCGCGCCAAGCCGAACGACGCGGGCGCGCCCGGAGGCCGTTCTCCGGGTCGCATTGCAGCAATCCACCACCACCCGCGCCTGCTGGACCACCCGGTCGTAATCCAGGCTCCGGTGACCGGTCACGATCGCCACACAGTCCGCCGCCGCCAACTCCTCATCGGTCAGAGGGACCGACTCGAGGACCGCGTTGGTCCGATAGAAGACATCGCCTCCGACGCGGAAACGGGGAATGTAGGGATCGTGGTAATGGACCTCCGCACCGCGGGAGAGGAGGAGTTCGATGACCCGCTCGGCGGGGGAGTTGCGCGAGTCGTCCACATCCGGCTTAAAGGCCACGCCCAGGACCAACACCTGCGATCCCCTCAGAGGCCTGCCCTCCTGAGAAAGTGCCTCGGCGATCAGGTCCACCGCGTGGTAGGGCATCACCTGGTTCACCTCGGCAGCCAGTTCGATGAACTTGGTGTAGAAGTCGTACTCCCGCGCCTTCCAAGAGAGGTAGTAGGGGTCGACCGGAATGCAGTGCCCGCCCACGCCCGGCCCTGGGTAAAAGGGCATAAAGCCGAAGGGCTTGGTCTTGGCCGCCTCGATCACCTCCCAGAAGTCGATCCCCATCCGCTCCGCCAGGAGGGCCAGTTCGTTGACCAGGGCGATGTTCACCGCGCGGAAGGTGTTCTCCAGGAGTTTGGTCATCTCCGCGGCGCGCGGGGAGGAGACCACATGGACCGGTGCGCCCATCTGCCGAAGGAGGCCCGCCGCCAGCCGGGTGCACTCCGGGGTGATTCCCCCGACGACCTTGGGCAGGTTATGCGCCGTCCACTGTCGATTGCCCGGGTCGATCCGTTCCGGAGAGAAGGCCAGGTAGAAATCCACACCCGCCCGCAGCCCGCTCTGCTCCAAGATGGGCTGCACGATCTCTTCGGTCGTGCCAGGGTAGGTGGTGGATTGGAGGACGACCAATTGGCCGGGTTGGAGGCGAGGACGGATCCCCTCGGCCGCGGCGCGGATAAAGGAAAGGTCCGGAGCCCGCTGAGCGTCGTAAGGCGTGGGCACGCAAATGAAAATGGCGTCCACCTCCCGCAGGACCTCGTAGTCGGTGGTGGCCCGGAGGCGACCTGCCTCCACGTGAGGACGCAACTCCTCGTCGGTCACATCGCCGATGTAACTGCGCCCCTCGTTGACCGAGGCGACCTTCCGCTCGTCCACGTCCACGCCGACGACGGGGAACCCAGCCTGGGCAAACCCCACCGCCAGCGGGAGCCCCACGTACCCGATCCCGATGACGGCAACACGCGCCGTCCGCTCCTCGATGCGCCGTTCCCACTCCTCAGATGCCATCCTCCCTCCTTTACTTGCTTCCACCGCCAGGACGCGGAGGACGCAGAGGTTCTACCCGATCACCCCAACACCCCCCGCAGCACCCGCAGCCAGTTCTCCCCCATCACAGCGGCAACGTCCTCCTCGCGAAAACCCATCTCCAACAGGACCGCTCCGATCTTTCGCAGATCGGCCACCGTCTCGATCCCCGCCGGAGTCGACTCTGCGCCGAAACCGCCGTCGAAATCGGATCCCAGGCCCACGTGGGCGGCGTCCCCCACCACCTGACAGACGTGGTCGATGGCAGCCGCTACGTCCTGCAGCGTCACCGCCTCTTTCCCATCGCCCCGGGTCCAATCCGGCTTGAGGAAGGCGTTGAAAGGAACGATACCGACCACACCGTCCCGCTCGGCGATGGCGCGGATCATCCGGTCGGACAACTGGCGTGGGCCAGGGACAAGGGCGCGCGGGTTGGCGTGGGTGGCGACGACCGGACCCTCATACCGATCCACCGCCTCCCAGAAGGCCTGCTCCGCCAGGTGGCTGAGGTCGAGCGTCATTCCAACCTCGACCATTGCCTTTAGGAGCTCTCGTCCTTCGTCGGTGAGGGGACCTGGATCGCGGTTACCGCCAGCGTAGCGCGATCCCGCTGCCCAGGAGAGGCCGACGATCCGTACACCCCGCTGGTGCCACCACTCCACCTCCGCTGGCTCACGGATGGGGTCCGCACCCTCCATCGCGATCACGAGCCCCACCTGAGGGGTCCCCTCCTCCCACGAGGCCAGCACCGCCTCCAACCCCTCCCGATCCAGCACCAGCGACACCCGCGCTTCCTCATCGGCCAGGCGGTGGTAGAAATCCACCTGCTCACTGGCCCGTTGGTGCGCCTCTTCGGCATCGGCGTAGGTCTGTCGATCCCACGAGCCCAGAGCGCGCCGGGCAGGCGAGAGAAAGACGGAGCCGATGACGATGGCAATCTCACCCTCCAGCCACTCGGGGAGACCGACCATACACCGGCCGTTCCGCTTCAGGTTCGGCCCTTCCCCCTCCGCCCGCCGCGTCTCCCACGCGCTCCTCCGCACGTCCCTGCCCAAAGCGAGCGCGTTCCAGGCGATGTCTTCGTGCCCGTCTACGATCCTCATAGCGCAAAGAGTTTATCACCAAGTTGAAGGTTTGACAACCACCCGTAACCGGCTTATACTATCGGTGTTCCAGTCATGCCGCAGAGGCGCGGCGGACACAGAGGCTTCCCACACCTGGGGAAGACCCATACTCCCCGCCCTTCTGCGGTAAGGACCGACCAACGCCCACGACGTCTCAGGAGGCACACGGATGGGCAGCGAGATCCGCCTGGTGATGACCAAGGGGCCCCAGCCAGGGCAGACCTTCCGCTCAGATCAGGACCTTGTCATGATCGGCCGGGCCCCCACCAACGACATCGTGATCGGCCACCCAGAGGTCTCCAGGCAGCACGCACGCCTGGTTCGAAGGGGCACCTCGGTGGTGCTCGAGGACCTCGGGAGCACCAACGGCACCTTCGTCAACGGGGTCCGACTGACCGCGCCCCACGCCCTTGTCAACGGGGACGTGATCAGCCTGGGCAACGCCGTCAATCTGACCTACTACGGCCCTCCGGGCAGTACGACCGAGCCTGTGGCCATCCAACCGGACACGACGGTCTCCCCACTGCCCATCCCAGAGCCGGAACCTTCCTCTACCCCGACCCCACACCCCCCTAAACCGACCCCACCGACCCCACCGACTCCTCAAGCCGCAACGGCCCAACCGAAGAAGCGTCGCTCCAGGCTCTGGATCGGCTGCACCGTGGTGGTGATCCTGCTTGTCCTAGCCTGCGTGGGGCTGGTGGTGCTGGACTATCTGAGGCTTCTGCCGCCCATCTTTTACGAACCGCTTCGTTGGCTGGGGCTGATCTAATCGCTTGTGGACGACGGCCCCTGAGGTCTGTGGGCCGCCAGGGGCGATCCACAAGAAGAGGTCGAGCGCCGGGCGTTTTCCCCCTGCCCGGCGCTTAGAACAGGAGATGACGGGGCAACGGATGGGGAACGAATCGACACCACGCCTTCCATACAACTCATTATTGATTCGTCCGAGATCCATCGCCCCACTCCTCCGCGAGAGTAGGGGACGAAGGATCGGAGCGATCAGGTATGGGATAAAATGGGCCACACTGGCGAGCCTTCTCCTCGCCGTCTGGCTGGGGCTGGCGTTGCTCCAGACGGGCCCTTCCCCTGCCGTCGCCGCGCCGCCGCAGGCGACGCCGATAGCCGTCGGATGGGCCGCCGGGACGTCTTCCTCGACGCGCTCCCCCGTCACCTTCTCCCGGGTGAACCGGACCGCCCTCGGCTTTATCTGCACCCCCACCCGGCTCTGGCGCCGGCCCACCACGTGCGCCGACCTTGGTCCGGGCACCCTCGCCTACCGGCTTGCCCATATTCGGCTGCCTGACCCCCTCCCTGAACTCCCCCTGGTCGAACTGAAGCCGGGGCCGGGAGAGGAGGTGGTACCTTACGTCTACGCCTACGTCCGCACCCTTCCCCTCCCCATCTACCGCCACCCGATGGAGGCCGCGATGGGCCTCCCGCCGGTCCGCACCCTCTACTCGGGCGATCAGTGGGTCAGCGTCGAGGGAGAGGTCGAGTACGAGGGAGAAAAATGGATCCAGATCAATGAGGGGGAGTTCGTCCGCGCCGATGCCCTCGTCCTCGCCCAGCCCTCCCGCTTCCAGGGCGTGTACCTGAACGACCAGCCCGCCTATCCCTTCGCCTGGGTCAACCGCCCGATCCGCCCCTCTCGCGTCCCGCAGGCCGCACCCGACCCCGCCGCCCCGCTCCTACAACGATACCAGATCGCCACCATCTACACCGAGGAGTTCCACGGCGACGAGTTGTGGTACATGATCGGGCCAGACCAGTGGGTGGAGCAATCCTACGTCTCCAAGGTCACCGTCGACCCACCGCCCCCAGGGGTCGGCCCGGGCGAGCGGTGGATCGAGGTCGACCTCTTCGAACAGACGCTAGCCGCCTACGAGGGAGAGCGGATGGTCTACGCGACCCTGATCTCCAGCGGGCGACCAGGCAAGACGTGGACCGAATCCGGCCTCTTCCGCATCTGGGCCAAATTGCCGAAGACCAAGATGAGCAACCCCGACTCCAGCGACGGAAAACCCGACTGGTACTACCTGGAGGACGTCCCGTGGACGATGTACTTCAACGGCGCGACCGCCCTTCACGCCGCCTACTGGCACGACGCCTTCGGTTTCACCCGGAGCCACGGCTGCGTCAACCTGGCTCCCCGCGATGCCGAGTGGCTCTTCAACTGGACGACGCCCTACGTTCCCCCGGGGGCGGAGGTGGTGTACGCCCACGGAAACGGCACCTGGGTGTGGGTGCACTACACCTCTCCCTTCGATCGATAGGCTGGCGATGAAAGACGCTTCCACCACCCCCCGTCTGCTCCTCATCCTCCTGTTGGCCGCGGCTGGGCTGCTCCTCCTGCTGTTGAGCACATGGGAGCGGCCGCTCCTCCTGCTGGCGCCCCCCACCCCAACCACGACCCCCACCCCCACCGCCACCGCCACCCCCAGCCCGACCCCTACCCCGGCCTGGCCTGTGGCTGTAGGTTGTGGGGCCTCGGTTCCCGAAGCGGCCTGTGCGATCGTGAAGGAGGCGGTGACAGCCGACCCCGCCCGCTTTGTCTGGGTAGACGACCCCGCCCTCGCCGACGTCCAACTGGGCGGGCCAACCCTGCCCAACGCAGTCCCGGCCGGAACGTGGGTCTATGCCGCCGCCGCGCCGTTCTACACGCTGGAGGACGGGGTAGCCTCGGCGGACCTGCGGGCGATCTGGACCGGCGACCCGGCCGCGCCTGCAGGCCGCTCCTTGCTGGTCACGACCGACACGATGAAAGCCCTCACCGGCCTCTGGGGCCCGCCGACGGGGGAAACGGTCCACGCCGTCGTCCCAACCGACCTGCTCAGCGAAGCGATCCGGCTCGACGGGTGGGCGGTCCTCCCCTTCGACCACCTGGAGCCCCGATGGAAGGTGCTCCGGGTCGACGGCCTCTCGGTGCTGGAAAAGGGCCTCGACATCGAATCCTACCCCCTCGCCCTTCACCTGTACCTGGGGAGCGAAGGYCGYCCGGACGCGGTCCGGCTGCTSCCYCAGGRSMTCACYAACCGGGACGARTCGCGGATGGCSGTCGTSGTGATGACCGGGGTGACGGCGYTGACGCGGGGGACGGCACGGATGATGGAAGAGAAGGGGATCACCTAYCCTGCCCAGGACATCGGCCCCTGGCTYCGGGAGGCCGAYCTGACCCACATCAGCAACGAGGTCTCYTTCACCCCCGAYTGCCCCRYCCCRCCYCCCTCCGGMACGATGACCTTCTGYTCCCACGAYCGRTACATCGARYTGCTGGARGCCGTGGGGACCGACGTGGTGGAACTGACCGGCAACCACAACAACGACTACGGCGTCGGGCCGGACCTGCACACGCTGGATCTGTTCCGCRAGCGGGGGTGGCGKTGGTTCGGCGGCGGGGCGAACCTGGCCGAGGCGACCCGCCCGTTGACGGTGACGCTGGGGCCGAACCGGCTYGCCTTCYTGGGRTGCAACCAGGTCGGCCCGGCCTACGCCTGGGCGACGGAGGACTCCCCCGGCGCGGCCCCCTGTAGCGACTGGGGATGGATCAAAGCCCAGATCGCAGCCCTCCGCGCCGACGGCTGGCTCCCCATCGTCACCGTCCAGGCCTACGAGACCTACGAGTACTTCCCCACGCCGGGGCAGGTGGAAGCCTTCCGCGCGCTGGCGGAGGCGGGGGCGGTGATCGTCCAGGGCAGCCAGGCCCACCAGCCCCAGGGGTTCGACTTCCACGCCGGAGCCTTCATCCACTACGGCCTGGGCAACCTCTTCTTCGACCAGATGTGGTCGCTGGGGACCCGGCAGGAGTTCATCGACCGCCACGTCTTCTACGACGGCCGGCACATCGGCGTGGAACTGCTGACGGCGATGCTGGAGGAGTACGGACGCCCTCGACCGATGACGTCGGAGGAACGACGGGCGCTGTTAGAGGCCACCTTCGCGGTGAGCGAATGGTAACCTGATCCAGGAGGAGGAGCAGGAGGAGGAGAAATGAGTGAGATGTTGGATCTGATCAAAAAGCGACGGAGCATCCGGAAGTACACCGACGAGCCGGTGTCCGACGAGGAGATCCGAACGATGCTGGAAGCGGCGATGGCCGCCCCCTCGGCGAACAACTCACAGCCGTGGGAGTTCGTCGTCGTGCGGGATGCGGACCTCCGCCGCCAACTGGCCCAGACCCACCCCTGGAGCGGGATGTGCGCCGGGGCTCCAGTGGTCTTCGTCGTCTGCGCGCACGAGAGCCGCTCCAGTCACTGGGTAGAGGACGCCAGCGCAGCGACGGAGAACCTGCTGCTGGCTGCGGCCGGACTCGACCTGGGGGCGGTCTGGGTGGGGATCTACCCCAACCAGGAGCGCGAGGCCCACGTCCGCAAGGTGCTGGGGATCCCCGACGACGTGCGGGTCCTCTGTCTGGTGCCCGTGGGCCATCCGGCTGAGTCCAAACCGCCCCGGACTCAGTACGATCCCCAGAAGGTCCATTACGACGGGTACTAAACCGCAGAGGCGCGGAGAACGCAGAGGTTTCCTTCTCAGCATTCTCCGCGTCTCCGCGGTGATATGAGTGGAGGTAAAACCCTATGCAAATCCGCATCACGGCCGGGGAGGTCTCCCTCCTGGCCGAACTCAACCAGAGCCCCACGGCCCAGATGATCTGGGAGGCGCTTCCCTTTGAGGGGATGGCCAACACCTGGGGGGATGAGGTGTACTTCGAGATCCCTGTGGAGGCCGACCTGGAGCCGGACGCCCGGGCCGAGGTGGAGGTGGGCGAACTGGGGTACTGGCCTGTGGGGCGGGCGCTCTGTATCTTCTTCGGACCGACCCCCGCCAGCACCGACGACCGGCCCAGGGCCTACAGCCCGGTCAACATCGTGGGGCGGGTGTTGGGCAACGCCACCGCCGCCCGCGACATCCGAGACGGGATGCGAGTGCGGGTCGAACGGGCGTGAGGGATCTTATTTCACCACAGAGACACGGAGGACACAGAGTTTCCTTATGTAAATTTGGAGATCCCTCTGTGCCCTCTGTGTCTCTGTGGTTATCTCAACATCTCGGCAAAGCCGAACAGGCCGGGGATTCCCCCTGTGTGCCAGAAGAGGACCCGCTCCTGGGGGTCGAACGCGCCCTGCCGGATCAGGTCCAGCAGCCCGCCGAACGCCCGACCGGTGTAAACGGGGTCGAGCAGGATGCCCTCAACGCGGGCCAGGGTGCGGATCGCCTCCCGTTCTAGATCGCCGATCACGGCGTACCCGCCACCAAGGTAGCGGTCCTCCACGTCGAAGTCCTCCGGGGCGAAGGTGAACCCCAGTCCCAGCCGGTCCGCCGTCGCCGTCGCCAGGTCCGCCAGCGCTCGCCGCAGCCGGTCGGCGGTAGGATCGACGCTGATGCCGAGGATCCGCCCCTCGTAGCCCAGCGCTCGCGCCCCCACCGCCAACCCGGCCTGCGTGCCGCCGCTGGAGGAGGCAAGGACGATGCAATCGAAATGAAGGTCCCGCTCAGCACACTGGGCCAGCAGTTCCTCCATCGCGGCGACGTAGCCACAGGCTCCCAGCGCGTTGCTCCCTCCATAGGGGATGGGATAGGGACGGCGACCCTGAGCCCGCAGGCGCTCGGCCACCGCCTGCATCCGCGCCGGTGGCTCCTCTTCCCCCGACCAGATCACCTCCGCCCCGAGCAATCGATCGAGGAGGAGGTTCCCCTGGGTCTGTGGTGGCTCCTCTCCGCGCAGGACCAGGGTACAGGCCATCCCAAACCTGGCCGCGGCGGCCGCCGTCTGGCGGGCGTGGTTGGACTGAGCCGCGCCGCAGGTGATCAGCGTGTCCGCCTCCTGGGCCAGCGCGTCCGCCACCAGGAACTCCAGTTTCCGCGTCTTGTTCCCACCGGTCGCCAGCCCCGTCTGGTCGTCCCGCTTGATCCAGAGTTCCGGCCCGCCCAGCAGGCTGCTCAGCCGGTGCATCGGCTCCAGCGGGGTCGGCAGGTGACCGATGTTGACCCGGTACAGCCGCTCAGTCAGCAAACTCCACCTCCAACTGCTCCAAGAAGGCCACTACGTCTGGGATCGCCAACAGTCGTTCCCGGAAGAACCCGTTGACCAGGTCCTCCACCTTCTGACGGGATTGGGTAATGGTCTCTTCCCACCCCGCCCCCAGGTCGGCCCACCCGGTCACGTCGTCCCGCAGCCGGAGGAGCGCCATCACGATCTCCTGCTCCTGGGGTCCCTCGACGGTGGCGATCACGTCCTGGATCAACTGGTCGATCTGGCGCACCACCGTCTTGTGGTCGAGCGATGAGCCTTCACAGCAGGCATCGTCGATCGTATCAAGGAGGGCCCAGACCTGGTAGAGGAGCGCGGCCGGTTCGTCGAACATCTCCCGGATCAGCGCCGCCGCCTCGTGCCGGCCGGTGAGGCGGAAGATGTTGTACAGCCGCTTGGCCGCCTTGCCGTAGTTGACGTGCTTGTGGGTGTACTTCCACACCTCGCCGCTCAACTGGCGGACGTACTCCTCCAGCGACTGGGGGGAGATATGCTTGGCCAGTTTGGCGAACAGCGGCACCGACTCCGCCTCCAGGTAGACCTCCTGGAAGTAGGGATCGAGGAAGCCGTCCAGTGGCACGATCTCCCCGTCGGGCGTCTCCCAGGTCACGTCCAGCATGTTGCTGGCGTTGACCACCCGACCTCGCTCCGGCTCGGCGATCACCCAGTCCATCTTGCACCAGCCGGGGTCCAGGCAGCCGTACTCCCACTCCACCGTCCAGGGTTCCCCGTCGGCGCGGAGCACCTCCATCCGGCCCGCCTTCACCTCCTCCGGCTCCCACGAGATGGGCGACCCGGCCTTGATCCGCTTCCCTCCCTTCACCACGTCGGTCTTCCAGGTGCCGAACTTGACCTCGATGAGTCGGTAATTCGGCCCCTCGAAGAAGGCCAGCGCCTTCTCCCGCATCAGATCGGCGAGGATGCGGCAGGCCTCCTCGCGGGTCTGGGCTTTGATGTTGACCCGCTCGAAGTAGTCGCAGTCGCCTGGGTACCGCTGGATCCGCCCCTGGGCTGCACTACCGGCCAGACTGATCGCCGTCTCCACGTTGGGCTTGTCCGGCAGTTGGACGATGTCGGCGATGCGGCGGTACCGCTCCAGGGTCGCCGGGTCGAAATCGAGGAGGGTGATCTTGTGGCCGTAGATCCCGGCCTCTTCATCGATCACCAGGTCCTCCTCCATCGCCTCCGCCGCCGCCATCGCCGTCAGCCACTGGGCCACGTCCGTCTCGTCCACCTCCACGCCCAACAACCGCGCCGCGCGGATGATCCGTTCCACCCGCTCCCGTGCCTCCTGTTGTTGCTCCGACATCACACCCTCCTTTCAAACCAAAGATACGGACAGCCGCACGGCGCGTCCCCACCCCAGCGGCCAGTCCGTCTGCCAAAACAGCAAAGGGTCGCCAACCTTCTCCGCTCTGTCGGCGACCCCCTCCCCTGCACCTCCTTCGAGGCCCGGGTTACCCGACCATCTTCTCCTGGATGTAGCGGACCGCGTCGCCCACCGTCCTGATCTGCTGCGCCTCTTCGTCGGAGATCGTCCCCCCGAACTCTTCCTCGAAGGCCATCACCAGTTCGACCAGGTCCAGCGAGTCCGCCCCCAGGTCCTCCCGGAAACTGGCCTCCATCGTGATGGTGTCCGGCTCCACCGCCAGCACCTCGACGATGATCTCCTTCACTTTTTCGAAGATTTCCTGTTCGGACATCCTGCACCTCCTCTGAATTTCTTGTTTTCACCCCAGAGCGGGCAGGGCGAGGAAGGGAGGATAAAGCCTCCGTGCCCTCCGCATCTCTGTGGTGCCCTATACCGTAAACGCCTGTATTGTATTGTTCGAGGAACCTTTGTCAAGCAGCCCGGGCCATCCGCGAATAGAGCACGAATGCACGAATAGCGGTCAGCCGTTTGACAAACTCCCCCTCCGCAAGTATGATGCCGTTAGCAAGAACACCTCTGCTACAGGAAAGTTACGAGCCGATGCGCTCTCAGAACGAGGAACGAAAGTCGGAACATCTCCGCATCAGCCTGGAGGAAGACGTCTCCTTCCACACGCTGACCGCCGGCTTCGAGCGATACCGCTTCGAGCATTGCGCCCTCCCGGAACTCGATCTGGCTGCGGTGGATCTGAGCACCTCCCTGCTGGGCAAGCGGCTGAACGCTCCCCTGTTAATCTCTTCGATGACCGGAGGGACAGCGGAGGCCCGGGATCTGAACCAACGGCTGGCCCAGGCCGCCCAGCAGGCGGGGGTCGGAATGGGGCTGGGCTCGCTGCGGGCCGCGCTGGAGGACCCCTCTCTCCTTCCCACTTACCAGGTACGAGACGTTGCCCCCGACATTCTCCTGCTCTCCAACCTGGGAGCGGTCCAACTGAACTACGGCTACACCGTGGACCACTGTCGACGGGCGGTGGAGATGGTAGAGGCGGACGGTCTGATCCTCCACCTCAACCCGCTCCAGGAGGCTCTGCAACCAGAGGGCCAGACCGATTTCTCCGACCTCCTGCGCAAGATCGAAGCGGTCTGCCGGGCGCTGGAGGTGCCAGTGGTGGTCAAGGAAGTCGGCTGGGGGCTCTCCGCCGACGTGGCCCGCCGCCTGGCCGACGCAGGCGTGGCCGCGCTGGACGTAGCCGGGGCCGGAGGGACCTCATGGAGCCAGGTGGAGATGTACCGATCGCACAGCGACACCGAACGGGAGGTAGCCGCCGCCTTTCGGGATTGGGGCATCCCCACCGCTGAGGCCCTCCGTCAGGTCCGCCGAGCCGTCCCTCACCTCCCCGTCATCGCCAGCGGCGGCATCCGGGACGGCATCCAGATGGCGAAGGCGATCGCCCTGGGGGCTGCGGCCTGCGGCATCGCCCACCCCTTCCTCCTCGCCGCCGCCCGGTCGGTCGAAGCGGTGGCAGAGGCCATCAACGTCGTCGTCACGCAACTGCGGGTGGCGATGTTCGCCGTCGGCGCGCAGAACCTCGCCGCCCTGGCCCGCGTGCCGCTGGTCGAGGTACCCCAACCGGGACACGGGAGCACAGAGGAGGAACGATGAGCCTCTCGGCCTTCACGAGCCGCTACCTTCCCGCGCTGGAAGCGGAGATGCAGGCGGTGGTGACCGCGCCGGCTCCCGAGGTGCACGACCTGTATGGATACCTCCGGTATCATCTCGGCTGGATCGACGAACACTTCCAACCCCGCCGGGGACGGACGGGCAAACGAATCCGACCGGTCCTCTGCCTCCTTTCCTGCGAGGCCTGTGGCGGGGACTGGGAACAGGCCCTCCCGGCCGCTGCCGCCGTGGAACTGCTGCACAACTTCTCCCTCATCCACGACGACATCGAGGACCACGACGCCACTCGCCGGGGCCGGCCTACCGTCTGGGCCCTCTGGGGGGTGCCACAGGCGATCAACGCTGGCGACGCCCTCTTCATCCTGGCCCACATAGCCCTTCTGCGGTTGAGCGCACGTGGGATCCCGGCAGAGACGGTGACCGCTGCCCTCCGCATCTTCGACCACGCCTGCCTCCGGTTGACCGAGGGACAGTTCATGGACATCCGGTTCGAGCAGGAGGAAGAGGTCAGCCTGGAGGACTACCTCTCGATGATCGAGGGAAAGACCGCCGCGCTGCTGTCCGCTGCGTGCGAACTGGGGGCACTGGTGGCTGGCGTCCCACCCGACCAGCAAGAACGACTGCGCGCCTTCGGCCGCCACCTGGGGCTGGCCTTCCAGATCCAGGACGACATCCTGGGCATCTGGGGAGATCCGGAGAAGACGGGGAAACCAGTGGGGTCGGACCTGCGCTCCCGGAAGAAGACGCTGCCCATCCTCCACGGCCTCCGGCACGACCCGGCGCTCCGCGCGCTGCTGGCCCAGCCGACGCTGGGCGAGGAAGAGATCGGACAAGCGATCCAGCGGCTGGAGGCCGCCGGTAGCCGCGCCTTCGCCGAGGAGCAGGCGCGTCGCCACATCGACCAGGCCCTCGCCGTCCTGAAGGCCGCCGACCTGCGGCCACCCGCCGCGCCCGCCCTCCACGACCTGACGCTAAGCCTGATGGGTCGCACCCGGTAAGGTGAGATGGCTTCCCTCCTCCTTTCATCCGGTGCGGGATATACCGCCGCGAAGACGATGAGAACGCCGAGGGTCCTCCGCTGCTCCGCACGCCCTGACGCCGCGGAGACAAAGAGGGCCCAGGGCAAAGGCATCAGGCTCCTCCGGCACATCGCTTCCCCCTCCAGATCGCTTCCGGCGATCTTTCTCCTCTCCCTCCTGATTTACCTTCTGGCCCTGGTCATCCCCTACAACCTCTTCTCCTACGTCCACCAGGCCCCCGTCAGCCTGGGGGAGATCGCCCAGCGTCGCCCGCCGCCCGCCGCGATCTTCCTCCTAGCCTTCGCCGCCCTTTTCTGGCTGTACAGCCTGGCCTATCGAACCTGCCTCCGGAGCCCCCACAGGAATCTGGCCCTGCCGATCCTCCTCTCCGGCCTCGTCCTGGCGCTGGCCCTCAGCCTCACCTACCCCATCGGTGCGGGGGACGTGGTGGACTACGTGAGCCACGGCGAGGAACTGGCCTATTTCGGACTGAACCCCCTGGTGGTCCCACCCGGCTACGTTCCGGGGACCACCTTCGCCCGCTACTCCGCCTTCCGGCTGGTCCCGTCGAACTACGGCCCCCTGTGGACCTGGATCAGCGGCCTGGTGGTGGGGGCGCTAGGGCGGGAGAGCCTCGCGCTCAACCTCCTGGGCTTCAAGGCGGTGGCGATCAGCGCCTACCTGGGACAGGCCGTGCTGATCTACACGATCCTCCGGCGACGGTCCCCCCGCTACGCCCTGCCCGGCCTTCTCTTTTTCGCCTGGAACCCCCTTATCCTCTACGAGTTCGCCGTCAACGGCCACAACGACGCGGCGATGATGTTCTTCGCCCTGCTGGGGATGTTGCTCTGGGAGCGGGGGCGACCCCTGGCGATGGCAACCGCCCTCACCCTCTCCTTCCTGATCAAGATCCCCACCATCCTTCTCCTCCCCCTCTTTCTCCTCGCCAGCGTCCGGCGATGGGGCTGGAGGGTGGGGCTTCAGGGCGGAGCACTGGCCCTCGGGTTGACCGGGCTGGCGTATCTCTCCCTTCCCGATCCGCTGGCCGCGCTGACGAACCTCTCCGGCCGCTCCGGCCTCCTCACCCACTCGCTGCCGGCGGTGGTGAGTATGGGACTGCGCCAGGCCGGCGTGCCGGAGGCGACGGCGCGGGCTCTCGTCCAGACGGCAACCCTTCTCGCACTAGGAGGCTGGTATCTCTCCCGGCTCCGGCGGGTGTGGCGGTCCCCTTCCCACGCGCTGCCGGCCGCTTACGACGTGATCCTCTTCCTCCTCCTCTTCGCCACTCCCTGGTTCCAACCCTGGTACGTGACCTGGCTGATCGCCCTGGCCAGTCTCCACCCCCGCCGATCCGCCCCCACGCAGGCCGGACTGCTCAGTCTCACCGTCATCATCTCCTATGTTATCTACGGCTTCCTCTGGTTCTGGATCGCCCCCATCGCCAACTGGGGCCACGGCCTCGGCATCAACCTCATCGCCGTCGGAACCACCTACCTGCTCCCCTGGGCCTACGCTGCGTGGACCTGGGGCGCGGGGAGGGACCGTACTAACGGGCCGCACAAGACGGTGGGGCTAGATCTGCGTCGGACGGACCCTTCCCCGCCCACTTCGGCGACTATATAATCGGATACACCCACGATCATTTATAGATCATTCACATCCACCGGTCACAGGCTGGCTTAGAACGGAGTATTCAGACAAGTGCTGAGGGAGGAAGTATGGTGAAGAAATTCCGCATCCCGTTGATCATTCTGTTGGTGCTTCTGCTCATTGGCGTAGCGGTGGTCCTGATCAACCAACGGGTCCCCCTCTTCGGCGCCTCCTTCATCCAGTGCCACACCGAGGGCTGTTCTCTCGACGCCAACTGCTCCCACGCCACATCCCGCATCCGTGCTGTGTGGGGGGAGATCGACGGTCGGCTCTATGTGGACGGCGTGGAAGTGGCCTCCGTCCACGAGAACATCGGTCGTGGAACCTCTAAATGGTTCCAACTGGACGCCGACTACAGCCCCGACGTCCCCCACACCATCCATGTAGTGTGGAAGTACTGGGACATCAACGGCCGGGAGCTTCCGCAATACGGTTGTGAGCGGACCATTGTGACGGAGCCGTGCGTCACGCCGACGCCGGTGCCGCCGACCGCCACGCCGATCCCGCCCACGCCGACGCTGATCCCACCGACGCCCACGCCGATCCCGCCCACGCCGACGGAAGTCCTGCCGACCGCCACGCCCGTGCCGCCAACACCCACGCCCATACCCCCCACTCCGACGGAGGTCCCGCCGACCGCCACGCCCGTGCCGCCCACCCCCACGCCGATCCCGCCCACCCCAACCACGCCCCCCGAGGTAACCCCCACCCCGTTGCCGACCATCTCGGCGCCGGTGGTGGCGACACCCACACCGACACCCGTGCCGCCGACGCCGACGCCCAAGCCGCCCACGCCGACACCCATCCCGCCGACCGCTACACCCGTGCCGCCAACACCCACGCCGGTCCCGCCCACGCCGACGGAGGCACCGTCCGCGCCGCAACAGAAAGAGACACCGACGCCGGTGCCGCCGACACAACCTCCGTCCGCGCCACAACAGGCGACCTCCACCCCCACGCCACCGCCGTCATCCCCGACGCCCGCCCCTACGACGACACCTGAGGCAACCACGACGCCCACCACCCCCATGCCGACCCTCCCCGAGAGCGGCGGTCCCGCTCCGCTGACCGGGGTGTCGGTCAGCATCCTGAGCGCGGGCGTGCTTCTCATCCTGCTGGGCTGGCTGGCGTTCCGGAAGGAGCAGGGGACAACCCGCTGATCGAGCCGGGAAAGAGTAGAGGGGCGTGGTCGGCTTGACCACGCCCCTCCTTCCCCGCCAGGAAACCACGAGGGCGGACGCTCACCCTACTTCTCGGTGTAGAGACGGTAGGCGTCTCCCACCGTCCGGACCTGCCAGGCCTTCTCCATCGGGATCGAAACGCCCAGTTCCTCCAGTCGGAGCATCATCTCCACCAACTGGATCGAATCAGCCATCAGATCCTCCACAAAGGAGGCCTCGGGAACCACCAGGTTCTCGTCCACGTCCAGTTCCTCGGCGATGATCCGTCGGAATTCCTCGAACGTGATCTTAGGCATGAGTTCGTCCCTCCTGCAAGGCCATCTCCCGCAGCCGAAACTTCTGCGGCTTCCCCGTGGAAGACCGGGGAAAATCGTCGACAATCCGAACGACCTGAGGGATCTCGTAGGGCTCCAGCACGCCTCGACAATGCTCCCGCACCTGGCGGGACGTGAGGTCAGTCCCATCCTCCGGGATCACGAAAGCCCAGACCTCCTCACCGCCTAACCCCCTGGGCACCCCCACCACGGCCGCCTCCCGAACGGCGGGATGGGTCATCAAGTGCCGCTCGATCTTCTCCGGGTAGATGTTCCGCCCCCCACGGATGATCATGTCTTTCTTGCGGCCGACGATCCGCAGATACCCCTCCTCGTCCATCACCGCCAGGTCCCCTGTGTGGTACCACCCCTCCTCGTCCACTACCTGGGCCGTGAGATCGGGCGCGCCCCAGTAACCGACCATCCGGCCCTCCGTGCGCACCCAGAGTTCCCCCACCTCCCCGGGCGGCAGAGGACGGCCCTCGTCGTCCACGACGCGCACCTCCACCCCGGGCATCGGCCGTCCGACAGTCTCCGCCTGCCGGTCCTCGGGGTCGCCCAGGTCGGTGGCGGCGATCCCTCCGCCGATCTCCGTGGCCCCGAAGCCGATGTGCAGGGCACAGCCGAACCGACGCTGCACCTCACGGGCCAGTTCGGGTGGGCATGGGGCCGAGCCGGTGCCGCAGATGAGGAGAGAGGAAAGATCGTACTCGTCGAACGACTTCAGCCGCAGCATCACCGCCAGCGCCGTCGGCACGGCGACCAGGATCGTAACCCGCTCCCGCTGGATGAGTTCCAACGCCTCCACCGGGTGGAAGCGGGGCTGGATCACCAGGGTGTCCCCCATCAGCAGGGCCTGGAGAAAGACCTCGACGCCGGTGATGGTGTGGAAGCCGACGGTGGAGAGGAAGACCTGCGGACGTCCGGCCGCCCGCAACAGCCGTTCTCCGTAGCGGGCCAGCGCCCGCCCCATCTTCGGCAGGTGGGAGAGCGTCGGTCGACGGGTCCACAGATCCCGCAGCCTCAGACTGGCGACCACCGGAGCGATCAGACTGCGGTGGGTATGCATCACGCCCTTCGGGGCCCCCGTCGTGCCGGAGGTGTAGAGGATGGCCAGGAGGTCCTCCGGCACAACATCCACCGGCGCAGGAGGCCCCTCCGCCGGTCCTGGCAGCACCTCCTCTTGCTCCTCCCCCACCACAACGACGGACACAACCTCCGGAAGGGCTTCTTCCGCCGCGGAAGAGAGGGGCTCGTAGACGACGAGGAGGCGGGGGGAGGTCTGCTCCAGCATGCGCACGATCCGCCGGGGGAGGGCCATCGGGTCCAGCGGAACCGCCACCGCGCCCCGCTCTGCAGCAGCGAAGAAAAGGGTGACGAAGGCGACTCCAGGAGGAAGCCAGAGGGCCACCCGGTCCCCTTTGCCGACCCCCATCCCGGCCATCGCCGCCGCGGCCCGGTCCACCCGCTCCTGAAACTCCTCATAGGTCAACCGGAGAGGGCCGCATACCAGGGCCTCCTGGCGGGGACGGTCCTTTGTGATCCGCCGCAGGGCCTCCCCCATCGTCATCTGGAGGGTGAGCGCCGGAACCCCCATCCGACCCTCCGCCATTCCAATCTCACCACAGAGGCACAGAGAGCACAGAGTCTCTCCCTCACCTCAACCCTCTGTATCCTCTGTGCCTCTGTAGTGAGACATCACAACGGTTTCTGGTATACCCGGAAGTGCTTGTACCGTTCTGCGCCCAACCGTTGGGCGACCAGGTTCACAATGAGATTATATTCCGAAGTGACGGAGCCGTCCAGCCACCGGTATCCTCCGGCGAGGAAGCCCTTCAGGACCTCTAGATAGAGGAGCGCGTCGATGCCCCTCTGTCGGTACTCAGGGAGGATGCCCATCAGTTTGAAGGTCGCTACGTCCACCCGGCGGATCAGGCGGCGCAGGCGAAGCCAGTTGAAGGGGAACAACCGACCGTTCAGGTGGATCAACACCCGGTTCACGTCCGGCAGAGCGATGCAGAAACCGACCGGCTCCCCCCCGACCTCGGCGAAGATCGCCATCCTTGGATCGACAAAGAGGCGCAGTTCATCTGCCATACGACGGAAAGTCTCCTCGGGGATCGGGAGCCGATAGGGCAGGTGGGTCAGCGAGGCGTTGAAGAGCCGATGGAGGGTACGGACCTCCTCATCCCACGCCTCTAGCCGGACCGCGCGGGTGGTCACCCCTTGCCGTCGGGCCGCCTCCGCCACGCGACCCAACTCCGGCGGTAGGCTCTCCATCCGTTCCCCGATCTGCTCGCGGAAGGCCCGGTAGGCGTAGAGGTCCTGATGCTTCTCCATTCCATACCGCTCCAGGAAGGCGGCGTAATAAGGAGGGGTGTGGGCCTCCATCATCACCGGCGGGCAGTCGGCTCCGCCGATCAGCACACCGGGCCGGTCGCTGTTGTTGAAGTTCAGCGGCCCCCGCATCACCGTCGCCCCGTGCTCCCTCAACCACCCCGCTGCTACGTCAAGCATCCGAGCAGCGACGTCGTAATCCTCAATCACCTCGAAGAACCCAAACCCGCCCACCGCCTCCCCCAGAACTTCGATCAGCCAGCGGTCCACAAAGGCCGCCACCGTCCCCACCACCCGCCGCCCCTCCCGAGCCAGGAAGAGGGCGACGTCAGCACGCTCGAAGAAGGGATTGTGGGCCGAATCGAGGGTGCGCATCATCTGGGAGATCAGCGGGGGGACCCAGTTGGGATCGTCCCGATACACCTGCCAGGGAAAGCGCACGAAAGCCCGCAGGTCGCGACGATCGGACACCGGCTCGACGGTCAGTTGGGACATCGGTCTGCACTCCTCACTTTCACCACAGAGACACGAAGGACGCAGAGAATCTTAAGCGGTGTTCTGTTCAACCCTCGCCCTGCCACCACGCCAACAATCGGCCCAGCCGGGACTTCAACGGCCAGTACCGCTTGATCATTATCACCGTCTTGGGACATTCCCGGGCCACCTTCTCCGGGATGGAGCCGAACAGCCGCTGCTCGAACAACCGCTCCGCCGACGCACCCACCATCACCAGGTTGTGATCCTCCGCCTCCTGCAGGATCCCTTCGACGACGCTGGAGGCCCGGGCCACCTTGCAGACCAGTGGGTAGTCATAGTGCCGGCTCTGCTCCTCCAGGATCCGGCAGACGCGAGCCTCCTGGGTCGGAGTGGCATCCTCAGGAAGAACGTAGAAGAGGGTGATGATGGACTCCTCCCCACTTTCCTCCCGATACTGACGGGCCTGAGCGATCGCCAGGTCGATGGCCAGGGCAGCGTGGGGTCCCCCGGCGGTGGGGATCAGAATGCGGCGAGGAGGTTCCCGGCGACGGAAACGGACGACGGCCAGATCACAGGGCGGGTTCTTCGCCACCAGGTCGATGACGCTGCCGAACGCCGCGCTCGGGTGGGTGGTGTAGCCAGGCCAGGCCAGGATCATCAGGTCGGTGCCCCGCTCGTAGGCAGTGTCGATGATCGCCGTGGCCGGATGCCGTCCCAGTCGGATCATCGTATGCACCGGCACATCGTACCGCTTCGCCTCTTCGATGACCGCCTCCAGGATCGGTTTCCCTTGCTTCAGGAAGAACCGCCCGTCGCTGATGCCCAACTGAGCCGGCACGCGGACCACGTGGAGGGCGAAGAGTTCGCCCCCCCGGTCCTTGGCGATGGCCGCCCCGAGGATCCCCAACAGACGGGCTGTGTTGACGTCGGAGACAGGGATGAGGACCGAATACTGGGTGACGGCGACGATCTCCTCGTGGATGATCCGCACCGGCTCCGGCAGCGCCTCCATCCGCCGGGCATAGGTGAAGTAGAAGAGCACCCCCAGCCCGATCCAGGCCAGGCTCGCGTACCAGGCGATGGGGCTAAGGTTGAACAGATAGGTGGAAAGGAAGATCTGGGAGAAGATCCCCAGGAGAGGAAAAAGGGGCAACAGAGGTACACGGAAGGGGCGACGGACGTCCGGCCGCTTCTTCCGCAAGACGATGACGGTGGCGTTGACCATCATAAACACGAGCAGGAACATAATGCTGGCCGAACTGGCGACGTCCCGGATCGGCAGAAGGACCGCCATCAGGATGACCAACCCGCCGGAGAAGAAGATGGCCCAGTGGGGGGTATGGCGCACCGGATGGACCTGACCGAAGAAGCCGGGCAGGTCGCGGTTGCGCCCCATCGCGAAGGAGACGCGGGAGGAGGAGTAGATGGTGGCGTTCAGGGCAGAAAGGGTGGACATCAAGCCGCCGAGCAGGAGGAGGAGCGAGCCGTAGGGCATCAGTTTCTCCGCCGCCTCCACCACCGCCTGTTCCTGGTAGAGGCCCAGGAACTGCCAGGAGGGGCTGCCGTCCGGAGGTTCAACCGCCCCCAAGAGCACGAAAGCGATGAGGAGGTAGATCGCGACGACGATCCCGATAGCGCCGAACATCGCCCGCGGGATGTTCCGGTCGGGATCGACCACCTCTTCGCCGGACTGAGCGATGATCTCATACCCCTGGAAAGCGATGGAGGTCAGCCCCATCGCGATGAGCACGCCGTGGAAGCCGTTGGGGAAGAAGGGGACGAACTCCGAGGTCCAGTCCGGCCGAAGGAAGAGGGCACGGAGGCCAAAGACCGCCAGCACGCCGAGGATGAGCACCTTCGCCATCGTGACGATGTTACCGACCTTGCCGGTCTCCGAGGCCCCCCGGTAATTGATGTAGGTGAAGAGGGCGGCGGCGACCACGGCCAACACCACTGACGCTTGCTCTTCGGGAAGGCCAAAGAAAGGGACCTGCGCCATCCGCAGCAGCCGGGCGGAGAAGGAACCAAAGCCCAGGGCATAGAGGCTACAGGCCACCGAATGGGCAAACCAGTCCATCCACCCGACGAGGAAGCCGAAGAAGGGGGAGAGTCCCTCCCGCACCCACGGGTATCCCCCGCCTGCACCGGGAAAGGCGGAGCCCAGTTCGGCGTAACTGGCGGCGGTGAAGAGGGTGATCAGCCCGTTGAGGAGAAACGCCAGCATCAGGGCAGGCCCGGCCTCCCCGGCGGCGATCCCCGTCAAGACGAAAATACCGGCGCCGATCATCCCACCGACGCCGATCATCGTGATATCGAACAGACCCAGGTCCCGGGTCAGGGTAACCTTGACCTCTTCGCGGTGGTTCACCTCTTGTACTCCTGGCAGGATGAAGTCAACGACAACGAAGGAAGATTATAACACAAGGTTGTAGGAAGAAAAGGAGCAGGACAGGTCGCAGAGGCGTAGGTCACGAGGACACGCGGCGCGAGGCGGCGCGGAGCCGCCGCTGCAGTTCGTTGAGCAGGACCAGGGCCTGCACCGGCGTCAGGTTGCCGATGTCCAGCCCGAAGATCTCCTGCACTACCGCCCAGACCACCTCGTCGTCGGCCGGCACCAGCAGGTCTCCCCGCTCCCTGCTCACCGGATACACCGCCTCTATCTCCCTGCGCTTCCCCCTCTCCTTCACCCCCTCCAGCCACTCCATCACCTCCCGCGCCCGCTCGACCACGTGGTCGTGGATGCCGGCCAGCCGGGCGACGTGGATGCCATAACTCTGGTCGATGCTTCCCTCGACGAGCCGGTAGAGAAACACCACGTCGCCCTCCTGTTCCCGCACCGCCATACAGACGTTGCGCGCCCCCTCCAACCGGTCGGCCAGGCCGGTCAGTTCGTGGAAGTGGGTGGCGAAGAGGGTGCGGGCGCCGATCCGGTCGTGTAACTCCTCCCCCACCGCCCACGCCAGCCCCATCCCGTCGTAGGTGGAGGTCCCACGCCCCACCTCGTCCAGCACGACCAGGCTGCGGTCGGTGGCGTGGCGGAGAATGTAGGCGGTCTCGCTCATCTCCACCAGGAAGGTGGACCGGCCCTGGGCGATGTCGTCGCTGGCCCCGGCGCGGACGAAGATGCGGTCGACCAGGCCGATGCGGGCCGACGCGGCGGGGACGAAACTGCCCATCTGAGCCATCAGGACGATGAGGGCGACCTGGCGGATGTAGACGGACTTGCCGCTCATGTTCGGACCGGTGATGACCAGCAGGCGGCGCTCCTCCCCGTCGAGGAGGGTGTCGTTGGGGACGAAGCGGACCCCGTCCGGCAGCAGCCGCTCCACCACCGGATGACGGCCCTCCCGGATCTCGACGACGGTGCTATCGTCCACGAGGGGGCGGGTGTAGCCGTGCCGGGCGGCGACCTCCGCCAGGGTGGCCAGGACGTCCAACTCGGCGAGCACCCGCGCCGCCCGCTGGAGCCGGTCGATATGACCGGCCACCTGACGCCGCAGTTTGACGAACAGTTCGTACTCCAGTTCGTTGGCCCGGTCCTCCGCGGCCAGTATCTCCGCCTCGCGGGCCTTCAGTTCCGGCGTGGTGAACCGCTCGGCGTGGGTGATGGTGGCCTTCCGCTCGTACTCCGGCGGGACCAGGTGGGACTTGCTCCGCGGTACCTCGACGAAGAAGCCGAAGACCTGGTTGTATCGGACCCGGAGGGTGGGAATGCCGGTCCGCTCCCGCTCCCGGGCCTCGTAGGCAGTGAGCCAATCCCGCCCCTCAGCGGCGATCTGCCGGAGCCGGTCCAGTTCGGGGCTGTACCCGGCCCGGATGAGCCCGCCCTCCTTAAGGAGGTAGGGAGGGGCGTCCACCAGCGCGCGACCGATGAGAGAAGCCACGTCCCGCAGTTCGTCCAATCCTTCGTTCAGGGCCCGCAGCCGGGCGGAGTGGGCCTTGCCCAGCACCCGCTTGATGCGGGGGATGCGCTCCAGCGCCCGGCGCAGCGCGGCCAGGTCCCGGGCGTTGGCCGTGCCGAACCCCACCCGTCCCACCAGCCGCTCCACGTCGTGCAGGCCGTCGAGCAGCCGACGCAGGTCCGCCCGCAGGAACGCTCCTCCCGCTCCCCTGCTCCCTGCTTCTTGGCTTCCCACCAACTCCCCCACCGCATCCAGCCGCTCTTGGATCCGGTCCAGGTCCACCAGCGGCTGCAAGATCCACCGGCGCAGGAGCCGCGCGCCCATCGGGGTGACCGTCCGGTCGAGCACGCCCAGGAGGCTCCCTTCGACCTTCCCCTCGCGGAGGGTGCGGGTCAACTCCAGGTTGCGTCGGGTCACCCCGTCCAGGCCGAGGGTCGCCTGCGGATTATAGGTGCGCAGGCTGCGCAAATGGGCCAGGTCGGACACCTGGCTCTCCTGGAGATAGCGGAGCGCGGCCCCGGCCGCCGCCGTCGCCAGGGGGAGGTCCTCGCAGCCATAGGGGGCCAACGTCGCCACGCCAAAGTGGTCCAGCAGCCGCTGCCGGGCCTCCTCGGGCGCGAAACCGGCGGGGTCGAGGGGGGAGATGCGGGCCGGGCGGACCCGGCGGAAGGGCGCGACCGCCGCCTCGTCGTCGGCCATCGTCGTGGGGAGGACGATCTCGCTGGGCGAGAGGAGGTCCAGTTCCTCCAGCAGCCGGTCGAGCGCGTCCGGCCCAATGAACTGGGTGGCGATGAACTCGCCGGTGGAGAGGTCTACCCCTGCCAGGCCCCACCCCTCCTTTGCAGGGGCCAGAGCGACCAGGAAGTTCTGGGCTTTCTCCTGCAGGAGGGATTCTTCGACGACGGTGCCGGGGGTGATCACGCGGACCACCTCCCGCTGGATGAGCCGTCGTCTGCCGGGGGGTTCCATCTGCTCGGCGATGGCGACCTTGTAGCCGCGGGCGAGGAGTTTGGCGACGTAGGCGTCCAGTTGGCGGTAAGGGACCCCGCACATCGGCAGTTTGACCCGCTTGGAGAACCGGCGGGAGGTGAGGACCAGGTCCAGTTCTCGGGAGGCGACGCGGGCGTCCTCCTCGAACATCTCGTAGAAATCGCCCAGGCGGAAGAGGAGGATCGCGTCCGGGAACCGGGCCTTCAGCCGTCGGTACTGGCGGAGCATCGGGGTCGCTTGCTCGGCGGTCATCGCGCTGGTTCTCCCTCGGTCCGTCCGTGCACGATTATAGGCCGGGCGGGCGGGGCGTCAAGCCCCCCCCTCACCCATCCGCACATCCGCGCATTCGTGCATTCGCGCATTCGTACATTCGTGCATTCGTGCCCCATTCGCGGACGGCCCCATCCTCCCGGGGATCCACGATCAGCGCCGCCGCCGAAGCGGTCACCCCCGGAGTATACCCCGGAAGCACAGGTGAGACAAACTGTCCTACTTTCCACCTCCCACGCCTCTTACCTTGACAACCCATCCGATCTGGATATAATCTCCATCCAAGTATTCACATTGTGAATATCCACAAAGCGAGGAAGAAAATGGGCCGACGGCGGCTGCCGCTAGAGAAAGTGCTCCTGGGTTTCCTGATGCAGGGCCCCCTGCACGGGTACGACCTGCACCGGCGGGTGGAGACGGAACTGGGGAACGTCTGGCGGATGGGAATGGGGTACATCTACAACACCCTCAAGGAACTCGAGCGGGGAGGCCAGGTGGAATCGGTGGTGCTCCCCCAGGAGAACCGCCCTCCCCGCAAGGTCTACCGCATCACCCCTGCAGGCCAGCGCAGCTTCCTGGACTGGGTCCGGCAGCCGGTGGACGCCGTGCGGGATATGCGGGTGGAGTTCCCTGCCAAACTGTACTTCTTCCACCTGCTGGACCTGGACGGCGTCTCCCGCCTTATCTCCGCCCAGGAGACCGCCTGCCGCCGTCGGTTGGAGCGGCTAGAGAAGAGCGCCGAGCGGTACGGCCCTCACGACTTCGACCGGCTGGTCTTCGACTTCCGCCGCCGTCAGATCGAGGCCGTCTTGGATTGGCTGGCCGACTGCCGTGAGACGTGGGCAGCGTGGCGCGCTGCCGCCCAAAAAGACAACCTGCGAGAGGCTCAGATGGAATGGAAGACGGACACCCCATCGTAGAGGTCCACAACCTGCAGGTCCGATACCCCGAGGCGGGCGCGCTGAGAGGGGTGGATCTCTCCATCGCTCCGGGCTCGTTCGTGCTGATCGGCGGTCCCTCGGGCGGGGGGAAGAGCACCCTGGCCCACACGCTGGTGGGGCTGATCCCCCAGGTCTTTCCGGCTGAGGTGGAGGGGAGCGTGCAGGTGGCGGGGCTGGACCCCTGGCGGGAGCCCATCGCGCGGGTCGCCACCCACGTCGGGTTGGTCCTCCAGAACCCGGCCACCCAATTGTTCAACGGCACAGTGGAGGAAGAAGTCGCCTTCGGTCCGCGCAATCTGGGCCTGCCGCCCGAGGAGATCGCAGCGCGGGTGGCCTACGCGCTGGAGGCGACCGGCTGCGAGCACCTGCGGCATCGCGCCGTGCGGCACCTCTCGGGTGGGGAACAACAACGGGTGGCGATCGCCGCCGTCCTGGCGATGCGCCCCTCCGTGCTGGTCCTGGATGAGCCGACGGCCAACCTGGACGAGGAGGGGGCGCGGGCGGTGGTCCACGCGCTGGACGGGCTCCGCCGACGGCTGGGCGTGACCGTGGTCGTCATCGAGCACCGGCTGGAGAAGTTTCTCCCCTATGCCGACCGGCTGGTGTGGCTGGAAGACGGCCGGGTCATCGCCGATGGGCCGCCCGCCGAGACGCTGGCCCGGGTGCTCCCGCCGCACAAGCCGCGTCGCCCTGACCGACGTCGGACCGAGGCCCCGCTGGTCTCCCTGGAGAAGGTCACCGCCGGTTACGACGGGCGGGTCGTCCTGTCCGACTGCTCTCTCACCCTCTACCAGGGGGAGTTCGCCGCCCTGGTCGGGCCGAACGGGGCCGGGAAGACGACGCTGGCGCGGGTCCTGGCCGGCCTCTTGCGCCCTCGCGCGGGGCGGGTCGCCTGGCACGCCAACGGCCGCCAAGCGCGGGTCGGTTTCCTCCAGCAGAACGCCCTCCACCAACTGGTCTGCGACACGGTCGAGGAGGAGGTCCTCCTGGGTCCGCGGAACCTGGGCCTGGTCGGTTCCCTCGACGTGGACCGGATCTTCGAGCAGACCGGCCTGGCCGCGCTGCGCCGCCGCCCCACCTACGCCCTCAGCGTAGGCCAACAGCAACGGACGGTCCTGGCCGCCACCCTGAGCTTGCGGCCCTCCCTGCTCATCCTGGACGAACCGACCCTGGGACAGGACCCCGTCCACCTGCAGCGGATGATGGACTTCCTGGCCGACCTGAACCGGTCCGGCCAGACGATCCTCCTGATCACCCACGACCGTCGCCTGGTCGACCAATACGCCACCCGCGTGCTGGAGGTGAGGGAGGGACATGTATGGGAACTGGGAGACGCCGAACCTTGAACCTCGAACCCTGAACCCTGAACCATAAATCTTGAACGAGGAGGTAACACCGTGAACCGCTACACCGTTCGCAGTTGGGTCATCATCGGTCTGTTCGGAGCCCTTTGGGGCGTCGTCGAACTGACGCTGGGCTCGTATCTGCACGTCATCTTCCCTCCCCAGGCCAACACCTTTCTGACCGGGGTGGTGATGGGAGGGATCGGCGCGCTGATCGCCCTCACGGGCCGCCACTTCGTGCCCAACCAGGGATCGGTCTTCCTGATCGCGGTGGTGACCGCGCTGATCAAGCTGCTCAGCCCCGGCGGGGCCCGGCTAGGGCCGTTCGTCGCCATCCTGATGGAGGGATTGCTGATGGAAGTGGCTCTCCTGATCGCCGGTCGGCCCCGCGCCTGGGGCTTCGCCCTCGGCGGGGCGCTGGCCGTGGGGTGGAACTTCTTCCACAAGTTCGTGATGATGCGGCTGGTGTACGGCGGCAGCGTCGTCGAGGTGTACGAGAAGATGGTCAAAGAGGGCAGCCAGATGCTCGGGTTGGACGTCTCGGCCGCGCTGTTGATCCTCGGCGTGCTGCTGCTGGTCCGACTGATCGTGGGAGGGATCGCCGGATGGAGCGCGTGGGCGTTGGGTGGCGCGGTGGCCCGGCGGTTGGGGCGGCGCGTCCCCTCAGGCGAGGAAGTCGTCCGTTGAGCCCCTGGGGGTATCTGCTCTTCACCCTCTGGTCGGCCGTCCTCGCCGTCCTCCTGCACGGCTGGCAACTGGCCGGTCTGGCAGCGGTCCAGATGGCCTTCGGCTGGGCCTGGAGCCGGGAGGCGCTGCGGATGCTGCGCCGCCCCCGGTTCTGGATCTTCGTGCTGACGGCGGTGGCCGTGGGACCGTTCCTGATCGGCGAGCCGGACCTGGTCCTGGGACCGCTTCGGATCTCACGGGAGGGATGGGCTGTCGGCGTGGAGATGGCCGGGCGAGCGTTCGTCCTCACCCTGGCCTTCAGCGTGGGCATCGGCGCCCTTTCCCTTTCCGACGTGGTGGCGGTGTTCGACCGCGTCGGCCTGCGGGGGCTGGGGTTCGCCGTCGGTGTGGCGATGAACCTGTTCGGAACCCTGCGGGAGATGGCGACGGTGACCTTCCAGACCCTGTGGCTGCGCGGGGGGCGGCGGCGGCCGTGGCTGACCCTGCGGCTCTTCCTGATCACCACGGTCGCCAACACCCTCCGCTACGGGGACGAAGTCGTGAGTGCAGCCGCGATGCGGGCCTTCGATCCGACATGGGGAGGCTCGGGAGCCCTACCTCTCCGCCGGGCCGACCTGTGGCTGCTGGCCGCGCTGGCGGTCTGCACGGGGATTTTCTTTTCGTAGGGGCACGGCCTCGCTGGGGAGGCTGTGCCCCTACGAGGGTACCGCCTAGAACACCACAGAGACACAGAGGGCACAGGGTTCTCTCTGTATTAGAGATTCCTCTGCGCCTCTGTGGTAAAACCTAAACCCCTCACGGAGCCCCTTGGATCGTGACCCTACCAGGGGCTCCTTTCTTCCCCTCCACCTCGACCTTGACGGGCAGGAACGTTTGGACGACGGAGATGTTGGTCAGCAGGTGGTCGGTGACGGCGGAGGTGACGAAGGTGGTGGTCCCCTGCGCCAGCGCGGCGGGCAACACCAGTTGGTCGGCCAGGTGGGGATCCACCGGCGCGCCGGTCCGGTGATGGGCCAGGAGTTCGTCGCAGGCCGCCTGGGCCACTTTGTCCGACGGCAGCCCCTTGCGGCCGTAGGCGGCGAAGCCCGCGGTGGCCTGCTCGTACTCAGCGAAGAGGAAGATGGCCGCGCCGGGCCCTGCGCTCCGCACCCGGCGGGCCTGGACGTCGGCGGGGAGCCCCGCTCCCCGCAGCACGTTGCGCGCCCGGTTGGCGATCCGTTGTGGGATGTGGGAGGGCAGGTTGGCCGCCACGCCGAACCCCCAGACCCGTCGCACCGATCCCCGCTCCGTCAGGTGCAAGGGGGCAAGCGGCCCGGATCGGCCCTCGATCCGCACCTGCACCTCCCCTCCCCCCACCGGGTAGAAACCCCAGGCGACCAGCGTGATCTCGACCTGGATGCCCATCCGGGCCACGGTGGGCAGGAAAACCTCTTTCAGGTAGTCCACAGAGGGAGCCCACGGGACGTGGGTCCCGCCGCGGAGGGTCAGGTGGGATTCCCCATCGGCGAGGGCCAGGGGGAGGAGCACCGTCTGCAGCACGAGGCCTACCGCCCCCGCGCTCCCCTGCCCGGCGATCTGGGCCACGTCGAGGGTGTACCGGCCCGGTCGGGCGGGCGACTGGGGGGCGAAACGCAGGGTCCGGCTGTCCAACTCCGCTCCCTCCACCTGCGCCCCACAGACCGCCGCGGCTGCGTGCACCGCGGTCAGATGCTGGGGGCGCAGCCCCGGCTTGGGCCGCCCGGCGCGGATGTTATGGATCTCCACCGGCATGCCGGTGAGGACGGAGAGGGTGAGCGCGGTGCGCAGGACCTGCCCCCCGCCCTCCCCTATCGAGCCGTCGATTACCACCATCCTCCTTCTCCCTTGCACTTCTCTCCGCGGGACACATACCCGCTCAACGGTCTCGCTCCGGCTTTGTGAGGAGAGTCGACCGCTGCCTGCGGACCCCAAGGGGTCGCTTCGAGGGGATTCCAGGGCGACGGGGGTACTTCTCCGGCGTCGCGGCGACCTTGTCCACGATGACCAGGTAGCGGGTCTCAGCGATGCCGTGGAGGTGGACCGGCATCAGGCGGCGCACCTCTCCCCCCAGGATACGGATCGCCTCCTCGGCGGCATGGACCTCGGCGGGGCCGCTTTCCCCTTTCTGGGCCAGGACAGCCCCGCCGACCCGGACCAGCGGGAGGAGGTACTCGACAAGGGTGGGCATCTCAGCCACAGCGCGGGCCATCGCCCAGTCGTACCGCTCCCGATGGGCCCTCTGCTGCCCGAGTTCCTCCGCCCGGGCGTGGATCACGCGGACGTCCTCCAGTCCAAGCCGACCAATGAGATGTTCCAAGAAGGCCACCTTCTTCCGTGTCGCTTCTACCAGCGTGAGGGAGATATGGGGACAGACGATCTTCAACGGGATGCCAGGGAAGCCCGCCCCCGTCCCCACGTCGACGACCCGTGCCCCTGCCCGGAGACAGGGGGTGGGGAGCGCCAGTAAGCAGGAGAGGGAATCCAGGAAATGACGCACCTGCACCGCCTCGTAGTCGGTGATGGCGGTCAGGTTGAAGCGACGGTTCCACTCGACCAACTCCCGATAGTAGATCTCGAACTGGGTGAGGTGTTCCTCACTCAGTGAGATCCCCAGTTCCTGGGTGCCTCGAATCAGCCTGTCCATAATTCTTCCGTCAGTTCCCACCACAGAGGCACTGGGGGGCAGAGTTTCTCATTCATCTCTGATCCCTCCGCGCCCTCTGTGTCTCTGTGGTTTCACAAGAATCCGTGCCCGGCGGGTCAGTCCCGCGTCCAGCGCCAGGATGGCGAGGGCGATCCAGACGAGGCTGAAGCCGATGAGCCGAGCGGGTGGAAAAGGCTCCCGGTACACCAGGACCCCGAGGAGGAACTGAAGCGTCGGAGCGATGTACTGGAGGATGCCGACGAGGGAGAGAGGGATACGCTGAGCCGCCGCGGCGAACAGGAGGAGCGGAACCGCCGTGATCGGCCCCGCACCGACCATCAGCAGGTCGAAAAGGAAACCTGTGTGGAGGAAGGCACCCTCTCCTCGGACCTCGCAAAACAGGAGATACCCCAGCGTAGGAAGGAGCAGGACGCCGGTCTCCAGGGTCAATCCGTAGAGCGATCCCAACGGAGCGGTCTTCTTCACCAGCCCGTAGAAGCCGAAGGCCAGTGCCAGGGTGATGGCGATCCAGGGGAAAGCGCCGTAGACAAAGGTGAGGTAGAAAACGCCCACCCCCGCGATGCCGACCGCCGTCCATTGGAGGGGCCGCAGCCGTTCGCGCAGGAAGACGACACCCATCGCGACGCTCAACAGAGGGTTGATAAAATACCCCAGGCTGGTCTCGACGATAAACCCGGCGTTGACCGCCCACACGTAGGTCAGCCAATTGACCCCGATCAGCGCGGCCGTGATGAGGTGGGTGCGCAAGACGCGCCGCTCGCCGATCGCAGCGCGGAAGCGGGACCACCGTCGTGTGAGGACGAGGAAGGTGCACAGGGACACGAAGGACCAGACGACGCGGTGGCTCATCAGTTGGAGGGCGGGGACGTGCTGCAGCCGCTTCCAGTAGACGGGCAGCAGGCCCCATAGGGTGTAGGCACCGATGGCGTACCAGATTCCCGTGTTCATCGCCCTCCCTACGGACCGGTGGGGATGGGGGTCGGAGTCGTCTGCGCTCCCGGCGGCAGCGGCGTGAGCGGCAGGCCGTAGTAGGCCTCCACCACCTGCCGCACCATCGGCGCGGCGACGGTCGATCCCTCCCCGGCGTTCTCCACCATCACGACGACGGCGATCTCCGGCTGGTCCGCCGGGGCGTAGGCGGCGAACCAAGAGTGGGGGAGGGATTCGGCCCCCGGTGCCTGTGCTGTGCCCGTCTTCCCCGCCACCGGAATGCTCATCCCCACGAACCGGTGGGCTGCCGTGCCGATGGGGGAGGTGGTCACTCCAGCCAGGGCCTCTCGGATGGTCTGGAGGTGCTCCGGCGAGACAGGGAGGCTCCCCGTCGCCTCCGGCTGGAAGACGATCTCCGGGTACTCATCACCGCCCGCACCGATCCGAGCCACGACGTAGGGCCGGTAAAGAGTGCCCCCGTTAGCGACGGCTGCCATCATCCGGGCCACCTGCAGCGGGGTCACCAGCAGGTACCCCTGCCCGATCGCCAGGTTGACGCTGTCGCCGGGCCACCAGGCCTCTCCATATGCCGCCTGCTTCCACTCGGGATCGGGCATCAGGCCAGAGAACTCCGGAATCTCCTGCAGCCCCGTCGGCACACCGAGGCCGAACGCCCGACCGAAGGTGGGGAGGATGTTCGGGTCGATACCGTCCAGGGCGAGTCCTACGGCGTAGAAAGTGACATCGCACGAGGCGGTGAGGGCGTCCTTCAGGTTGATGCTACCGTGGCCGTCCGCCTTCCAGCAGGTCTTCCGGTAGGCGGACCCCAATCCCTCCCAGTAGCCAGGACAGAAGAAGATGGTATCCGCGGTCATCCCCCCCGCCTCCAGCGCGGCGGCCATCGTCACGATCTTAAAGACCGATCCGCAGGGATAGCCACCCTGGGTGGCCCGATTCAGGAGGGGACGGTCGGGATCGGCCAGGATGGCAAACCGCTCCGGCTCGCTGCCCGGACCGACGAAGACGTTGGGATCGAAAGAGGGACCGCTGGCCATCGCCAGGATCGCCCCTGTGTGCACGTCCATCACCACGATGGCCCCCCGTCGGTCTCCCAGGATCTGCTGGACCCTCGCCTGGAGTTCCCGGTCGATGGTTGTGTAGATGGGACGGCTGGGGACGGCGTCACGACGGGCGACGACGGAGATGATCTGCCCGGTGGGGTCCATCAGGTAAAGGGTCCCCCCATGCCGACCAGCCAGATAAGGCTCTCCCCACTTCTCCAGGCCGGCCACACCCACCCACTCGTCCCCGCGGTAGCCCTGGGCGCGGTAGGTCTCGATCTCCTCGGCCGGGATGGGGGCCACCCAGCCGACGATGTGAGGGGCGACACCTCCGCCCCAGTAGGTACGGCCCTCCTTCTGCCGTGCCTCGATGCCGGGGATGTCGAACAGGTCGGCGTAGTCCACACTCACCTCCACAGGGATGTCGGCGATGGGGGTCCACCAGTCGGCCGGACGGCCCGCGTATCGGGCCCGGACCTCCTCAGGTGGCAGGCCGGTCAGCGTAGTCAGTGCCGAAAGGACCTCCGCCTCGTCCTCGATCTTCCCCGGCACCACGCCGACGGTGACGATAATCCCTTTGGTCGCCAGCGCCAGGCCGTTTCGGTCGTAGATGTTGGCCCGGGCGGGTATCTGGTATTCCATATAGAAGTAGTTGTTGTCCCCCAACCCCGGCCAGATCAGGTTGCCGGACCACTCGACACCCCACCGGTCGCCGTAGAGGGATAGGGGCATCAGCGTCTCCGTGATCAGCGTGCCGACCAGCGCGGTCTCCCAGGTGATCTGGTAGGTCGCCTGGGCGTGGGTCCCTTCCTGGAGCACAGCCCGCAGGTCGGCGGTGAGGGTGAGGACGGTCGCCGTCTGGAGGGCGGCCTGGTAGCGATGGGCGAACGTCTCCAGGTCGACAGCGGCGCGGCTGGAGGGAGAGAGCAGCCCATACATCGTCTCGTAATCCCCCTGCTCCCAGGCGTCGAGGAAGGCGACGGCAGTGGCCTCGGGGGCGTGAGGGTTGGGAGGCAAGGTGGGAGTAGGCGGAGGAAGCGTGGGCATGGGGCTGACGGACGAACCACGACAGCCACTCGCCAGCATCGTCAACAGCATTCCGACCGTCAAAATCCTCCTCACGGGAGGGATTATAACGGGGAACGGGCCGAATGTCCAGGCCACGAATGGACACGAATGCACGAATGTACGCATTCGTGATTCGCGATTCGTGATTCGCGATTCGTGATTCGTGATTCGTGATTCGTGTATTCGTGCCCTATTCGTGGACAGCAGCGTTCCCTTGTCCAATTTTGCGTCTGTGGTATAGTAATCCAGCCCGACGGGAGGGAGGCGAGCAGGCTGAATCCACCCAGGAGAGCAATCGATGACAGGGCTGGACATCTTCCTCATCTTAGTTTTCGTAGGCGTCTGCATCGCGGCGGCGGTCCAGGGGTTCATCCGCCAACTGATGAGCCTGGGGGTGCTCTTCATCGTCACCGCCATCGTTGGAAGCACCTACCCCTACGGCGCGATAGCCCTCGCCTGGGTTCAGGAACGGGCGCCCACCCTCGCCGACGGCCTCGCCTTCCTGATCATGTTTCTCTTCTTCACCATCGCACTAGAAGCCCTCCTGCGACGCGGTTTCCCGGTGACCCGCCTGCCGAAACTGAAGGCGCTGGACAACATCCTGGGCCTTCTCGTGGGCGTCATCAACGGTCTGATCATCGTCAGCCTGCTCCTCACCCTCATCGGCCACTCCGCCCACCGCTCGTGGGGAGAGATCGCCCCGCGGGTCCGCCGGATCTTGATCCGTGCCTACCGAGACGCCATGCTGCACCCCTACCTGGCGGCCTTCTGGGAGGGGTACCTGGCCACCCACTCCCTCTGGTTCCGCCGGACGCCACCGCTGCTGGGCTACCTGCTCCGATGATGGACCCGAAGCACTGGCAGACCCTCGAACTCCCCAAGATCCTGGAGCGGCTGGCTTCCTACACCACGTTCTCCGCGGGGGCGGAGAAGGCCCGCAATCTGACCCCGAGCACTGACCCAGGGGAGATCCGCGCCCGTCTGGAGGTCACTACCGAGGCCCGGGCCCTGCTGACCAGCCGCCCCCAGACCAGCCTGGGGGGAGCACGGGACGTCCGCCCCCTGGTCGACGCGGCGCGGCGGGGGGTGACGCTGGCTCCGGCCGAACTGCTGGACGTCCGTCAGACGTTGATGGCGGCCCGCACCCTCCACAACCTGCTCACCCGGCTCCGGCCCCAGTTCCCCCGCCTGGCAGCCATCGCCGGTCGGATCGCGTTCTGTCCGGACCTGATCGAGGCCATCGGCCGCTGCCTGGACGAGCGGGGGGAGGTCCGGGATACGGCGTCGGACGCGCTGCAGCGCATCCGGCGGGACCTGCGGGTGGCCCACGAGCGGGTGTTGCGCCACCTGGAACGGCTCGTCTCTTCCCCGGAAAACCATCCGTTCCTCCAGGAACCCCTCGTCACCCAGCGGGCCGGCCGGTACGTCGTCCCCCTCAAGGCCGACTTCAAGGGCCGCATCCCGGGCATCGTCCACGACCGGTCCGCCTCCGGGGCCACCCTCTTCGTCGAGCCGCTGAGCGCGGTGGAGTTGAACAACGCCTGGCGGGAACTCCAGATCGAGGAGGAACAGGAGGTCCACCGCATCCTCGCCGGCCTCTCGGCCCAGGTCGCCTCCTGCGGGGAGGAGATCGAAACAACGGTAGACGCACTGGCCGATCTAGACCTGGCCTTCGCCAAAGCGCTGTACGCCGAGGACCTGGAGGCCACCGCGCCGGAGCTGGTCCCCTTCCGGGAGGCCTCCCCGGGCGCGCGGGCCGCCCTCCGGCTGGTGCAGGCCCGCCACCCCCTGCTCGACCCCGAGACGGTGGTCCCCATCGACGTGGTGCTGGACGACGAGACCCACGTCCTGGTCATCACCGGCCCGAACACCGGCGGCAAGACGGTGACGTTGAAGACGGTGGGGCTGTTGACCCTGATGGCCCAGGCAGGGCTGCACATCCCCGTCGCCCCTGGCTCCGGTCTCTCCCCCTTCGCCGCCGTCTACGCCGACATCGGGGACGAGCAATCCATCGAGCAATCCCTCTCCACCTTCTCCGCCCACCTGACCAATATCCTCTCCTTTATCCACCAGGCCGACGACCGCTCGCTGGTCCTTCTGGACGAACTGGGGGCCGGGACCGACCCGGCGGAGGGCTCCGCGCTGGCGCGGGCGCTCCTGGAGACGTTCCGCCGGAGCGGGGCGACCACGCTGGTCGCCACCCACTATCCGGAGCTGAAGGCCTACGCCCAGATGACGGAGGGGGTGCGGAACGCGTGTGTCGAGTTCGACCCCGAGACGCTGCGCCCCACCTACCACCTGACCATCGGCCTGCCAGGACGGTCCAACGCCTTCGCCATCGCCCGGCGGTTGGGGTTGGACGAGGAGATCGTCCGTGCCGCCGAGGCGCTGGTCTCCCGGGAGGACCGGCAGACGGAGGCGCTGCTGGCGGACATCCACCGGCTGCGGCTCCAGGCGGTCCAGGAGCGGGATGCAGCCCACGCCGCCCGGCGGGAGGCAGAGCGGCTGGCGGAGGAACTGCGGGAGCGGCTGGCCCAGATCGAGGAGGAGCGGGCGGAGATCCTGCGGGCCGCGCGGGAGGAGGCGGAGGCGGAACTGGAAGCGCTGCGCGAGGAGATCCGCGCCCTCCGTCGACGGCTCCGGGCGGCGGCCGAGCCGCTGGCGGAGGTGGCGGCCGTCGAGGAGGAACTGAAGGAACTGGAGGAGCGGGTCGAGGAGGAATTGGAGGTCGAGCCAGAGTCGGTGGCGATCCTCTCTCCCCCGTCCCGCCCGGTGCGGGTCGGCGACCGGGTCTGGGTGAAGCCGCTGCAGGCGGAAGGGGAGGTGCTGGCGCTGGGGGAGACGGTGGAGGTGCAGGTCGGACCGGCCCGGGTGCAGGTCGCGCCGGAGCAGGTGGAACTGCGCGGCGCTGCCCCTCCCCCGCCGGAGCCCACCCTGCCCTCCTACCGCCCGCCCCCTGTCCAGACCCGCCTCGACCTGCGGGGGTGCACCGTGGAGGAGGCGCTGGAGCGGCTGGACCGGTACCTGGACGCGGCCTCGCTGGCGGGCCTCACCCGTGTGGAGATCGTGCACGGGAAAGGGACCGGCGCGCTCCGTCGGGCGGTGCGGGAGTTCCTGCGCGGCCATCCCCACGTGGAGACGTACCGGGCCGGGGAGGATGGAGAGGGAGGGGAGGGGGTGACGGTTGTGACATTGGTAGGTGACTAGGTAACTGGGTGACTGGGTGATTGGGGGAGATGGAGGGATTCTTACACGCGCAGGGGTTGATCATCCTGTTGGTGCTGGTGGCGACGTTGGTCGCCATCGTCGTCCGCCGGATCCGTTTTCCCTACACGGTGAGTCTGGTGCTGGTCGGGCTGTTCCTCTCCGTCCAGCGGCCGTTGGACGTGGAGGTGACGCCGGAACTCATCCTGGCGATCTTCGTCCCGCCCCTGATCTTCGAGGCCGCATTCCACCTGGACTTCAGCCTGTTGCGGGAGAACCTGACGCCGATCCTGGTGCTGGCCGTGCCGGGCGTCGCGCTGACCACGCTGATCGTCGGGGGGATCGTGGCGGCGGGGACGGGGATGGACCTGGGCGCAGCGTCGGTCTTCGGCGCGCTGATCGCCGCGACGGACCCGGTGGCGGTGATCGCCCTCTTCCGCGCGCTGGGGGTCTCCCGTCGGCTGGCGGTGGCGCTGGAGGGGGAGAGCCTCTTCAACGACGGCACGGCCATCGTCCTCTTCCGCATCGCGCTGGCGGCCGCCCTCTCCGGCTATTTCAGCCCGGTGGAAGGCCTCTTCGACTTCACGGAGGTGGCGCTGGGCGGGATCGCCATCGGCACGGCCCTGGGGTGGCTGACGGCGCAACTGATCGCCCGCCTGGAGGACCGGCTGGTGGTGACCACGCTGACCACCCTCCTGGCCTACGGGGCCTACCTGTCCGCCGAACAGCTCCACGTCAGCGGGGTGCTGGCGGTGGTGATGGCGGGGCTGGTCTGCGGGAACGTCGGTCTGGCCGGAGCCTCCCCCACGACCAAGATCATGCTCTTCAACCTGTGGGAGTATCTGGCCTTCCTGGCCAACTCCCTGGTCTTCCTTCTCATTGGGCTGACGGTGGACCTGGCTCAACTGGCGACCAACCTGGGTCCCATCGGTGTGGCCGTAGCGGCGGTGCTGATCAGCCGGGTGGTGGTGGTGTACGGCCTCTCCTGGCTGGCCCACGCCGGTCGGAGCCGGCCCCACATCCCGCTCCGTTGGCGGCACGTCCTCTTCTGGGGCGGGCTGCGGGGAGCGATCAGCCTGGCGCTGGCGCTGAGCCTCCCCGCGGTCCTGCCGGAGCGGGAGACGCTGCAGGCGATGGCCTTTGGGGTGATGCTGTTCACCCTCCTGGGTCAGGGCACCACCATCCACTTCCTGCTGCGGAAGTTGGGACTGATCTCCCTGCCCCAGCACCGATTGGCGCGGGAGAAGCGGCTGGGGCGGCTGTTCGCCGCCCAGGCGGGCCTCCGGCGGCTGGAGCGGCTCCATCGGGAGGGGCTACTGACCGACGAGATGTGGGCCGGGCTGCGGGACGACTACCACCAAGCACGGCAGAGGTTGATCGAGGAGATGAACCGGCTGTTCCGTGAGCACGCCGAACTGGAGCGGGAGATGCTGATCCAGGCCCGACGGGAGGCGCTGCAGGCGGAGCGGGGAGCGCTGGGCGACGCCCTGCGGCGAGGGTTGATCTCAACGGTGGTGTACGAGGAGTTGACGGAAGAGGTAGACCGCCGCCTGGAAGCGCTGGAGATGATCCAGGCGGCCCTGCACGGGGAGAGGGCCGGGGAGTTGGAGAGGGATGGAGCGTAGACCGATCGTGTGTGCCACGCGCGGCGGGGAGGCCAGCCGACGCACCCAGGAGCGGGCGATCGCGCTGGCGAAGGAGCGGGGCGCCGACCTGATCTTCCTGTACGTCGTGGACCCCACGTTCGCCGGTCCGGTCAGCGACACGCTGGCGGCGGCGATGGAGGACGAGTTGAAGCGGCTGGGGAGGTCGCTCCTCTCCATCGCCCAGGCGCGCGCCCAGGAGCGGGGGGTCCGGGCCCGGACGGTCGTCCGCGCCGGGCCGGTGTGGGAGACCATCAAGGCCTACCTGAACGAGGCGGGGGCCGAGACGCTGGTCCTCGGCGCGCCGGGGGACAAGGTGGACGAGGCCGCCGACGTCGGGGACGTGGGCCGGCTCGCCGAGGAGGTACGGCGAGATACCGGCGTGGAGGTCGTGGTGGTTTGAGGTTCCCACCACAGAGGCACAGACGATACGGAGAAGAAGATATCTGGAGAAACTGGCTACCTGACAGTTTGCCAGCCTCCCGCAGGTTTATGCACGGCTTAACAGCGCAAGCGACCAGCCAGGGCACCCTTTACGGCGCGTTCGGGTGCGTCGTAGGGAACCTGCGGGAGGCTCCCTTCAAAAGTGTCAGGGGACTGATTGGAGAAACTCTGTGCTCTCTGTGCCTCTGTGGTTTCATCCCGATAGGCCGTCGGGGTGGACCGGTTGGGGAGTTCGCCGGACGGCGTCCTTCTTGACCTCCAGGATCCCTCGCAGTTCGAAGATCTGATCCCGCAGGAGGGCCGCCTTCTCGAACTCCAGATCCTCGGCGGCCCGCTTCATCTGCCGCTCCAGTTCGCGGATCAGCCGGTCCAGTTCCTCCACCGGCAGTTGCGCCGGGGTGAGATCCGGCGGGGCGGTAGGGGCAGCCTGGCGGCGGACCCGGTCGGTCAGGTCGCGGACCTCTTTGACCACCGTGGTCGGGACGATGCCGTGCTCTTCGTTATACTTCATCTGAATGCGCCGCCGCCGTTCCGTCTCTTCGATGGCCCGCCGCATCGAGTCGGTGATCCGGTCGGCGTAGAGGACCGCCGTCCCGTGGACGTGCCGGGCCGCCCGGCCGATGGTCTGGATGAGGGCAGTCTCCGACCGGAGGAACCCTTCCTTATCCGCATCCAGGATCGCCACCAGACTGACCTCCGGCAGGTCCAGCCCTTCCCGCAGCAGGTTGATCCCCACCACCACGTCGTACACCCCCAGCCGGAGGTCCCGCAGGATCTCCACCCGCTCGATGGTCTCGATCTCGCTGTGGAGGTAGTGAACCCGGATGCCCAGTTCCCGCAGGTAATCGGCCAGGTCCTCCGCCATCCGCTTGGTCAGCGTGGTCACCAGGACCCGCTCCCCGCGCGCCACCCGCTCCCGGATGCGGCCGATGAGGTCGTCCACCTGCCCCTTCGCCGGCCGGACGACGATCTGGGGGTCGACGATGCCGGTGGGGCGGATGATCTGTTCCACCACCTGCTCGCTCTTCTCCAACTCGTAGGGACCGGGGGTGGCGGAGGTGTAGATGACCTGATTGACGCGGGCCTCGAACTCCTCGAAGGTGAGCGGACGGTTGTCCAGCGCGGAGGGAAGCCGGAAGCCGTACTCGACCAGCGTCTCCTTCCGGCTTCGGTCGCCGTGGTACATCCCCCGGATCTGGGGGATGGTCATATGGGATTCGTCCACGATGAGCAGGTAATCGGCCGGGAAGTAGTCCATCAGGGTCCAGGGGGGAGAGCCGGGCGGGCGTTGCTGGAGGTGGCGGGAGTAGTTCTCGATCCCGGCGCAGTACCCGACCTCGCGGATCATCTCGATGTCGTACCGGGTGCGCTGCTCCAGCCGCTGAGCCTCCAGGAGTTTCCCCTGGGCCCGCAGTTCCGCCAGCCGCTGCTCCAACTCCGCCTCAATGTCCGCCAGCGCCTTCTCCCGCTTCTCCTCCGGGGTGATGAAGTGCTTGGCGGGGAAGATCTGGACCTCGTCCAGTTCGGCCAGGACCTCGCCGGTGAGGGGATCGATCTCGGTGATCCGCTCCACCTCGTCCCCCCAGAGACTGACGCGGTAGGCGGTCTCGCCGTAGGCCGGGCAGACCTCCAGCGTGTCCCCTCGCACCCGGAAGCGGCCCCGCCGCAGTTCCAGGTCGTTCCGCTCGTAGTAGATGCTCACCAGGTGGCGGAGGAGGGTCTCCCGGCGCACCCGCTCGCCCACGGCCAGGCGGACCACCACCCGGCCCCACTCCTCGGGGTCGCCGATGGCGTAGATGCAGGAGACGGAGGCGACGATGATGACGTCGCGGCGGGAGAAGAGGGCGGTGGTGGCGGCCAGCCGGAGCCGGTCGATCTCCTCGTTGATGTCGGCGTCCTTCTCGATGTAGAGGTCGTACTGGGGAAGATACGCCTCCGGCTGGTAGTAGTCGTAGTAACTGACGAAGTACTCGACGGCGTTGTTGGGGAAGAAGTCGCGGAACTCGGCGTAGAGTTGGGCGGCGAGGGTCTTGTTGTGGGCGATGACCAGGGTAGGCTTCTGGACCTGCTCGATGACGCAGGCCAGCGTGAAGGTCTTGCCCGTGCCGGTGGCACCGAGCAGGGTCTGATGCTTATACCCCTTCCGCAGCCCCTCGACCAGTTTCTCGATGGCCTGGGGCTGATCGCCAGTGGGTTTGAAGTCGGATACGAGCCGGAAGCGGGACATCGACAGACCCTCGTTCGAGTGCAGGGGACCACAAAGACGCGGAGGGCGCGGAGAAACCCAGCGCCCCCCGCGCCTCCCCGGTGGTTCAGTCCTCTTCCTGGTGATACTTGAAGGAGACCTTTACCTTCGTGCGATAGGCGATCACCCTCCCGTCCTCGATCTGCATATCCATAGCGACCACCTCGGCGATGCGGAGGTCCCGCAGGCTCTTGGCGGCGGTTTCCACAGCGGCCGCGGCGGCCTTCTCCCACGACTCGGTGCTGGTCCCGACCAACTCGATGATCTTATAGACGCTTTCCGACATTTTAACCCTCCTTTCGCTAAAACGAGACGCGCCAGGCCCCCGCCGTCGGGTGTCGAGGGGGAGGTGATGGTGAGAAATGGAAACAGGGGGCTTTACAGATTATACTCCGCCGGAGCGGTGCTGGCAAGGTGGTCCACGGTGGTCATTTGGGCTTTCCCGTCCTCTGTGCTAAAATATTGTGCGCTCGGACGTTTCCATCCACCATCCCATCTTGAGGGAGAGAGCCGATGAAAGTTCTAGCCTTCGACCAAGAGCGTTGTGTCGGTTGCCACATCTGTGAAGAAGTCTGCTCCGATACGTGGTTCAAGACGACCGACGTGGAGAAGTCCAGCATCCGCATCCTCGACGAAGGGACGGGTCCCCTCAAGGCGGTCTTCTGCGTCCAATGTGGCGAGTGCATCGACGTCTGCCCCACCAAAGCGCTCTACCGGGACCGGAAGGGGATCGTCCGCCTGAAGAAGAAACTCTGCGTCGGTTGCCTCTCGTGCGTGGGGTTCTGCCCCTACGAGGCGATGTTCTACCACCCCGACCACCTGGAGCCCTTCAAGTGCATCGTCTGCGGGCAGTGCGTCAAGGAGTGCCCGGCTGAGGCCCTCTCCATCGTCGAGGAGGCAGCCCCCGCGCCGACCGTGACTGAGCAGTGGGAGACGGTGGTCGGGTAATGCGTCTTACGGCCTGCGACGTGAAGCGTGGGACGGAATGTGCGTATGCGTGAGACGTGATAAGGAGTGAGGAGAATGACCGCGCAAGGTTCCCGTCGTGTGTTGGCAGAGTTTGCCTACGAGGTCCCTCCTGTGGAGCGAGGGTACACGAACCAGACCCTCTACGTCAACCTGTCCGACAATACCATCACCGCCAAGCCGGTCACCGAGGAGATGAAGGAAAAGTTCATCGGCGGCCGAGGGTTCGGGCTGTGGCTGCTGTGGCACGCGGTAAAGGACGATACGAAGTGGAACGACCCCGAGAACGAGATCATCATCTCCTCCGGCCCCTGCGGCGGCATCACCCAGTACCCCGGCTCGGGCAAGTCGCTGGTGGTCACCATCTCCCCGCTGACCGACATCCCCATCGACTCCAACGTCGGCGGCCACTTTGGCCCGCTGTTGAAGTTCTCCGGGTGGGACGCGCTGGAGATCCAGGGGAAGGCGGAGAAGGACGTCATCGTGGTGATCGACGGGCAGAACGGCCGGGTCACCATCGAGGAGGCGGACGGCGTGCCGGTCGATTCCCACCTGGTCGGCCACTGGCTCATCGAGGAGATGGCCGAGAAGGAGGAGGACCGGTATTTCATGTCGGTGGTCGCCGCGGGGAGCGGGGCCGAGCACACCCGCATCGGCTGCCTTAACTTCAGTTTCTACGACCGGCGGCGGAAGGCCCCGCGGTTCAAGCAGGCCGGGCGGGGCGGCATCGGCACGGTCTTCCGGGATAAGCGGATCAAGGCGATCGTGGTGAAGAGCCCGCCGGTGCGGGGCGATTCCAACCGCCCGGCCGACCCCGAGCGGATCGCCCGCGCCGGACTGCGGCTCCACAAGGAGATCCACGACTATGATGACCAGCAGAACCGGATGCGGAAACGGGGCACCCCCTACCTGGTCCAGATTATGGACGACTACGACCTGCTGCCGGTGCACAACTTCAAGTTCGGCTCCCACCCGGACACGCCCAAGATCAACGGGGACGTGTGGGAGGGCCGGTTCAGCCAGGGGCTGCCCGACGGCTGCTGGTACGGCTGCACGATGTCCTGCTCCCACGCGGTGGACCACTACACGGTCCGCACCGGCCCCTACAAGGGTCAGAAGGTCATCGTGGACGGGCCGGAGTACGAGACCATCGCCGGGGTCGGCTCCAATTGTGGCATCTTCGACCCCGACGCCATCCTGGAGATCAACTTCTACTGCGACACCTACGGCATCGACACCATCTCCTTCGGCACCCTCACCGCCTTCGTGATGGAGTGCTACGAGGCGGGGATCCTCGACAAGGAGAAGACCGGCGGGCTGGAACTCCGGTTCGGCAACGCCGACGCAGCCATCGAACTCCTCCACCAAATGGCCCGCGGCGAGGGGTTCGGCAAGATCGCCGGGCAGGGGGTCCGCCGGATGAAGGAGTACTTCGTCAAGGAGTTCGGGGCCGATCCGCAGTTCGTGCAGGACATCGGGATGGAGGCCAAAGGGCTGGAGTACTCCGAGTACGTCTGCAAGGAGTCGCTGGCCCAGCAGGGCGGCTACGGCCTCACCAACAAGGGTCCCCAGCACGACGAGGCGTGGCTGATCTTTATGGACATGGTCAGCAACCTCCTGCCGACCTTCGAGGACAAGGCGGAGGCGCTGCACTACTTCCCGATGTGGCGGACCTGGTTCGGCCTCTGCGGCTTCTGCAAACTGCCGTGGAACGACATCGTTCCGCCCGATAACGCGATGACGGACGAGCCGGCCAAGATCCCGGCCCACGTCCAGAACTACGTGGAGATCTTCTCCGGCGTCACCGGCAAAGAGGTTACGGCCGACGACCTGATCACGATGTCCGAGCGGGTGTACAACTTCCAGCGGGTGTTCAACATCCGGCTGGGCAAGGGGCTGCGGGAGCACGACGCGGTCCCCTACCGCTCGATGGGGCCGGTGACGGTGGAGGAGTACGAGTCTCGGGCGGAGCGGTACGATAAGCAACTGCGGGAACTGCTGGGGCTCGACCCGGAGAAGATGACCACCGAGGAGAAACTGGCCGCGCTGCGGAAGTACCGGGAGGAGCAGTACGAGAAACTGATCGACGCGGTGTACGCCCGGCGCGGCTGGACGAAGGACGGGGTCCCCACGCTGGAGACGCTGAAGCGGCTGGGGATCGACTACCCCGACGTGGTCGAGGTGGTCAAGCGGCATCTCTAGGATGGATGCATCCCTAGAGGGACGCGCGTTGGACCTCCCGCAGGGCCCTCTCCCCTGCGGGAGGTTTTTTCTACAGGGAGATAGGATGCGGAACCGATCTTTGCTCCTGTTCCTGGTCCTGCTGGCGGGCCTCCTCGTGCCGGCCCCGCCCCCCGCCCACGCCGCCGCACTGGAACTCTACGGCACCTTCCACGCGATGGGGGTCATCGTCACCCTGGACCCCGCCGACGATCCTGATGAGGACGCGACGGCCTACGTCGAATACCGGGTCAGCGGAAGCGATCCCTACCGCCAGGGCTTCCCCCTCTCCCGCGTCGACGCGGCCCGGTTCGTCGGGAGCCTCTTCTGGCTGGAGCCGGGCACCGCCTACGACGTGCGCGTCACCTTCAGCGACCCCGACGGCGACCCGCTGGACGGCGTCGTTCTCACCGGCACCGGTTCCACCCACGCGGAGATCGTTATCCCCGCGCCACTCCACTCCTACTACGTCGCCCCCACGGGGAGCGGGACGGCCTGCACCCTCGCCGCCCCCTGCTCCCTGGCCGAGGGGCTGAGCCAGGCCGGGCCGGGCGACGAGGTCGTGTTGCGCGGCGGGGTCTACTACCAGGGCGAGATCGCTCTCCCTCGCTCCGGCACGGTCGGCGCGCCCATCCTCGTCCGTGCCTACCCCGGCGAGACGGTGGTGCTGGACGGGGCCGATCCGGCGACCTTCACCTGGACGAACGTCAGCGGCGGGGTCTGGCGCACCACGGTCAACGCGTCCGACCCCCACCTGGTCCTGGCCGACGGTCAGCGCCTCTACCCCTACCAGAGCCTCGCCGACCTCCAGAACCTCGCCTGGTCCATCCCTGGCTTCTACGCCGACGGCACGACCCTCTACGTCCGCCTGGCGGGGGACGCCGACCCCAACGGTGCCACAATGGTCGTCTCTCGGTATAACTATGCCTTCTACGTCGAGCAGGATTTCGTCTATTTCCTGGACCTGACCTTCCGCCACTACGGGCGGGGAAGTTACGCCAAGGCCATCTACTTCAACAACGCCAGCGACAACCTGGTGCAGGGGTGCACCTTCGCCGTCAACGACCTGGGGATCGGCATCAAGCGGGATTCCCACCGCAACGTCATCCAAGATAGCGAGTTCTACGACACCATCTTCGACTGGCCCTGGGACGCGGTCAAGGCGGGCAGCGGGCTGGAGACCGGGGGCGTCCGCTTCTACGATCCGACCACGGGGCGGGGCAATGTCATCCGGCGCAACACCTTCCACGACTACTTCGACGGCTTCGGCGTCTGCCCTTCGTGGACGGCGGGGGTGACCAACGAGACCGACGTCTACGAGAACTTGGTCTACCGCGTCGGCGACGACGGGATGGAGACCGACGGCCAGTGCAGCAACGTGCGCATCTGGTCCAACACCTTCCACGACGTCCTGATGGGGATCTCTCTGGCCCCCGCCTACACCGGCCCGGTCTACGCCATCCGCAACCTGATCTACCGGACCGGCGTGGGGAACAACGACTACTCCGGCAGCCCCTTCAAGTTCAACAGCGGCTACGGCACCTCCGGCCCGATGTATCTCTTCCACAACACCTCGGACGCCGTCCTGCCGGGCAACAACGGCCTCTACGTCAAAGCGCCGGGCACCTGGAGCCTGATCTACGCCCGCAACAACATCTGGGCCGGGACCGCCTACGCGGTGAACAACTACAACGCGGGCCAGCCCATCGACCTGGATTACGATGACCTGTGGAACGGAGGCAGCGGCGATCTGGTGTACTGGGGTGGTGTGCATTATGCCACCCTCTCCGTGTTCACCGCGGGCACGGGCCAGGAGCCGCACGGGATGAGCGTCGATCCGGGTTTCGCCGATGCGGGGAGCGGCGACTACACGCTGGCCCCCACCAGCGGCCTGGTCGATGCGGGCCTCCTCATCCCCGGCATCAACGACGACTATGTGGGGAACGCGCCCGACATCGGCGCGTTCGAGTACCCGGGCTACGGCTTCACGCTGACCGCAGATCCCCCCTTCCGCGCCGTCTCCCCTGGCGGTGTCGCCACCTACACCCTCTCCGTCCGGCCCATCGGCCGGTTCACCGCCCCCGTCACGCTGACCGGCGCCAGTCCCTCTCCCAGCCTGACCCTGGGCCTGGCCCCCACCGTCGTCGTCCCGCCCGGACAGGCCTTCCTCACCCTGACCGACACCCACACCGGCCCCGTGCTCCTGCCCGGTCTGTGGTATAATATCCCCGTCACCGGCACCGGCGGCACCGTCACCGAGACCACGACCGTCCGTCTCCTGGTCGGCGGGGCGCGCCTCTACCTGCCGGTGGTGATGAGAGGGAATTCATGATTTCACCACAGAGTCACAGAGGGCACAGAGGGAAAATCTAAATCTCTGTGTTCTCTGTGTCTCGGTGGTGAAATACTTCAGGACCGAGGAGACGCATCGGTGATCCGGGTCAACAACCGGGACGAGGTCGAATGGGAGGAGGGAATGACCGTATCCGACCTTCTGGAGCGGATGCGGTACACCTTCCCGCACATCATCGTCAAGGTCGACGGGGAGGTCGTCCCTCGGGAGGAGTACCCCACCCGCACCATACCGGACGGGGCGGACGTGCGGGTGATCCACCTGATCGCGGGGGGATAGATTTTTACCACAGAGGCACAGAGGACACAGAGTTTTCTCTCTCTTTTTTCAGAGATTCCTCTGTGTCCTCTGCGTCTCTGGGGTTTTCCCCTACGTCCTGCGCGGTCGGGCGGTGGTGCTGATCAGGTCATTCGCTTGTTCGCTCCCCCAGTCGTCGAACCATCTCCCCCGCATACCCCGCCAGGTCCTCCCGGCCCTGCCGACCCCACCATCCCCGCCACACCCCCAACTCCTCGACCAGTTCTGCCCGGTCGTCGAGACGGGATAGAAGTTCCTCCGCCGGGTCCAGCCAGCCGGTCCACAGGTAGGCGTAGCCCAGCCCCTTCCACGTCGCCGGGTTGCCCGGCTGCCGCTGATAGGCCCGCTCCAGGTAGGCCACGGCCGCGTCGAAGTCCTCCCGCTCCAGGGCCATCAGCCCCAACCGGCGGTTGGCCGTCGGCTGGAGGGGGTCCCAGGCCAGCGCGCGCTCGAAGCAGGCGACGGCCCGCCCCGTGGCGGCCTCCCGCGCTGACCTTTCCAGATGAGGCGCGAGGTCGGCCCGGGCCTGCCAGAGGGCCCCCGCGTTGGCGTACCCCATCCCGAGGAGGGGCTGCCGGAGGAGCAGGAGGCCGGTGACCAGAAGAACGACCACGGCCACCAGGCCCCACCGCCAAGGGCGGGTCTGCCGTCTTTCGCTGACCCGTCCCGTCGCCACGGCAATCCCCATCAGGCCGAACCCCATCGCTGCCAGCCACAGCCCAAGGGGGAACGGCGGGGAGTCGATCAGGCCGTGGGCGAGGGCGGCGGTCGTCCCCAGCCAGGCGGCGCGGAACAGCGCGGGGGAGGGGCCCGACCGTTCCACTCGGACGACGAACCGGTAGAACGTCGCCAACAGCCAGACCACCGCTGCTAGGCCTATCACTCCCATCCCCAACCCGACCGCCAGGAGGAGGTTGTGCGGGGTGGTGAGGAAGGAGACCGGGATCAGCAACTGGTAGCGGGAGTAGGCCAGGGCGAAGGTGTCCCCCAGGCCGACGCCGGTGAGGGGATAGTCGGTCAGGAGGTAGAGGCTGTTGCGGAAGAGATGAAGCCGGTCGATGGCGACCTGCTGTACCGGATGGAGGCTTGCCATCAGCGCAAGCCCTGTGGCCCCCGTCCCGATCAGCGCCCAGCGGAGCGGCCGACGACGGAGCCGTAGCAGTGCTGCCACCACCGCCGCCACGACCAACCCCACCCACGAGCCGAGGGAGCCGGAGCCCGCCAGCCCGACGACGACGAGGGCCATCGCCGCGCCCCAGGCCCACCGCCGCCACCCCCGCCCCGACCCGGTCAGCAAGAGACCCAGCGGGACCATCGCCTCGAGGAAGCCATCGCCCGCGTCAAAAGGGGCCTGGGGGAGGAAGGAGCCCACCGCCAGCAGGGCGGCGAGGAGGAGAAGCGCCGTTCCCGTTCGGCGCGGGGGGATCGCTCCGTGGGCGGCGATGAAGAAGAGGACAACACTTCCCAGAAGGGCCAGCAGCGCGGGCCAGCCGAGGGTCGGGTTGTAGGTGACCAGTGCCCCGATCAACCCGGCGATGGAGAGGAGAACCAGCGGGCCTCGAAAGATCGTTTTCATCATTCTCTACCACAGAGGCACGGAGGGCACAGAGTTTTCTCCCATTTTTCAGAGATTCCTCTGTGTCCTCCGTGTCTTTGTGGTTTTACCGCTTCCACTACCGTGCCGGGTCCGGATAAAGGTCGGCGATCGGCTCGGGGACGACGAAGGCGATGGCGGCGGCACGGCCGCGCACCGCGTCCGGCACGAGGGTCGCTCCCGAGGCCCGCGCCACCTCATCCCGCAGGGTCGCCAGCGGCACCGCCAGGCCGATCAGCCGTCGGTCCTCGCTCAAGAAGAACCGCACATCGGCCGGGACGCTGACGAACGCTTCCTGGACCGGGTCCCACACGGAGAGGAACGGCGCATACGTTCCGGTCTCCAGGGTGTAGTACAGCCCTACCGCCGCCTCGTCCCCCAGGTCGGTGTTGATGGGCCGGGTGCCCGGTGGACGGCCGGTGGTCGGGTCCCCATCCACGTCCAGCACGAACAGCCAGTCGGCGTTCACCAGCGGGGTCTCCGGCAGCGGGTCGTAGAGGATGATCCAGAGGACCGCCTCCCCCTCCTGCGCCCACTCGTCCAGTCCGGCGGGCAGGCTCTCCCGCGCGGTCAGTGCTATCCGCAGGTCCGGCGCGACGCTCGCGTTCTGGATGTCGAGCCCAGGCATCGGCGGCTCCACCGGCTCGCCGCTGGTGTAGTAGGCCACGTCCCCCTGGGGATCGGCCGGCGGGAGGGGGGTCGGTGTGGGGACCGGGGTAGGCGGTGGCGTGGGGGTCGGCGGGAGGGTAGGAGTGGGGGTCGGGGTGCAGGGGATGACGTGGACCAGGGCCCGCCCACGCTCTCCCCCGGGCCCGGCCGCCTGCACCTCATAGTCGCCCGGGACGTCTCCGGCGACGTAGTGGCCCTCCGGTGAGATCTCCCCGCCCCCCGTGGCCGCCCACTGCACGTCGCTGAGCGGCGGATCGGTCTCGAAGTCCACCGCCTGACCGGGGCACAGGTTCGCTTCCGGCGGGACAATCTGGAGGGCGCGGGCCACGGCGCGGGGGCGGGAGAGAAGTTGCACGACGCTGGCGACCGCGCCGATGACGACGACGGCAGCCACTGCAATGGTGATCCAGGCGAGAATCCGACGGACGGGTCCTTTTAGCACGATCCACCTCGCAAGATGTGCTAACCACAGAGGCGCAGAGGACTCAGGGTTTTCTCCAAATTATGGAGTTTCCTCTGTGCCCTCCGCGTCTCCACGGTTTTTCTCGACAAAGCGGAAGCGGGCGACGCGGCGGGTCTCCGGGCCGACGATGGCCGTCTCCGCCACCCGCCACCCGCACACCCAGACGACCTCCCCACCAGCCACGAGCAGGGGGAGTCGGTCCCGCCAGGCGCGGGGGACCTTGGCGTTGATCATCCAGTCGGTCAGGCGGGGGCCGTGCCCCCCCATCCCCTGCGGACGGAACCGATCGCCCGACCGACGGGTCCGTAGCACCAGCGGTTTTTCCAGCCGATCAGCGTCCAGGTAGGCGGTCCATCGATCCGGGTTGACCTCCACCTCCTCCAGCGTCCAGGTCTCCAGGATCTCCGCCTCCAGCGCCCAGCCGGCCTCGGGCAAAGGAGTGATCCCGGGCAGAGCGACCTCCGTTTCGACGCCTGGGGGCATAGTTGGCCCCTCGGGCGGCGGTTCGTAACCCGCTTCGGCGATGGTCAGCGTGTCGTACCCCACCGTGAGCATCAGCCCACCAGGGAGGGTGGCCTGCGCGCCGGTGGTCCCTTCCTCCGCCACGCGGCGGGCGTCCTCCACGTGGACGAAGTCCACGTCCCGCAGGGTGGGGCGGAGGTGGTAGGCCGCCTTCCGGATCAGCGCCCGCCGGAGGGAGAGGGGCTGGTCCCGCCACCCGGCCCGGTCGAAGACGACGGCTTGCTCCGTCTCCTCCTGCACCACCTCGTCCCAGGCCCGGTCCCGCAGTTCCTCCAAGAGAGCGTAGTCGGCGGCGACCACGTGAGCGGTGTGGCAGAGGCGGCGGCGGATGTTGGGGTTGTAGGTCTCCAGCAAGGGAAGCAGTTCGTGCCGCAGCCGGTTGCGGAAGTAGGTGGTGTCCAGGTTGGACCGGTCGAAGCGGGGTTCCAGGCCATAGGCGGCGCAGTAGGCTTCGATCCCGGCGCGGGGGACGTCGAGCAGGGGGCGGATGAGGAGCGGGAGTGGGGAGGGGAGCGGGCCGTCGGCGACCGGTTCCAGGAGACGGTAGTCGGATAGAGGGGTAACGGGGAGCATCCCCCGCAGACCGGCCGGTCCCGCCCCGCGCAGGAAGTGCATCAGCACCGTCTCCGCCTGGTCGTCGGCGTTGTGGCCCACGGCGATCTTGGAGGCCCCCACGTCGCCGGCCACGCGAGCCAGGAAGGCGTACCGCACCCGTCGGGCCGCCTCCTCGAAGGCCAGTTTGTGCGCGCGGGCGATGGCGGGCACATCTTTCTTGGCGATGGTCGCGGGCAGCCCCCACCGCCGGGCCAGGTCGGCCACGAAGGCGGCGTCGGCATCCGCCTCCTCCCCCCGTGCCCCGTGGTGGAGGTGGGCGACGTGCAGGCGAAGGTGGTACTCCTCCCGCAGCCGGACCAGCAGGTGGAGCAGGCAGAGAGAGTCCGGCCCTCCGGAGACGCCGACCACCACCGCGTCGCCGGGGGAGAGCAGGCTGTGCCGCCGGATGAACTCCTGGACCCTGCGCAGGATATCCATAGGTCTTCACCACAGAGACACAGAGGGCACAGAGTTTCCTCTGTGTCCTCTGTGCCTCTGTGGTTTTCCCCCCTCACAACCGAATGACCGTGCCGCAGTACTCGCAGGTGATCTCCCGCATCCCTTTCACAATCGGGGTGGTGAGGATCGCGCCGCAGTTGGGGCACTTGGTGGGGACCTCGGCGGGAGCCACCGGCTCCGCCTCGGCGGCCTCTTCTCCCTCGACCTGCACCCGTTCCTTCTCGATGTCGCCGGAGCGCACCCGACCGATCAGCGCGGCCCACTCCTCGTTGTCCGCCCCGCCCAGGAGCCGCAGCCGGGCCTCGGAGATGTCGGCCTCGGGGGCGAAGAGGACCTCCAGCATCTCCTTCCGCCCCAGGAAGCCGGACTGGCTGGCCTTGACCTCCTCGATGTGGCCGATGGGAACCTGGAAGATCAACTCCTGGACCGTCTTCTTCTCGGTGGTGATGAAGAGGATCTTCTTGGTGGCGACCTCCTCCTTGCGCTCGAAGATCAGGCGGCCGTCGGTGAGGAAGAGGATCCCCTCCGGACCTTCCTTCTTCGTCTCCAGGAACTGGGCCCGGCAGGCGGCGACCAGGTTCTCGTCGGGGTAGAAATCGAAGGAGGCCTGGTCCGCCTGCTCCAGCGCCCACTCGATCTCCTCCACCTGGGCGCGGGTCTGGGTGACGTTCTGGTCGAGGGTGTCGAACATCGCCTCCAGCGCGTCCTGGGCGGCGGAGACCTTCCCCTCCAGGGTGCGGACCACGCTCTCGGCGCGGGCGATCCGGGCGGGGTCGCCGGAGGCGGCCTGCTGCACCGCCCGCTCCGCATCGCGCAGCGCCCGGGAGAGTTCAGCGCCGCGCCGTTCCACCTCCCGTCGCACCCGGTCCTGCATATCGGCCCACTGCTTGGAGAGGACCTCCACCTTCCGCTCCAGGTAGTTGCGGAAGACGTACCCCCGCGAACGCAGGGTCTCGATCTCGGCGGGGAGGGTGGTCAGCATCGCCTCGATGTCCGCCAGGTCGTCGTAGATGTCGGAGAGGGAGGCAGCCTCCTGGAGCCGTTCCAGTTTCCAGGAGAGCGACTCCAACTGGCTCTTGGCCTCCTCTGTGGCTGCGCCGACGGCGGGGGCCGCCGCGACGTAGGCTCGCCGTTCCTTGCGACGGGTCTCCCGCCTCTTCATCCGTTCTACCGCCGAGAGGGGGACCGACTTCTTCTTCGACTTCACACTGCCCTTGGTCGATCGCTTCTTCGGTCGCCGGGCCACTTCCTTTTCAACGGGTGTCATCTTACCCTCCTTTCACCTCACCTCCTACGGTGGCCCGCAGGTAGGCCTCCATAAACTCGTCCAGCCGCCCGTCCAGCACCGCCTGGGCGTTGCCGGTCTCGTACCCAGTACGGTGGTCTTTTACCATCTGGTAGGGATGGAGGACGTAGGAGCGGATCTGATTCCCCCACCCGGCCTCGACGTGCTCCCCCTTGATCCGCGCCAGTTCCTCGCGCCGTTTCTTCTCCTCCAGTTCCATCAGCCGCGCCCGGAGGATGCGCATCGCCGTCTCCCGATTCTGGGTCTGCGATCGCTCGTTCTGGCAGGAGACGACGATACCGGTGGGGAGGTGGGTGATGCGGACGGCAGTCTCGTTCTTCTGCATGTGCTGACCGCCAGCGCTGGAGGCGCGGAAGGTCTCGATCTTCAGATCGTTGGGGTCGATGCGGACCGCTTCAGCCTCGGGCAGATCGGGCCAGACCTCCACCAGGACGAAGGAGGTGTGGCGGCGGTGGGCGGCGTCGAAGGGGGAGAGGCGGACCAGCCGGTGGACCCCCCGTTCGGACCGGAGGTAGCCGTAGGCGTAGGGGCCGGAGATGGCGACGGTAGCCCGCTTGATGCCGGCCTCCTCGCCGTAGAGCCGGTCCACCAGCTCCGCCCGGTAGCCCCGCGACTCGGCCCAGCGGAGGTACATCCGCAGGAGCATCTCGGCAAAGTCCTGGGCGTCGATCCCACCCGCCCCGGCATGCAGGGCGAGGAAGGCGCTGCTCCGGTCGTAAGGGCCGGAGAGGAGGACGCGGAACTCCAACTGGTCCAGTTCCCTCTCGATCGCCTCCGCCTCGGCGACCAACTCTTCGATCAGATCCTCACCCTCCAGTTCGGCCAGCTCCAACACGTCGGCCACCCGCTGCTCCAGAGCCAGCCACGGCTCTATCTCCTCCCGCAGGTCGGCCAGCCGTTGCATCGTCCGCTGAGCCGTCTCCGGGTCGTCCCAAAGGTCCGGCCGAGCGGCCTCCTTCTCCAACCTGGCGATCTCTTCTTCCTTCGCCGCTAAGTCAAAGACGCCTCCGGAAGTCGGAGAGTTGGGCCTGAAGTGCCTTGAGGCGTGCTCGCAGTTCGTCCATCGGTCGATACTTTCCTCCGTATTGCGTGATGTGTGTTGCGTGTTCCGCTTTCCTGCTCCTTGTCTCTTGCCTCTCTTCATCTTGATGATAACATAGAACCCCCGATTCCGCCAACGGAAGAGGCTCTGGACAGCGCGCCTCAGGTTGTGATGGAGCGGCGAGATCGCCAGTTTGACTTTTCCCAACACCTATGCTATTCTCTCCTCCACCGCTCTTTCATAGGACTTTCATAAAGACCCACGGGTACGGTCGTAAGCCCCCTCCGGCGGGGGAAATGGCAGGAGACGACCGACAACCCCGCTTCGGTCTACGCTGGTCCCCTGTCGGTATTCCCCCAACCATTGACTCCTCCCTGAGAGGAAACCCAACATCTGCGCTATACGGGTATCCCCCAGAGCGACCGCGCCTGAAGGTTGATGAGCACCTTCATTCCGCCCAGGGCCTGCCTCCCCCACTCCCGCGCCAGAACAGCACTCCGGTGAACCTGGAATCGCTACTGGCGCAACTGCGGGAGGGGGCCCAGGGGGACATCCGCATCTCGTACCACGCCGAAAGATGGGGCCTGGGCAGCCACGATAGACGGAGCACCACGGAGGCGCGGAGGGTACAGAGGAGCCTGATCGAGGGAGGTGGCTTGTGAGACGTATGGTTGCATTGCTGACGAGTTTGGCATTAGTGAGTCTGCTGTCGACCACGATATTCACCTCATCCCTCTACGCCCAACAACCACCCCCATCGTTCGCTGGTCACTGGCGCGTGCAGCAGACGACCTACGACGAGGGCTATGTCTACATCGCAGTAGCAGGCATCAACGCCAAGATGTACCTGACGGACGAAAACGCGACCTTCTATGAACACAACCTGGTCGCAGAGGGCACAATCAATGGCAACCAACTGACTCTCTTCTTCACACCAGACTGGTATCCCGGATGCACCGCTTCCCTCACGCTCGGCGACGATGGGAACTCCTTCACGGGCAATGTCACGGGTGAGAACTGCGGGCAATTCCTGGGACCCATCACAGGTGTACGGGTGAGCACCGGCCGCAGCCTCGAACTTCACGTCTCCCCAGAGAACCTCTCCGCAGGCGGGATCGCCTATCTCGACCTGCGGGCCTTCCGCGGCGGTGAGCCGATCGCGGGCATGGAGATCCCAGTGGTGGCGACGGAGGTCCAGATCGAGCAGAATCCCATCATCCAGGAGCCCTACATCGGAGTCGTAGCCGACGGCGCCAGCACCCTCGACATCTTCCTTCACCTCCCCTAACTGGCAGGCCAGCCGATCCCCTTCACACCTCCGGCGCTCGGGACCCTTGAGGGAGACGCTGTGGTCGATACGGGCGGTCAGCCCGCTGTCCTGCTGTCTGAGGACCTTGTGATCAGAAACACCTCCTCGCACCTCAACGGAGTCGTGGAGTACCTCTTCGACAACAGAGTGCATGCACCAGGAGTGCCCTTCACCCCGGACGGCAACACCCCCCTGACCAGGGATCCGGGCGTATGGGCCAAGATCGTGGAACTGCTGCTCCAGGACATCCACCGCGTCCCCCTGGAATCCACTCGCGTGGGGATCCTTCGGGGCGCGGGGGAGGTTTACATCCGATCGTCGGATGGGACCCTCCAGCCGGTGACGACCTACCCGATCGGCTTCCGCCCGACTGAGGCTGTTCAGACCGGGCAGGGGCGCGCGGTCGTGGGAATCTACCTGAACGACGCCCTCTGGGGGTTCATCGCCGCCCGCGAGAACACCCGGTTCGTCATAGAACATGTTTCTCCCTATCAGGTCGTACCGACTCCCCCGCCACCGACACAGCCCCCACCTTCTCCCCAGACCAACACGGTCACCCTGACCCTGATCAACCGTTTCGACCGAGACGTGTGCTACGTCTACATCTCGCCTGTCGATAGCGAGACCTGGGGCGCAGACTGGCTGGGTGAATCCGAGACGATCCCTCCAGGGGCCAGCCGCACCTTCGACCTCACCCCCGGCACCTACGATCTGCTGGCGACCGACTGCAACGAGGAGACACTGGTGGAGACCTACGGCCTCGACCTCTCTCGGTCTGGGACGTGGGAACTTGTGCCCACTCCGTCCACGCCGGGCGGTGTCACGCTGACGGCCATCAACGGTACCGACACCCCGGTCTGTTACATCCTCATCTCTCCGTCCGACAGCGAGGAGTGGGAGAGGACTGGCTGGGCCCCGAGGAGACCCTCCAGCCCGGCGGAACGCGCACCTTCCAGGTCCCGCCCGGAACCTACGACCTGGCCGCCCTTGACTGCGACCAGAACTTCTTGAGCGAGACCTACGGCGTCGTCATCACCGAAGGGACAGAATGGAGAATTGAGCCATAGGGAATTGAACTACGAACTCCCAACCCTTTGCCCATCCAGCCCACCCCTGCTATAATCCCTTTCACGATGAAGGGGCGCATCATCTACAACCCCACCGCCGGCCCGCGGGACGTGGAGCGGGAACTGCGCCGGGTGCGGAAAACGCTGGCGAAACGGGGATGGGAGGTCGAGATCACCACCACCCACAACCCCGGCGACGCCAAACGGCTGGCGCGGGAGGCGGCCCAGGCCGGGATGGACGGCGTGTGGGTCGCCGGGGGGGACGGCACCATCAATGAAGCGGTCAACGGGCTTGTGGGCAGCCGGACCGCTTTAGGCATCCTCCCGGTCGGAACCGGTAACATGTGGGCCCGGCAACTCCACCTTCCCATCTACACCCTCGCCAACCCGTTCCGCCTGCGGGAGGCCGCCACTGCCCAGTTGGAAGGACGGGTCCACGCCGTCGACGTCGGGCGGATCGGCAACCGGTACTTCCTCCTCTGGGCGGGCATCGGCTTCGACGCCCTCATCACCGCCGAACTGGAACCCCGGTCTCGGCCTATCAAGCGGCTGGGCGCGCTTCCCTACATCGTCGCCGCCGTCACCCTAGCCCGCAACTACTCCGGCGTGCGGGCCCGCGTGGCACTGGACGGGCGAATGGTGCGCGGCCGGATGCTCCTGGTCCTGGTCAGCAACATCCAAACCTACGCCTTTTTCCCCATCGCCCGCCAGGCCCGCCTGGACGATGGGCGGCTCGACGTGCTGGTCTTCAAGGGTCTGGGACTTTCCTACATCGCCCGCCACCTGGTCCGCGCCTTCAGCAACAAGCCCCTCCAAGATCCACGGACCGTCTACCGCCAGGTTCAACGGATCACGGTGGATACGGAAATCCCTATCTCGGTCCAGGTGGACGGCGATCCATTGGGGACCACCCCCGTCGCCATCAGCGTCGTGCCGAGGTCGCTGCGAGTGATGGTTCCCCCTCAGGCCCCTACCGATCTCTTCACCGAAGGAGTGGATGAATGAAGTACTTGATGATCCTTCTTGTCTTCGTTCCCATCGCTCTGCTTTCCCGATATCTTGGCGGACCGCCGTTACTGACCCTCACCGCCGCCGCCCTGGGGATCATCCCCCTCTCTGGCCTAATGGGGCGGGGCACGGAGGAACTTTCCGTCCGGGCCGGGCCACGGGTGAGCGGGCTGGTGAACGGGACGCTGGGCAACGCGGCGGAGTTGATCATCACCTTCTTCGCCATCCGCGCCGGCCTGCTGGAACTGGTCAAAGCGTCCATCACCGGCTCCATCCTGGGCAACCTCCTCCTGGTGATGGGCTTCAGCCTCCTCGTCGGCGGGCTGCGCCACGGGGTGCAGCGATTCGACCGCTCGCAGGCCGGGCTGGACGCTACGATGCTCATTCTGGCTATCATCGCCCTGGCGATCCCCTCCCTCTTCGGCCACTCCATCGAGGCGGTCAATCACGACGCGGTGGAGTACCTCAGCCTGGGCGTCGCCGGGATGATGATCCTGGTCTACGTCCTCGGGCTGATCTACAGTTTCCGCGCCACCGCCGGGGCGACCGAAGCGCCCCACGCGGAACCAACCTGGTCCCCGGCCAAGGCAGGGCTCGTACTGGGGATCTCCACCATCCTGGTGGCCTGGCTGAGCGAGGTGCTGGTGGCGGTCGTGGAGCCTGCGCTGGAGCACCTGGGCTGGTCGGAGTTCTTCCTGGGGATCGTGATCGTCCCCATCGTGGGCAACGTGGCCGAGCACCTGGTCGCCGTCCAGGTGGCAGCCGAGGATCAGATGGACCTCAGCCTGGGGATCTCGGTCGGTTCGAGCCTGCAGATCGCCCTGCTCGTGGCCCCGGTGCTGGTCTTCCTGAGCCTGGCGATGGGGAACCCGCTCACCCTCGTCTTCAACGAATTCGAACTGATCGCCCTGGTCGCCGCCGCGCTGATCGCCGCCCTCGTCGCTCTCGACGGGGAATCCAACTGGATGGAGGGGGTCCAACTCCTGGTAGTCTACGCCATCCTGGCCCTGGCCTTCTTCTACCTCCCCCTGGGATAGAGCACCTCTCCACTGCACTGGCTACCCGACAGTCAGCCAGCCTCCCGCAGGTTAGGGAACCTGCGGGAGGCCCCTTTCAACAGCGTCAAGTAGCTGATCCATCGCAGAAGAGAAGCACAGAGTCTTGCAACAGTGCTCTCAGTGTTCTCAGTGATCCCCCCCTCTTCGTGGTGAGACACGGTCGATCAACCGCAAGACCCCCCGCTCCAGCCGGGCCTGGTAGCGGGCGAACAGGACGGCGAGGGCCGCACCACCGATCCCCAGCCCAACCCATCCCCACCACGGCAAGGTGGTGGCGTTCGCGCCCACCCAACTGGCGATCCACAGGCCGGGCAGCCGCCCGACCGCCGCCAGGATCAGCATATAGGGAATCGGCAAAGGACTCAGGCCGATGAGGAAACAGAGCAAATCGTCGGGGAGGAAGGGGAGCAGAAAGGCGAGGAAAAAGAACACCGGACCCCGCCGCCGGGCGACCCGGTCCCACTTCGACAACCGTTCCGCCCCGACCAGGCGGGCCACCAATGGCCGACCAAACCACCGGGCCAGCCCCATCGCCAGCGCGGAGCCGAGCATCACCCCGATCAGACTGTAGAGGGTCCCCAGGCCAACGCCATAGAGATACCCGGCGACCAAGCCGACCGTCTGGCCGGGGATAGGGGCCAGGAGGACCTGGAGGGTGTGGAGGAGGATCGCGACCACCGGCCCCCAGGGTCCGAACCCCGCCACCCAGGCTTGCACCGCCTCCTGATCCGCCAGGAGCCGGTACAGGTCGTCCCCCCACAGCAGGCCGACTGCCAGGAGGGAGAGGACCACGACCGCCAACCCGACCACCCGGCCGGTGGTCCAATCCTTTCGCTCCACGCGCCCCCCTATCAAGAAGCCCGGCTCCTTGCGGAGACCGGGCTCCTTCGCTCGAACCGGTTGGATGGGGCTGTCGGCCCCCATCCGCTACACGCCACGATCACCAACCACGGCCCAAAGGGAACTACCGCTTGGTGTACTGAGGGGCCTTCCGCGCCCGCTTGAGACCGGGCTTCTTCCGCTCCTTCACTCGGGCGTCCCGCGTGAGGAAACCGCCCTTACGCAGAATCGGCCGCAGTTCGGGATCCCACTTCAGAAGCGCGCGGGCGATCCCTAGCCGGACGGCCCCAGCCTGCCCGCTGATCCCACCACCCCGGACCTTGACCGAGATGTCGAACCGGCCGTCGAGGCCGGTGGCCTTCAACGGCTCCAACAGGTGGATGATGTCCACCTCGCGGACGAAATACTCCCGCAAGGGGCGGTCGTTGACCACGAACTCCCCCTTCCCGTCCGGGTACAGGCGGACGCGCGCCGTCGCCGTCTTCCTCCGTCCTACGCCTTCATAATACACTCGCTGCTCTGCCATCCCCGATCTTCTCCTCCTTCACCCTAGAGGTCTAGAGGCTTGGGCCGTTGGGCTTTGTGCGGATGGTCCGGCCCGGCGTACACCTTCAACTTCTTGAACATCCGCCGCCCGAGCCGGTTCTTGGGCAACATTCCCCGTACCGCGTGCTCGATCACCCGGGTGGGGTGCCTGGCCAGCATATCCCGCAACCGGACCGCCTTGAGGCCACCCGGATAACCCGAGTGGCGGTAGTAGTACTTCTGATCCAGTTTGCGCCCGGTCACCCGGATCTTCTCCGCGTTGATCACGATCACGTAGTCCCCCACGTCCACGGAGGGGGAGTAGTTCGGCTTGTGCTTGCCGCGGAGGATCTTGGCGATCTCACTCGCCAGACGCCCCAACGTCTTCCCCTCGGCGTCGACGACAAACCACTCGCGTTCTACCTCGCTCGGTTTCGTTACGTAGGTCTTCACCTTTCGCTCACTCCCGACAGAAATCGACTCGATCAATACCTCACCTCGACAAGACACAACCCCTGGGGCGGGGCCGCCGGTCCGGCCTTGGACCGATCCCGCGAGGCCAGGACCTGAACAAACTCCTCTACCGTCATCTGGCCCCGGCCCACCAGGAGCATCGTTCCCACCAACCGACGGACCATCCGGTAGAGAAAGGCGTTAGCCTCGATGTCGAAGTAGAGCCACGGCGGCTCGCCGCTCCACTCCGCCCGGAGCACTCGCCGCACGGTGTTGTTCCCCTTAGGAGGCCAGCCGAAGGCGGCGAAATCGTGCTCTCCCACGATCCTTCGCGCCGCCTCCTGCATCGCCTTCAGGTCCAGACGGTGCGGCTCGTGCATGCTGATCCGCCGGACCAACGGCGAACGGACCGGATGGTTGTACACCGTGTACCGGTAGTGCCGGCTGCGGGCGTCATATCGGGGGTGAAAGTCGGGCGATGCCTCCGCCACCTCCCAGATCGCTACGTCCGGCGGCAGCACCGCGTTCAACGCCCGCTGGAGGTCCTCCAGCGAGTGCCGCCATTCGGTGTCGAAGGCGATCACCTGGCCTTCCGCATGGACCCCCGTGTCGGTGCGCCCTGCCGCCAGGATCTTCACCGGCTCTCCGGTAACTTTTGTTAAGGCTCGCTCCAGCGCTTCTTGAACCGTTGGACCGTTCGGCTGGCGCTGGAAACCCTGGTAATCGGTGCCGTCGTAAGCGACGACAGCCCGTATCCGCATACCCTTTTCCGTTCCGCCGTGCGGTGAACCGCGCGGCTCCGTACGGGCGCAGCTTATCGCGCCCTCTACCGCCGCGCGACAAATCGCGCGGCTACTCCTCCACCAACTCCAGGATCGCCATCGGGGCGGCGTCTCCCTTGCGCGGCCCCAACTTGATGATCCGCGTGTACCCACCCGGACGGTCCATATAACGCGGGGCGATCTCGTCGAACAACTTCCGCACCAGATCCACCCGCGTCCCGTCCGGCTCTGTGACCCACCGGTTCAGCCGGGCCGCCGCCAGCCGCCGGGCGTGAACCCCGCGGGCGGGATCCTCCTTCTCCGCTGCCAGCCCCCGCTTCGCCAGGGTGATCAACTTCTCCACGTGGCGACGGACCGCCCGGGCCTTTGCCTCGGTCGTCTCGATCCGCTCGTGATAGATCACTGCCGAAACCAGGTTCCGAAACAACGCGCGGCGGTGGCCGCTCGATCGGTTCAACTTCTTCCCTGCGACCCGATGTCGCATCCCTACACCTCCGCCTCGGTCTCCCTCGACTCAGCCTGCTCTTCCAGATACGCCAGGTATCCCAACTCTTCCAACCGATCCTTCAACTCTTGCAGCGACTTGGCGCCGAAGTTGCGGATGCGAAGGACGGCGTTCTCGCCCTCCCTCAGCATATCCAGCACCTCACCCACCTTGGAGATGCCCGCCCGTCGCAGGGCGTTAAAGACCCGCACCCCCAACTGCAGATCCTCCAACGGCTTGTCATAGATACTCGCCGGGATCCCGGCCTCTTCCTCCTCCTCGACGACCACGACCTCTTCCTCCGTGATCCCCGCGATGAGCCGGAAGTGAGTGACCAGGATGCGGGCCGCCTCCTTCAGCGCCTCCATCGGCGCGATCCGACCGTCCGTCCATATCTCCATCGTCAGACGGTCGTAATCCGTCATCTGCCCCACCCGTGCCTTCTCCACATCGAAGGCGACACGCCGGACGGGGCTGAAAATGGCGTCGACCGGCAGTTCGCCGATGCCCCTCCGGCCGCGCTCCTCGGCCGGTGAGTATCCCCGTCCCCACTCGACGGTGAACTCCATCTCCACCCGCGCCTCGTCGGAGTCGGTGGTGAACAGGTAGAGATCGGGGTTGAGGATCTCGATCTCAGGAGGAGCCTGGATGTCGCCCGCTGTCACGACGCCCTCGCCTCGGGCCTCCAAGTACATCCGCAGCGGCCCCTCCCCTTCCATCTTCAGCCGCAGTTTCTTGACCTGCAGGATGATCCGGACCACATCCTCCCGCACGTGAGGGATCGTCGTGAACTCGTGCGGGACGTCGATGATCCGAACCGAGGTCACCGCTGCGCCGGGGAGCGAGGAAAGCAACACACGACGCAAGGCGTTCCCCAGGGTGACGCCGTAACCACTCTCCAGTGGGCCGATGATGTATCGGCCGTACTGTTGAGAGGTCGCATCAATTTCAATCTTGGGCAGTACCGATGAGACCACCCCCTACCTCCCTTTCAAATCCGAACCGGGCCTTACCGTGAGTAGAACTCCACGACCAACTGCTCGTTGATCGGAATGTCGATATCCTCCCGGCGAGGCATCGCCAGCACCCGCGCAGAGAGGTTCTCCGGATCCAACTGCAACCACTCCGGAACCTTCTGGGCGTCCAGCACCTGTGCCCGTTCCTTAAAGTACGTGCGCTTTCGACTTCCCTCACGGACCGCGATGACGTCGTTGGGGCGCACCAGCATCGAGGGAATCGTCACCCGCCGGCCGTTGACGGTGAAATGGCCGTGTTGCACCAACTGGCGAGCCTGCGCCCGGGAGTCGGCGAACCCCAGCCGATAGATCACGTTGTCCAAACGCCGCTCCAGCAGGATGAGCAGGTTCTCGCCGGTGAGGCCAGGCATCCGCTCCGCCTCGCGGAAGTAGCGGCGGAACTGGCGCTCCAGCACGCCGTAGATCCGGCGGACCTTCTGCTTCTCCCGCAACTGGAGAGCGTAGTCGGACGGCCGCTGGCGCCGGAAGCGGGTGGTTATCCCGTGCTCGCCCGGCGGATAATCCCGCCGCTCCAGCGCGCACTTCGGCGAGTAGCAACGCATCCCCTTCAGATATAACTTCTGTCCCTCTCGACGGCACAGTTTGCAAACAGGGCCGATGTATCTGGCCATACTTCCTCCCAACACTCCTCGTTCTGTTACACGCGCCGTTTCTTCGGCGGACGGCAGCCGTTATGCGGGATAGGTGTCACGTCGGTGATGGAGAGGATCTTCAACCCAGCCGCCTGGAGGGCCCGGATGGCCGCCTCCCGACCGGGGCCGGGCCCCTTCACGAACACGTCCACCTCCACCATCCCGTTCTCCATCGCGTCCCTCGCCGCCCGCTGGGCAGCCAGACGGGCAGCATACGGGGTGCTCTTCTTGGCTCCCTTGAACCCCACGGAGCCTGCGCTGGCCCAGTTGATCGTGTTCCCATTCGGGTCGGTGATCGTGATGATCGTGTTGTTGAACGTCGCGTGGATATGGGCATGTCCCCGGGGGACGTTCCGCTTCACCCGGCGAGCCCCACGCCTCCTACCTCTCTGTCGCGCCATATTCCCTCCGTCCGTAATTCCCTTTCCGACTCCGGCGCAATGAATTGCGCTCCAGTGCAGTGTGACGAACTGCGCCGCTGACGGGGGACACGATGAACCGCATCCCCGTGGGCACAATGAACCGCGCCTGCTACTTCTTCTTCATCCCACGGCGGCGGCCCCGACCCGGAACGGTCTTGCGCGGGCCGCGCTTCGTGCGGGCATTGGTGCGGGTCCGCTGCCCTCGCACCGGCAGGTTCATCCGATGACGCAACCCTCGGTAGCAACCGATCTCGATGAGGCGCTTGATGTTCATCTGCACCTCACGCCGAAGGTCGCCCTCCACCGTATACTCCCGGTCGATGATCTCGCGGATTCGGGAGATCTCCGTCTCGGTCAGATCCTTCACCCGCTTGTTCGGATCGACCCCGGCCTTGCGCAGGATCTCGTTGCTCCGGGTCCTGCCGATGCCATAGATGTACGTCAGCCCAATCTCCACCCGCTTGTTTCGGGGCAGGTCCACACCTGCAATACGCGCCATACCTTCCCTCCGTCGTCTCCTTACCCTTGACGCTGCTTATGTTTTGGATTCTCGCAGATCACCCGCACCACGCCCTTCCGGCGGATGATCTTGCACTTCGGACAACGCCGTTTCACAGACGGTGATACCTTCATTTCTTCTGCTCCTTACTTCCCTGCTTCCTCGCTTCCTCAAATAAACCGCTACAATCTGGTCAGAATCTCTGCTTCTCCGTCCCGCACGAGGATCGTGTGCTCGAAATGAGCGGTGAGCCGTCCGTCGGCGGAAACCACGGTCCAATGATCGTCCAGCACCCGCACGTGGTAATCACCAGCCAGCACCATTGGCTCCAGGGCGATGGTCATTCCGGATCGGAGTAGCACCCCGTGCCCCGGCTGACCAAAATTCGGCACCTGCGGGTCCTCGTGCATCCGCCGGCCGATCCCGTGTCCGGTGTACTCCCGAACGACGTTGAAGCCGTGCCGCTCCACGTACCGCTGGATGGCAGCGGAGACATCGCCAGTCCGGTTCCCCGCCCGCGCCTGGGCGATGCCGGCGTACAGCGCCCCCTCCGTCACCTCCAGCAACCGCCGGGCCTCCTCGCCGATCTCCCCCACCGGGAAGGTCCGGGCCGCGTCCCCGTGGTATCCCTCGTAAATGGCCCCCACATCCACGCTCAGGATATCACCCTCCCGCAGGACCCGAGGGCCCGGGATCCCGTGGACCAGCTCCTCGTTCACCGACGCGCAGATGGCCGCTGGAAACGGGTATGGACCACCCGGCGGGTACCCCTTGAAAGAGGGGATCGCGTTATACCGCCGGATCACTTCCTCTGCCAGCACGTTCAACTCCGCCGTCGTGACCCCCGGAGCCACCCGCTCCCCGATCCGCGCCAGGACCTCGGCCACGATCCGACCGGCGCGGCGCATCTTCTCCACTTCCGACGGTGTCTTGATGTGGATCATCCCACCCCGCAGGCCGACCGGACAGCCGACCAGAGGTCCGCCTGGACGTCCTCGATGGACTGCTCCCCGTTGATCTCGACCAACAGGCCCGCCTGGCGGTAGTAATCCACCAACGGCGCCGTCTGCTCTTTGTAGACCTCCAGCCGACGCCGATGGGCCTCGGGGGTCTCGTCCGAACGCTGGTACAGTTCCCCTCCGCAGGCGTCGCAGACGCCAGGCTGCTTCGGCGGGTTGAACAGGGTGTGATACACCACCCCACACTTCCGGCAGGTCCACCGCCCGGCCAACCGGGCCAGCGCCACCTCCTCGCTGACCCGGATCAGCGGAACGATGTCCAACCCCGTTCCCATCTGGTCCAGGACGCGCTCCAGCGCCTCCGCCTGGGCCACCGTGCGGGGGAAACCGTCCAGCACGAACCCGTCGGCGCAGTCGGGGCGGGCCAGCCGCTCGGCGACCATCCCGATGGTGATCTCGTCGGGGACCAGGTCCCCGCGGTCGATGTAGGCCCGCGCCTGCAGACCCAACTCCGTTCCTTTGTTTAGGTGCTCACGAAACAGATCGCCGCTTGCCACGTGGGGCACTCCCAACGATGCGGCGAGCCGCTCAGCCTGCGTGCCCTTGCCCGCACCGGGCAATCCCAGCAGGACGACTCGACAACCCATTCCGGCTCCTCTACTTCTTGATGAACCCCTCGTAGTGACGCATCAACAACTGGGCCTCCAACTGCCGCATCGTGTCCACCACGACGCCGACCACGATGAGGAGACCCGCCGAGGTGATGATCAAGACGCGCGTGTTCATCATCAACTGGGTGATGAAGGGCAACACGGCCACACCACCCAGAAAGAGCGCACCGGCCAGCGTGATCCGCTGGTACACCTTGTTAATGTACTCCTCCGTCCGCTTACCCGGCCGGACACCCGGGATGGAGCCGCCCTGTCTGCGCAACGCCTCGGCAAGGTTCTGCTGCTCGATCAGAACGAAGGTGTAGAAGTACGTGAACCCGACGACGGCGAAAAAGTAGAGCAGACCGTAGAGCAACGTCGTATACCACTCGGTCGTCGCGCCACTGAAGAAGTTCATGATGTTGCGAGCGGTCTCCGCCACGCTCGGGTTCTCCGACCCGGCGAAGAACTGGGCGATGACGGCCGGGAAGGTCAGGATCGACTGGGCGAAGATCAGCGGGATCATCCCCGCCGTGTTCACCCGCAGGGGGATGTAGGTGGCCCCCCCGGCGTACATCCGCCGCCCGCGCACCCGCTTGCCGTATTGGACCGGGATCCGCCGCTGGCCCTCCTGCACGTAGACGATCACGAACACCGTCAGCGCGGTGATGATGGCGAAGAACAGGATCCCCATCCACCCGTCCGTCGTGTAGATCCGCGCGATATTGACCGGCGCTCGGGCGACGATCCCACCGAAGATGATCAGGGAAAGCCCGTTGCCAATGCCCTGCTCACTGATCAGATCGCCCAACCAGATGGCGAACATCGTTCCGGCGGTCATCGCCACCAGAACCGAGATGGTCGGTAAGACATAATCCGGCCGGTGGAAGCCGAACCGCGGCAGGATCGGCGTCCCTCCGGCGGCCTGGGTGAACAACTGGGCCTGTCCCCAAGCCTGCAGTGCTGCCAGCGGGATCGTGATGTAGTACGTCCACTGGTTCAACTTCCGCTGACCCGCTTCTCCCTCCTCCTCGATCATCCGCTGCAGGCTCGGGATGACCGGGACCAACAACTGGAGGATAATAGAAGCGTTGATGTAGGGGTAGACCCCGTTAGCCAGGATGGAGTAATAGGCCACTGCGCCGCCGGAAAGCATATCCAGCAGGTTGACCAACTGGGCCGCCCCGCCGGTCCCTGCCAGCAACTGCTCGAGGGCATCCCGGTTGATCCCCGGCACCGGCACATGGGCGGCGGCCCGGAAGATCACCAGCAGGAGCAGCGTATAGAACAGCCGCCGTCGCAGGTCGGGCAGACGCAGGGCATTGCGCAACGCTTCGATCATCGTCGCTCCCCCTCTCCTCTATCCCCGGCGCTACCGGGTCCTCCGACCGCCCCGCTGCCAGGGCAGTTCCACTACCGTCCCCCCGGCCGCCTCGATCTTCTCCCGCGCGCTGGCGGAGAACCGGTGGGCCTTGAAGGTCAGGGGGCGATCGATCTCCCCGCGGCCCAGGATGACCACCAACTCGTCCGCCCGCTTGATGATGCGGGCTTCCGCCAGCGTCTCCGGCGAGACCTCGCTCCCCGCCGGGAACCGCTCCGGATCTAACCGGTCCAGGTTGACCGGGGTGAAGCGGACCCGCCAGGGGTCGCGGAAGCCGACGCCTCGGGCGAAGGGGAGCCGTCGCACCAGCGGCAACTGACCGCCTTCGAAGTACGGAGGCAGGCTGCCACCGCTGCGCGCCTTCTGCCCCTTGGTGCCCCGGCCCGCCGTCTTCCCCTGCCCGGCGGCGATCCCGCGGCCGACCCGCTTACGACGCTTCTTCGATCCCTTGGCCGGACGCAACTCGTGCAACTTCATACTTCGACCTCTTCCACCTTGACCAGATGTTGGACCTTCGCCACCATCCCACGGATGACCGGCGTGTCCTCTTTCTCCACCGTCTGGTGCATCCGGCGCAGGCCCAACGCCCGCACCGTCCCCTTCTGCCGCTTGGAATAGCCGATGGGGCTCTTGACCAGCGTGATGCGCAGTACCTTCTTCTTGCTCTTTCCCTTGCTCATCGTCTCCGCATCCAGAAGGGCATCACTCGGGCCTCCGGGAGCCCGCGCTCCCGGGCGACCTCCTCCACGCTGCGCAACTGGCTCAGCGCGTCCATCGTGGCCTTGACCACGTTCAGGATGTTCGAACTACCCAGCGACTTGGTCAGCACGTCGCGGACCCCAGCCGCCTCCAGCACGGCGCGGACACCGCCGCCGGCGATGACGCCCGTACCAGGGGAGGCGGGCTTCAGGAGCACCCTCGCCCCGCCGCAGCGCCCGATCACCTCGTGGGGGATGGTCGTCCCCACCAGGGGGATGGGGCGCATCGACCGGCGCGCCCGCTCCAGCGCCTTCCGAATGGCATCGGGCACGCCGCGGGCCTTCCCCACGCCGATGCCCACCTGCCCGTTGTTATCGCCCACGGCGACGACCACGCGGAAGGAGAAGTGCCGTCCCCCCTTCACCACCTTTGACACACGGGTGATGTCGATGACCCGCTCGTCCAGTTCCTGCTGTTCGGTCTCAAATACCTCCCGGTCACGCAAAGGGCCTTCCATAAATCCTTTCTCCCGTGGCTAAAACTCCAGGCCCCCCTCGCGGGCGCCGTCGGCCAGGGCCTTCACCCGGCCATGGTACTTGTAGCCAGCGCGGTCGAAGACGACCTTGGTGATTCCCTTCTCCAGCGCGCGGGCCGCGACAACCTTGCCCACGATCCGCGCCTGTTCGACCTTGCTGAGCCCATCCAACTGTGGACGCACCTCCGGGTCCAGCGTCGAGGCGGACGCCAGGGTGTGCCCCTTGGTGTCGTCGATGACCTGGGCGTAGATGTGGCGCAGGCTGCGGAAAACGTTCAGACGCGGACGCTCCGGCGTCCCAAAGACCTTCTTCCGCACGTGCTTGCGCCGTCTTTCCCTTCCCAAACGCCGATCTTTCTCCGCCATTCCGACCTCACTCCTACGCCATCTTGCCGGCTTTGCCGCTCTTCCGTCGGATCTGTTCGCCGACGTAGCGGATGCCCTTGCCCTTGTACGGCTCCGGCGGGCGCTTGGCCCGGATCTCCGCCGCGACCCGCCCCACCAGTTCCTTGTCGATGCCCCGCACAGTGATCACCCGCGATCGGGAGTCCACCTCGAACTGGATCCCCTCCGGCGGCTTGACGTACACCGGGTGCGAGAAGCCCAGATGCATCACCAGACTACCGTCGGACTGGAGGTCCACCCGATACCCCACCCCGTGCACCTCCAACTGCTTCTCGAACCCCTGGGAGACCCCGATCACCATGTTGTTCAACAGGGCGCGGGTCAGCCCGTGCAGGGCCTTGTGGTGGCGCTGGTCGGTCGGACGATAGACCCGCAGGACGTTGTCCTCCAGCACGATCCGCATCGCCGGATCGAAGGTCCGGGTCAGCTCTCCCTTTGGACCCCGGACCGTCACCCGGCTCCCCTGAATTTCCACCGTTACCCCTTCCGGAAGGGGGATCGGCATGCGTCCAATACGAGACACGGGAACCTCCCTCGCTGGTCTACCACACGTAGCAGATGATCTCACCGCCGACGCCCAACCGGCGGGCCTGCTGGCCGGTGAGCACGCCCTTGGGTGTGGTCAGAATGGCGATGCCCATCCCGCTCTTCACCCAGGGGATGTCCTTCGCCTTGGTGTAGATGCGGCGACCGGGCTTGCTCACCCGCTTCAGCCCTCGGATCACCGGGCGCCGGTTCCGGCGCTCACCCACGTACTTCAGGCGAATCAACAGGCGGTAGCGCGGCTGTTCGTCGTACTCACGAACCTCGTAGTCCTCGATGAACCCCTCTTCTTTCAATATCCGCGCGATCGCCACCTTCATCTTCGATGAGGGCATCTCAACGGTCGGATGCCCCACCGCAATGGCGTTGCGGATGCGTGTGAGCATGTCGGCAATCGGGTCTGTCACAGTCATCGGTCCGCCCCTACCAACTCGCCTTAGCCAAACCTGGGATCTTTCCTTCCAAAGCCAACTCGCGCAGACAGATCCGACAGAGGCCGAACTTCCGGTAATAGCCACGCGGTCGGCCACAGCGCTTGCACCGATTGCGCACCTGCACCTTGTACTTTCGCCGCAACTCTCGATATGGCAGGCACTTCCTCGTCATACCTTCCTCCGTCCTCAACTTTCCCGGCGAAACGGCATTCCCAAAAGTTCCAACAGCCGTCGCCCTTCCTCGTCCGTCTTAGCCGTGGTCACGATACTGATCTCCATCCCCCGTACCTTGTCGATCTTATCGTAGTCGATCTCGGGGAAGATCAGCTGCTCCCGCAGGCCGATGGTGATGTTCCCCCGGCCGTCGAAGCGGGCCGCCACGCCCCGGAAGTCCCTCTGCCGGGGCAGGGCGACGTTGCACAGCCGATCCAGGAAGGCCCACATCCGGTCCTTCCGCAACGTCACCTTGACGCCAATCGCCCGACCGGCCCGGAGTTTAAACCCCGCGATCGACTTCCGGGCGCGGGTGATGACCGGCCGCTGCCCGGTGATCGTCATCAGGTCCTGCACCACATAGTCCAACGCCTTGGGGTTGTCCAACGCCTCCCCCACGCCCACGTTGATGACGATCTTCTGCACCGTGGGCACCTCCATGATGTTCCGGTACCCAAACTCCTTCATCAAGGTCGGGCGAACGTGTTCCCGGTAATACGCCTGCAACCGTTGCATCCTCTTCACCCCACGGTTAGTCTATCGGCTCGCCGCACTTCTTGCACACCCGCACCTTGCGACCGTCCTCCTGGATGGTGAACCCGACGCGGGTCCGCCGGTCGCAGTGGGGGCAGACGGGCATCACGTTGGAGATGTGAATAGGTGCTTCGAACTCGATGATGCCCGGCTGCACCTGCGCTCGTCCGGCGCGCACCGGTCGCTGGTGCTTCTTGACGATGTTCACACCGCTGACGACGACGCGCTGCTTCTTCGGGAGCACGCGCAGGACACGGCCGCGCACCCCCCGGTCGTCACCGGTGATAACCTCAACCAAGTCCCCTTTCTTGATCCGGTTGCCCACAGTCCGTCCTCCGTACCTGGCCCTAAAGGACCTCAGGGGCCAGGGAGATGATCTTCATAAAGCCCTTTTCCCGCAGTTCCCTGGCCACGGGACCGAAGATGCGGGTGCCCCGCGGATTCCTGCCGGTGTGGTCCAGGAGCACCGCCGCGTTGTCGTCGAAGCGGATGGTGGAGCCGTCCGGACGGCGGTAGGGTTTCTTGGTGCGGACGATCACCGCACGCACGATCTCCCCCTTCTTGACCGGGGAGTTCGGCACCGCCTGTTTCACCGTCGCGACGATGACGTCCCCCACGCCGCCGTACCGCCGCTTCGACCCTCCCAGGACGCGGATACAGAGGATCTCCTTGGCGCCGGTGTTATCGGCTACGCGCAGGCGACTTTCCTGCTGGATCATCCCGTCACCTCCTCGGCCCGTTCGAGGATCTCTTCCACAACCCAACGCTTCAGGCGGCTGAGGGGGCGCGACTCGACGATCCGCACCAGGTCCCCTTCCCGACAGGTGTTCTCCTCGTCGTGGGCGTAGAACTTCTTTCGCTTCCGGATCACCTTCCCGTAGAGGGGGTGACGCTGGGTCCGTTCTACCAGCACCACGACGGTCTTATCCATCTTGTCGCTGACGACGCGCCCCACCAGTCGTTTCCGACGCTCCCTCACTGCGCGCCTCCTTGCTGCTTCTGCATCTCTCTCGCCAACTCCCGCTCGCGCAGGATGGTCTTCATCCGGGCGATGTCCCGCTTCACCGCGGTAATCCGGTTATGGTCCTCCAGCCTCCCCAGGTACCACTGCTGGCGGAGGTTGAACAGTTCCTGATACGCCTCCTCCAGGCGTGCACGGATCTCTTCGTCGGTCCACTGGCGAATCTCTCTGGCCTGCATCTCACGACTCCCCTGTCTCGTGGCGTACCACGAATTTGCACTTGATGGGCAGTTTGTGAGCAGCCAGCCGCATCGCCTCGCGGGCCTGCTCTTCCGAGACACCCGCCAACTCAAAGAGGATCCGTCCCGGCTTGACCACGGCGACCCAATGGTCCACCGCGCCCTTCCCTTTCCCCATCCGCGTCTCCGCCGGCTTGGCGGTCACCGGCTTGTCGGGGAAGATGCGGATCCAATACTTGCCACGCCGTCGGACGTGGCGGACGATCGCCCGCCGCGCCGCCTCGATCTGGCGGGCCGTGATCCAGGCCGGCTCCAACGCCTGCAGACCGTAGTCGCCGAAGGCCACCTCCGTTCCACGGGAGGCCTTCCCCTTCAACCGTCCCCGCATCTGCTTGCGGTACTTCACCCGCTTTGGCATCAACATAGTTCGTCTCCCATACCCTCGGTATGCTCCCGGAGGCCCGGAATCAGACCACGAAGGGCTCTTCCTCTTCTTCCTCTTCCGCCTCCGGCAACACGTCCCCTTTGTAAATCCAAACCTTCACCCCGATCCGGCCGAAGGTCGTGTGGGCCTCTTCCACCGCGTAGTCGATGTCGGCCCGGAGGGTCTGCAAAGGCACGCGGCCTTCCCGCATCCAGACGGCCCGGGCCATCTCCGCGCCGCCGATCCGGCCCTTGCACATCACCTTGATCCCCTGCGCGCCGGCCCGCATCGCCTGCTGGATCGCCCGCTTCATCGCCCGCCCGTGGGAGATCCGGCGCTCCAACTGGGCGACGATGTTCTGGGCCACCAGCCGGGCATCCAGTTCCGGCTGCTCGACCTCCTGCACCTCCACGCGCACGTGCTTGCCGGTCATCTTCTCCAGGGCCTCCCGCAGGGCCTTGACCGAGGCCCCCTTGCGGCCGATGACGATCCCCGGCCGCGCCGTCCAGATGGTCACCTGGACCTGCCCCGGGAACCGCTCGATCTCTACCCGCGAGATCCCGGCGTGCGCCAGCTCCTTCTCAACGTAGTCCCGGATCGCCAGGTCCTCTTGCAGGAGTTCGGTGTACTTCCGTCCCTCCGCGTACCAGCGCGCCTGCCAGTCGCGGATGATCTTCAACCGGAAACCGTAAGGGTGAACCTTGCGTCCCAAGCGAAGCCTCCTCTCAGAACTCGAACGCTACTCCGTCCGCTCGTCCAACACGACGGTGATGTGGGACGACCGCTTGCGGATCGGCCGGTACCGCCCCCGCGCGCCGTACCGGGGCCGCCACCCCTTGCCCGGGGCGACGCCCGGCCCCTCGTCGGCGACGATGTGGGCGATGTACAGGTCCTCCCGCGACAACCCGAAGTTCTCCTCCGCGTTGGCGACCGCGGAGCGGATCAGTTTCTCCACCGGTCGGGCCGCGGCGTGGGGCAGGAAGCGGAGCACCTCCAGCGCCGTCTCCACATCCATCCCCCGTACCTGGTCGATCACCCGACGCACCTTCCGCGCCGACATCGGTATATGTCTTGCCTTCGCGCGAACCTCCATCCTCTCTCGCTCCTATCGCCCGCTGCTACTTCCTCCGAACCTTCCCCTTCTTCTCCTTCACGATATGCCCACGGAAGGTCCGGGTGGGGGCGAACTCCCCCAGTTTGTGGCCGACCATGTTCTCGGTGATGTAGATGGGCACGTGCCGTCGCCCGTCGTGGACGGCGATGGTATGGCCCACCATCTGGGGGAAGATGGTCGAATCGCGCGACCAGGTGCGGATGACCCGCTTCTCCCCCGTCCGGTTCATCTCTTCGATCTTTCGTAGCAACTTCGGATCTACGTACGGACCCTTTTTCAGTGACCGCGACATCTCACCACTCTCCGATCCACAACCAGACTACCGTCTCTTGGCGCCACGACGGCGGATGATGTACTTGTCCGTCGCCTTGTTGCGCCGGGTCTTCTTACCCAGGGTCGGCTTGCCCCACGGGGACTTCGGCCCCGGCAGGCCGATGGGGGTGCGCCCCTCGCCACCGCCGTGGGGGTGGTCCCGCGGGCTCATCGCCGAGCCGCGCACGTGGGGCCGCCGCCCCAACCATCGCTTCCGGCCCGCCTTGCCCAACTTGATGTTCCCATGCTCTACGTTCCCCACCTGGCCGATGGTCGCCATACACTCCTTTCGGACCAGGCGGACCTCCCCACTGGGCAGACGGAGGGTCACGTAGTTCCCCTCCTTCGCCAGCACCTGGGCGGAGGTCCCGGCCGCACGGACCAACTGGCCGCCCCGGCCGGGGTAGAGTTCGACGTTGTGGACCTGCGTGCCCAGGGGGATCTTCTCCAACGGCAAGGCGTTCCCCACGCGGATCTCCGCGTCCGGCCCGCTCATCACCGTGTCGCCGACCTGCAGGCCCAGCGGGGCGATGATGTACCGCTTCTCCCCGTCCGCGTAGACCAGTAGAGCGATGCGAGCCGATCGGTTGGGATCGTACTCGATCGAGGCCACGCGGGCCGGGATCCCGTGCTTGTCCCGCTTGAAGTCGATCAGCCGGTACATCCGCTTGTGCCCGCCCCCGCGATGGCGGACCGTGATCCGTCCCTGAACGTTCCGGCCGGCCTTCTTCTTGAGCGGACGGAGGAGACTCTTCTCCGGCTCGGTCTTCGTGATCTCCTCGAACGTATAGCCGGTCATTCCCCGCCGGCCCGGCGACGTTGGCTTATAGACCTTGACGCCCACTTTAGCCTCCCTTGAACTCCGGTATCTCGTCCCCTTCAGCCAGCGTCACCACGGCCTTCTTCCACATCGGCCTGCGCACGACCCGGCGGCGTCCCCACCGGCGGACCGCCTTCGCAGGCATGTTCATGATCCTCACCGACGTCACGCGCACGTCGTAGATCCTCTCCACCGCCTGCTTGACCTGGACCTTGTTGGCCCGCCGGTCCACCTCGAAGACGTACTGGTTATGGTCCTCCGCCAGGCGTTGGCTCTTTTCCGTGATGACCGGGCGTTTGATCACTTCGTACGGATGCATAGCCCTACCCCAGTATGGACTCAATGACCTGCAGGGCCTCCAGCGGCATCAGCACCTTCTCGTATTTGAAGAGGTCCCGGATGTTCAAGTAACTGGCCCGCAGGGTCTTCACCCCAGGTATGTTCCGCGCCGACTTCTCCACCGGCTCGTTCCGTTCGGGCAGCAGAATCAACGCGCTCTTCTCCGCGCCCAGGTTCCGCAACACCGCCAGCATCTCCTTGGTCCTGGGCCGCTCCAGTTCCAGCCGGTCCAGGACCACGATCTGCTGCTCCGCCGCCTTGACGGAAAGGGCGCTGCGGAGGGCGGCCCGCCGCATCTTGCGCGGCATCTTCTTCCGGTAACTGCGGGGCCTTGGCCCGTGGGCGACCCCACCGCCGACGAAGAGCGGCGCGTTCCGACTCCCGTGGCGGGCCCGGCCCGTCCCCTTCTGCCGGTACCACTTGCGGGTGGTCCGGTTGACCTCTCCCCGGCTCTTGGTCTTATGGGTCCCCAGGCGGGCGTTGGCCAGTTGCCGCACCAGAGCCTGGTGCATCAGAGGCACGTTGACCGGGGCCTCGAAGATGTCGGGCCGCAGTTCGATCTCGTCAACCTGTTCCCCGGCCATGTTGTGGACAGGAACGATCATGCCGACTCCCTCCCTACCTGCCTCTGCTTCCGAGCCTGTTTCACCATCACCAGCCCACCTCGCGGGCCCGGGACGGCCCCCTTGACCGCCAGGAGGTTCCGCTCGGGATCCACCAGCACCACCTCCAGGTTCTGGACCGTCACCCGGCGGCCTCCCATCCGCCCGGCCATACGGGTCCCCTTGAGCACCCGGCCAGGGGTCGTCGTCGCGCCGATGGAGCCGGGTGCTCGCTCCCGATCGGACTGGCCGTGGGTCTTCGGCTGCCGCTTGAAGCCGTGCCGCTTGATGGTGCCAGCGAACCCTCGGCCTTTCGAGGTACCGACCACATCCACCCGATCCCCTACCTCGAAGACCTCCACGGTGACCATCTCCCCCTCCTCGGGAGCATCCTCCGGCTTGACCCGGAACTCCCGAAGGTAGCGGAGCGGAGGGACCGGCTTCGGCAGTTTCCGCCGACGTGGGTGCTTCTCGTCCTCCTCCAGCAGACCCAGATGTCCCAACTGGCCTCGGGTCAGCCGCTTGGGCTTGATCTCCTCGAAGCCCAACTGGACCGCGCTATAGCCGTCCCGTTCCGGCGTCTTGACCTGAGTGACCCAGCAGGGACCGGCTTCGATGACGGTGACGGGGATCGCCTCCCCCCGCTCGTTGAAGATCTGTGTCATCCCTACCTTCTTACCCAGTATCCCCTTCAAGGCAACACTCCTCCCGTGGGACTGTCGGCCCGTCGTAGGACCGCATCATCCCAACTTTTGACGTCTGACGTTTGACGCTTGACGCTTGTCATTCGTCATACGTCATCCGTCACTTGTCAATCGTTACAGCTTGATCTCGATATCCACCCCAGCCGGCAGATTGAGCCGCATCAGCGTGTCGATGGTCTTGCTATCCGGCTCCAGCACGTCGATCAGCCGCTTATGGGTGCGGATCTCGAAGTGCTCGTGCGAGTCCTTGTCGATGAAGGGAGAGCGGCGCACCGTGAACCGTTCGATCTTCGTCGGCAGGGGCACCGGTCCCACGACCGTCGCGCCCGTCCGCTCGGCTGCCTCGACGATGCGGCGGGCCGACTCGTCGAGCACGCGATGATCGTAAGCCTTCAGGCGGATGCGGATCCTCTGCTTGGCCATCGGTTCTTTCTTAGTCCAGGATCTTGGTGATCACGCCAGCGCCAACGGTCAGGCCACCCTCGCGGATAGCGAACCGCATACCCTCCTCCAGGGCCACCGGCTCGATCAGCTTCACCTTGAGGTTGACGTTGTCGCCGGGCATGACCATCTCCACGCCCTCAGGCAGGGTGATCTCGCCGGTCACGTCGGTGGTGCGGATGTAGAACTGGGGCCGGTAGCCGGAGAAGAAGGCCTTGTGGCGACCGCCCTCCTCCTTCTTGAGCACGTACACCTCCGCCTCGAACTCCTTGTGCGGGGTGATCGTGCCCGGAGCGGCGACCACCATACCGCGGCTCACCTCATCCTTGCCCACACCGCGCAGCAGGAGCCCGGCGTTGTCGCCAGCCACCACCTTGTCCAGCTTCTTGCGGAACATCTCCATGTCGGTGACGACGGTCTTGATCGGCTCGTCCCGCAGGCCGACGATCTCCACCTCGCTCATCGGCAGGAGCGTTCCGCGCTCGACACGGCCGGTCACCACCGTACCGCGCCCCTTGATGCTGAAGACGTCCTCAATGGGCATCAGGAAGGGCTTGTCCTCATCCCGCTCCGGTGTGGGGATGTACTCGTCCACCACCCGCATCAGTTCCCAGATGCACTGGTACTCGGGCGCGTCGGGATCGGTGCTGTCGGACTGGAGCGCCTTCAACGCCGAACCCCGCACGATGGGGGTCTCGTCGCCAGGGAAGCCGTAGGAGTCCAGGAGTTCGCGCAACTCCAGCTCCACCAGCTCCAGCAGCTCCTCGTCCTCCATCAGGTCCACCTTGTTCAGGAAGACGACGATCGCCGGAACGTTCACCTGGCGGGCCAACAGCACGTGCTCCCGCGTCTGGGGCATCGGGCCGTCGGCGGCCGAGACGACCAGGATCGCGCCGTCCATCTGCGCCGCACCGGTGATCATGTTCTTGATGTAGTCCCGGTGCCCGGGGCAGTCCACGTGGGCGTAGTGCCGCTTCTCCGTCTCGTACTCCACGTGGGCGATGGCGACGGTCAGGATCTTGGTCGCATCGCGGCGGAACATCTTGGCGTCCGCCTTGGCCACCTCGTCGTAGGGCTTGTACTCCGCCAGCCCCTTCAACGCGAGCACTTTAGTGATGGCCGCGGTCAGCGTGGTCTTACCGTGGTCGATGTGCCCGATCGTCCCCACGTTGACGTGCGGCTTCTCCCGGACGAACTTTGGCTTGCTCATTCTTCCCTCCCCTTCTATTCTCTGCTTAAGTTATCGCTAGACCTTGCCACGAACACTTGCCGCCCAAAACATCGGGCCGGAGTTATCCCCCGGCCCGGACGGCTCTGGAGAACAACTCCCGATTCACGAGAGCGTCTTCTACCACGTACCGCCATAGATGATGGCGTCCATCCTCTCTTTGTCCACCGGCGCGTAATGGTGGAACTCCATCGTAAAGGTTCCCCGGCCCTGCGTGAGGGACCGGATGTCGGTTGCGTAACCAAACATCTTCGCCAGGGGGACCTGGGCCCGGATCGCCTGGATCCCGTCGGGCCGACCGGTCACCGAAATGATGTTGGCCCCCCTTGCATTCAGGTCGCCGATCACCTCGCCGGTGAAGGCCTCTGGGACCACCGCCTCCAGGTCCATCACCGGCTCCAACAGCACCGGCTTGGCATGCTCGACCGCCTCTCGGAAGGCCATCGAGCCCGCGACCTTGAAGGCCGCCTCGGTGGAGACCTCTTCCCGCCACTCCGCGTCGAGAAGCACGGCCTTCACATCCACCAGCGGGTAACCGGCCAGGACGCCGCTCTCCATCGCCTCCCGGCAACCCTCCTCCACCGCTTTCACGAACTCCGGCGGGAGGGCCTTGCCCCGGGTCGCGTCCTCGAAGCGGAACCCCTCTCCGCTGGGCATCGGCTCCACCGCCAGGTGCACCCGGGCATACTGAGGGCTCCCCCCCATCGGCCGGTCGAAGACCACCTCCGCCTCCGCCCGGGTCGTCACCGTCTCCCGGTAGGCGACGCGAGGACGGCTGACCCGGCCCTCCACGCGGAACTCCCGCACCAGCCGGTCCACCAGGATCTCCAGGTGGAGTTCCCCCATCCCCGAGAGGAGGGTCTGGCCGGTGTTCTCGTCCACGCGGACCACAAAGGTTGGATCCTCCTCCGCCAGCCGCCGCAGCGCCTCGTCCATCCGGTCCTGGTCGGCCGCCGTCTTCGGCTCGATGGCGACGAAGATGACCGGCTCCGGAAAGGTGATCGGTTCCAGGATGATGGGCGCGCTGGGCGTACAGAGCGTGTCCCCGGTGAAGGTATGCTTCAGCCCCACCACCGCCCCGATGTCTCCGGCGGTCAACTCCTTGATCTCCTCCCGATCCCGGGCGAACATCCGCAGGAGCTTCTGGATCCGCTCCTTGCGCTTCTTGCCCGGATTGTAGACGGTCGAGCCGACCTTCAGTTTGCCGGAGTAGATCCGGATGTAGACCAGCCGGCCCACATAGGGGTCGCTGGCGACCTTGAAGGCCAGCGCCGCCAGCGGCGCGTCCACGTCCGCCGGGCGGGTCTCCGTCTTGCCGGTGTAGGGGTTCTCCCCCTCCACCGGCGGGATGTCCAGCGGCGACGGCAGGTAGTCCACGATGGCGTCCAGAAGGGGCTGCACCCCCTTGTTGCGCAACGCCGATCCGCACAGAACAGGGGTCAGTTCCCCCCGCAGCGTCGCCGCTCGCAACGCCCGCCGCAGGTCGGCCGCCGGGATCTCCTCCCCCTCCAGGTAACGGACGGTCAGTTCCTCGTCCGTCTCCACGATCTGCTCCACCGTCCGCTCACGGACCTCCAGGACCTGGTCCATCAGGTCCTCCGGGATGGGCTCGATCTGGGGGAGTTTCCCCAGTTCGTCCACCCACACCACCGCATGCATCTCCAGGAGGTCCACCACACCGCGGAAGGAGGACTCCCGCCCGATGGGCCACTGGAGCATCACCGGGTTGGCGCTCAACCGCTCGCGGATGGTCTCCACCGCGTGGGCGAAGTCGGCGCCCAGTTTATCCATCTTGTTAATGAACGCGATCAACGGCACACCGAACGACCGGGCCTGCCGCCAGACCGTCTCCGATTGCGGCTCGACCCCGGCCACGGCGTCGAAAACCACGACCCCGCCGTCAAGGACGCGCAGGCTGCGCTGTACCTCGGCGGTGAAGTCGATGTGCCCCGGCGTATCGACGATGTTAATCTGATGATCCCGCCAGAAGCAGGTCACCGCCGCCGCGGTGATCGTGATCCCCCGCTCCTTCTCCTGGACCATCCAGTCGGTGACGGTCGTTCCCTCGTCGACCGTCCCCATCCGATGGGTTCTTCCCGTGTAAAAGAGCACCCGCTCGGTGGTGGTCGTCTTTCCGGCGTCGATGTGGGCGATGATGCCGATATTTCGGACCCGTTCCAGAGGCCACGACCCGGCCATTGTCTCACGTCCTCCCGGGCCGAGCCCCCGACGCCTACCACCGGTAGTGGGCGAACGCCCGGTTGGCTTCCGCCATCCTGTGCGTGTCTTCCCGCTTCTTGATGGCCGCGCCCGTCTTGTTGGCCGCGTCGATCAACTCGGCGGCCAGTTTCTCGGCCATCGACCGCCCCGGCCGCTGCCGGGCGGCGGCGATGATCCAACGCATCGCCAGGCTGATCTGGCGGTGGGGCGGGACCTCTACCGGAACCTGGTAGGTGGCACCCCCCACCCGCCTCGGTTTCACCTCCAGTAAGGGGGAGACGTTCCGAATCGCCTCTTCGAAGACCTCCAGCGCCGGCCGCTTCGTCCGCTCTTCGATGAGGTCCATCGCGTTGTAGACGATCCGGGTCGCCAGGCTCTTCTTGCCGTCTTTCATCACTTTGTTAATGAAGCGGGCGACCAACTCACTGTTGTACCGGATGTCCGGTTCGACCTTACGCCTGGGTGGACGGTATCGCCTCGGCATATCTCTTCTCTCCCGCCTCTATTTCTTCGGGGCCTTGGTGCCGTATTTCGACCGCTGCTGCGCCCGGCCCTCGACGCCCGCGGCGTCCAACGCACCACGGATGATGTGGTAACGAACGCCCGGCAGGTCCTTCACACGGCCACCGCGCACCAGCACCACCGAGTGCTCCTGCAGGTTGTGCCCCTCACCCGGGATGTAGGCAGTGACCTCGATCCCGTTGGTCAACCGGACACGGGCGATCTTCCGCAGAGCGGAGTTGGGCTTCTTCGGGGTCATCGTACGCACCTGGGTGCAGACCCCCCGCTTCTGCGGCGCGCCCTTCGGCATCCGGATCCGGCGCTGTCGGAAGGAGTTGAAGATATACTGCAACGCCGGCGCCTTCGACTTCTTCCGCTTCGGTTTTCTTCCCTTACGGACCAGCTGATTGATCGTCGGCACGTTACTCCCCCTTCAAATTCAGACAAGAAGGCCATCCACCACCCTGATGGCCTCCTCGCGATCGCTTCTGTCAATGTGGATGGCAGGGGATCTGGCTGCCATCCGTCTCGCGCGACCGCGCATTCTACCACAGGATGGAAATTTAGTCAAATGGCCCGGCCTGTTTCTCCCCCAGGTCCAACAACCCCATCGCCAACCGAGGCGGCCGGGGCCGGGTCTCCTCCCGGCCGAACCGGACTACCTCCCCGTCGGCGGTGATCGCCTGCACCGAGAGGCCCAGGCTCTGCAGTTCCTTGACCAGCACCTTGAAGGAGGCCGGGATGCCCGGCTCGCCGATGGGCTCGCCCTTCACGATGGCCTCGTAGGTGCGGACTCGCCCCTGGACGTCGTCCGACTTGACGGTGAGCATCTCCTGGAGGGTGTGGGCTGCGCCGTAGGCCTCCAGCGCCCACACCTCCATCTCGCCGAACCGCTGCCCGCCGAACTGGGCCTTCCCGCCCAGCGGCTGCTGGGTGACGAGGCTGTAGGGGCCGGTGGAGCGGGCGTGCACCTTGTCTTCGACCATGTGGATCAACTTCATCATATGGATCACGCCCACCGTGACCGGCTGATCGAACGGCTCGCCCGTCTTCCCGTCGTAGAGGATGACCTTGCCCAGCGTGGGCATCGGCTCCCCGGTCTCCATACTGACCTCCACGGCCAGCGATTCGACCTCCTCGTCCGCTACGCCCTCCGTATCCCGCCCCATATCCTGGAGCCAGATCCGCAAGCAGGCCAGACGGGCCGCACGGTCGGCTGCCACCCGCTCGTCCATCGACCGATCGTCGTCCTCAAACGAGAGAAGTCCATCGGGATCGTACCCTCGCTCCCGCAGCCACTCCCGGAGGACCGTCCGGCGGGCGTAGACGTAATCCCGGGTCAGCCGGTCCACGTCGTACCCGCGGTCCCCCAGCCAGGCGAGGATGTACAGGAGGCGGGCCTCCTCATCATCGGTGAGGGCCTCCAGCGGGTACTCCTGCGCCTTCAGCCAGGTCCATGCCCGCTCGCCGATCTCCTTCCACGCCCGGTCGATCAGCCAGGCGCGGGCCAGTTCGGCGGCGATCTGGTCCTCATCCGCCCCGTCGAACACCGGGCTGATGGCCTGGAACCCCAACCGACTCGCCGCCCAGCCCAGGTGGGTCTCCAGCACCTGCCCGATGTTCATCCGGCCAGGCACACCCAGTGGGTTGAGGATCAGTTCGATGGGCGTCCCATCTTTCATAAACGGCATGTCCTCAATGGGGACCACCTGGGAGATGACCCCCTTGTTGCCGTGACGCCCGGCCATCTTATCCCCCTCGGTGATCTTCCGGATCTGGGCGACGCTCACCCGGACCATCTGCTCCACCCCGGTGGGTAGATCGCGGTGCTCGTCCCGGTGGAAGACCTGCACGTCCATCACCTTGCCCCGCTCGCCGTGGGGCATGCGGAGGCTGGTATCCTTCACCTCCCGCGCCTTCTCTCCAAAGATGGCCCGCAGCAGTTTCTCCTCGGGGGTCAGTTCCTTCTCGCCCTTGGGCGTGATCTTCCCCACCAGGATGTCGGACGGGCCGACCTCCGCGCCGATGCGGATGATGCCGTTCTCGTCCAAGTCGCGGAGCGCATCCTCACCTACGTTGGGGATATCCCGCGTGATCTCCTCGGGTCCCAGTTTGGTGTCCCGGGCCTGGACCTCGTGCTTCTCGATATGGATCGAGGTGAACTTGTCCTCTCGGATCAGGCTCTCGCTGATCAGGACGGCGTCCTCGAAGTTGCCGCCCTCCCAGGAGAGGAAGGCGACCAGGACGTTCTGCCCCAGCGCCAGTTGGCCGTTGCGGATGGAAGAGCCGTCCACCAGAGGCTGCCCCTTGCGCACCCGTTGCCCTTTATGAACGATAGGCCACTGGTCAATGCAGGTGGACTGGTTGGACCGCTTGAACCGGCGCAGCCGGTAGACCCGCTGATTGCCGTCCTCTTCCAAGACAACGATCCGGTCGCCGGTGACGCTGATGACCTCCCCGTCCTGTTCGGCGACGAGGACCAGCCCAGAATCGAGCGCTGCCGGTTGCTCCATCCCCGTGGCTACGATGGGGGCCTCCGGGTTGATCAGCGGGACCGCCTGACGCTGCATGTTGGAGCCCATCAGGGCGCGGTTGGCGTCGTCATGCTCCAAGAAGGGGATCAAGGCCGCCGAGACACCCACGACCTGGCACGGAGCGACGTCGATAAAGTCTACCTGGTCGGGGGTGGTGAGCAAGAACTCCTCGCCCCGCCGCGCGGAGACGCGGGGGCGCAGAAGATGCCCCCGCTCGTCCAGCGGGGTCGTACTCTGGGCAATGGTGTACCGCTCGTCCTCGTCGGCAGCCATGTAGACGATCTCATCCGTCACCCGCGGGACGATGGGGACCTCGTCGGGCAGGTCCAGCGCGGCGATCCGCTCCGCCAGTTCCGGCGTGACCTCGGCGCCGGCCTCCGCCACCACCTCCCCCGTCTCCGGATCGACCACCGGCTCGCGCAGGATCTCCCCGGTCAGCGCTTCAACGGTGTTGGGGACGGAGTGGACGACCCGGCGGTAGGGGGTCTCGATGAAGCCATAGGGGTTGATCCGCGCGTAGGTCGCCAACCGGCCGATGAGACCGATGTTCGGCCCCTCGGGCGTCTCGATGGGGCAGATCCGGCCATAGTGGGAATGGTGGACGTCGCGGACCTCAAAGCCGGCCCGCTCCCGCCGCAGGCCGCCCGGCCCCAACGCGGAAAGGGTCCGCTTGTGGGTCAGTTCGGCCAGCGGGTTGGTCTGCTCCATGAACTGGGACAACTGGCTGGAGCCGTAGAACTCGCGCAGCGCGGCGACGACGGGCTGGATGTTGATCAGGTTCACCGGGCTGAGCGGTTCATCCTCGCTACGGAGGGACATCCGCTCCTTGACCACCCGTTCCAGCCGCCGCAGCCCAACGCGCAGTTTGTTCTGAACCAACTCCCCCACCGTCTTGACCCGCCGGTTTCCCAGGTGGTCGATGTCGTCCGCATCCTCGATGCCGTTGTTGATGCGGATCATGTGACGGACCAACTCCACAATGTCCTGCTTCGTGATGGTCCGATGCTGCACCGGGATGTCCAATCCCAACCGACGGTTCAGTTTGTACCGGCCTACTGCCTGCAGGTCGTACCGCCGATCGTCGAACAACTGAGAGGTGAGGTATTCGGCCGCGTTTTCCAGCGTGGGGGGGTCGCCAGGACGCATCCGGCGGTAGAACTCCAACAACGCCTCCTCGGCGATGGTGCGACCCTCCCCAAAGGTCCAATCCGGCTCCTGACGGATCGTGGTCTCGATCCACCGGAGGTCCTGAAGGGTATCCACATCGGCGAAGAGCGTCAGCAGCTCCTCGTCGGTCCCTTCTTTCAAAACGTCGGAGCCGATCCCATCATCGACAGCAGCCAGAGCGCGGAGGAAAATCGTCACCGGCAACGTCCGCTTCCGGTTGAACTTCAGCGCGAGGTAACCGGTCTTGCGGGTCTCGAACTCCATCCAGACGCCCCGGTCGGGGATCAATTTGGCCATGCAGAGCCGACGACCGGTGGCGCGATCCTCCTCGACTTCGAAATAGACACCCGGAGAGCGGATCAACTGGCTGACCACCACCCGCTCTGTGCCGTTGATGATGAAGGTACCGTTCTTGGTCATCAAAGGGAAATCGCCGAGGAAGATCTCCGACCTGACGATCTCCCCGGTCTCCCGATTCTCCAGCGCGACATCCACGTACAGCGGCGCAGCGTAAGTGACGTCCCGCTCCAGGCACTCCTCTTCGGAGTACTTCGGTTCGCCGAAGCGGTAGCCCAGGTTCAACTGGGCACTCTCCGGCTTCGAACTCGGGAAGTGGAGCCGTAGCGTACCCGTGTAACTCTCGATGGGGGTGATCTCTTCAAATAGTTCCCGCAGCCCTTCCGTCTGGAGCCAGCGGAAGGACTCCAACTGGACCTCGATCAGCGCCGGCAGGCTGACCGTGGTCGCAATCCGGGCATAGGACTTGGCTACATCCAATCGGTACTCCATACCCCTCCCCTTC
>DUEL01000020.1 GCA_011192125.1 Thermoflexia bacterium
ACCGGTGACCACTTTTGTCAAACCACGATTTTACACCACATTATGAGACATTATCTAAACAGGCGGGGCGGGCGGGAAATCGCTCTTCAGGCCGGTGCCAGGCCCGCCGAGAAGGAGTCCCACGCCTGATGTCCGAACTCCTGTCCGAAGGTCAGAATGTCGTTTCTGACCGACAGGAGTTGCGCAGTTTCACCACAGGGACACAGAGGGCGCGAGGGAACGTTTAACTTTAGGGGGAAACTCCGTGTCTCTGTGCTTCCCTGGGGTGAAACGAATTCATCGCTCCTCCGGCTTTTCCCCGTCTGAGTTTCCCTTTACCTCCTGCCACAACAGTTCCATCTCGTCAATGCTCATCCCCGCCAGGTCCAACCCCCGCTCCCGCGCCAGATCCTCCATCGCCCGGAAGCGGCGGGCGAATCGCTCGTTGGCCTTGCGCAACGCGCTCTCCGGCTCCACTCCCAGGTGCCGGGCCCAGTTGGCGACGGCGAACAGCAGGTCGCCCATCTCCGCCTCCACCGTTTCCGGGGTGGGGGCTGCCTCCAGTTCGGCGATCTCCTCGCGCACCTTCTGCGCCACCTGGTCCGGTCCCTCCCAGTCGAACCCCACGCGGGCGGCCCGATCGCCGTAGAGATGGGCCTGCAGCAGGGCGGGCAGCGCCCGCGGGACCCCATCCAACAGCGAGGTTCGCTCTCCCTTCTCCTCCCGCTTCAGCCGTTCCCAGCGGGCCAGCACCTCACCGGCGTCGCGGACCTTTGTCTCACCCCAGACGTGGGGATGGCGGTGTTTCAACTTGGCGTCGATGGTGGCGATGACGTCCGCCATTCGGAAGTCCCCCTCCTCTGTAGCGATCTGGGTCTGGAGGAGGATCTGTAGTAGCAGATCCCCCAGTTCCTCCCGTAGGGCCTCCATATCCCCCTCATCGATGGCGGCCGCGGCCTCATACGCCTCCTCCAGGAGCCCGCTCCGCAGGCTCTCGTGGGTCTGCTTTCGGTCCCAAGGGCAGCCGTCCGGAGCCCGGAGGTGGGCAACGGTCTCCTGCAGCCCCTCGAAACTGGTCACCCCGGGCAGCGGCGGCACGTAGAGGGTGGTCAGGTGGGCCACCTCCTGACGGTCCAGTTCGTACAGGGGCAGGTGGACCACCTTTTCCTCCTCCGTCCCGGCGGCGTGGACCAGCGCGACCGGATGTTCGTCCGGATATTGGTTCATCAGGGTTAGTTTGACGTCGGCGGCCAGCACCCGGCTATAGACCTGGCCGATCAGCGCCGGGAGGTCCGGGTTCAGCGGGGGGTGGTGGCGGGTCGCCAGTTCGACCCCGTCGAACACCTGGAGCCCTTCGAGACCGTCGATCCCGAGGGCGGTCAGGGTCGGCTCGATGAAACTGAGCCCTTCGACGATGCGCACCGGCAGGCCCGCCTCCCGTGCCAGCGCCAGGATTCGCTGGACGGCGGCCTCGCCCATCAGGGGGTGGCCGGGGACGGCGTAGGTCACCCCCTCGGGACGTCCCCCTAGCCGTATCACCTCCGCTGCGATGGTCTCGTAGACGGTGGCGAAGTCCTCCGCCGACTCGTACAGGTGGTCGAACGAGTGGATAGCCACCCCCTCCGGCAGCCCGGCGACGGTGGGATGGTGCACCGTGCGCAGCCAGACCTCCTCCGCCTCCGAGAGCACCTGCCAGGCCTCGCGGGTCAGGTGCTTCGGGTCCCCGGGTCCCAGTCCGACGATAACGATCCCCATAGACACCTCACGTTTTGTTGCTTACCGCAGAGGCGCAGAGGTCGCAGACTCCTCTCAAAGTTTTCTCTGCGTTCTCTGCGCCTCCGCGGTGCCCTTCACATCAACTTGGATGGGGTCATCATACCACGGGGAGGGGAGGCGGGCAACCCGCCGGGAGGCGACCTCTGTCACCGTGAAAGGGTCACATCCGTCACTTGACTTCGGGCACGTTCTGGACTATCCTCCTTCGGGATTGGATACTAGAGGCTTTTGTCCCTGCCGAGGTCGTGCAAGCCGAGCAAGGAGGACAAGCGTGTACAAAATCGTCGAGAAGGAGATCCTCAGCGAGGTCACGAAACGGATCGTTGTGGAGGCCCCCCAGGTGGCGCGGAAGGCCCAGGCGGGCCAGTTCGTCATCATCCGCATCGACGAGCGGGGGGAGCGGATCCCCCTGACCATCGCCGATTACGAACGGGACGCCGGACTCGTCACGCTGATCTTCCAGGAGGTCGGGAAGACCACCCGACAGTTGGGGACCCTGGAGCCGGGAGACGCGTTGGCGACGGTCGTCGGCCCCCTGGGGCATCCCTCCGAGATCGAGAACTACGGGACGGTGGTATGCGTGGGAGGCGGCGTGGGCATCGCCCCGGTCTTCCCCATCGCCCGTGCCCTGAAAGAGGCTGGTAACCACGTCATCTCCATCATCGGGGCGCGGAACAAGGACCTGCTGTTCTGGGAAGATCGGATGCGGGCGGTATCGGACGAACTGATCGTCTGCACCGATGACGGGTCCTACGGCCGCAAGGCGCTGGTGACGGAGCCGCTCAAGGAACTGCTGGAGGAGCGGGCCGGGGAGATCGCTCGGGTGTGGGCCATCGGCCCGGCGATCATGATGAAGTTCGTCTCCCTGACCACCCATCCGTTCAACGTTCCTACCATCGTCAGCCTGAACTCCATCATGGTGGACGGCACCGGGATGTGCGGCTGCTGCCGGGTCCTCGTGAACGGCGAGGCTCGGTTCGTCTGCGTGGACGGGCCGGAGTTTGAGGGGCACGAAGTGGACTGGGACAACCTGCTATCCCGGTTGCAGTTCTACCGAGAGGAGGAGCAGCTGGCCCTGGAGCGGTGGGAGCACGAGTGTCGTCTGGATGCAGCCCTGCAAGAGAAGGGAGGTGCCTAAGTGTCGGGTCTCACGCAGCGAGAACGGTTGCAGATCCCTCGCCAGCCGATGCCGGCGCAGGACCCCGAGGTCCGTCGCGGGAATTTCAACGAGGTCGCGTTGGGATTCACCGAGGAGTTGGCCCGCCAGGAGGCGGAGCGGTGTCTCCAGTGTGCTCGGCCGCACTGCGTCGAGGGCTGCCCGGTGGGCGTCCTCATCCCCGAGTTCATCCGCGCGCTGCGGGAAGGGGACATGGTCGAGGCGGTGCGGGTGATGAAGATCAACAACAGCCTCCCGGCCATCTGCGGGCGGGTCTGCCCTCAGGAGGTCCAGTGTGAGGCGATGTGCGTGCTGGGCAAGAGGGGAGAGCCGGTGGCCATCGGGCGGCTGGAGCGGTTCGTCGGCGACTTTGAGTTGGCCCAGCGGACCTGTCCGTTGGAGTGTTGCGAGCCGACTGGCAGGAAGGTGGCGGTCGTCGGCACGGGGCCGGCGGGACTGACCTGCGCGGTGGACGTGGCGCGGGAGGGGCACAAGGTGGTGATGTTTGAAGCCCTGCACGCCCCTGGCGGGGTGCTGATCTACGGCATCCCCGAGTTCCGGTTGCCCAAGAGCGTGGTCCACTCGGAGGTCGACTACGCGGTGGAGTGTCTGGGGATCGAGATCCGCACCGACCACGTCGTCGGCCGCACGGTCACGCTGGACGAATTGTTGGAGGAGTTTGATGCCGTCTTCCTGGGCACGGGGGCCGGGCTGCCGAAGTTCCTCCGCATCCCGGGGATCAACTACAACGGGGTGATGAGCGCGAACGAGTTCCTCACCCGCGTCAATCTGATGAAGGGGTATCTCTTCCCCGAGTACGACACCCCGGTCAAGGTCGGCAAGAAGGTGGCGGTGATCGGGGCCGGGAACGTGGCGATGGACGCCGCTCGGTGCAGCCTGCGGCTGCAGACGCTGCGGGCGCGGCAGACCGGGGAGGAGCCGGGCGAGGTCCACATCGTCTACCGCCGGTCCCGCGCCGAGGTCCCGGCCCGCGCCGAGGAGGTCCACCACGCCGAGGAGGAGGGGATTATCTTCGACTTCCTGACCAACCCGGTGGAGATTCTGGGGGACGAGAAGGGGAACGTGCGCGGGATGCGGTGCGTGCGGATGGAGTTAGGAGAGCCGGACGAGTCGGGTCGTCGTCGCCCTGTCCCCATCGAGGGTTCCGAGTTCGAGATGGAGGTGGACACGGTCATCTTCGCTTTGGGGACCAGCCCCAACCCGCTGGTCTTTGCCGAGGCGGAGGGTCTGGAGCGGACCAAGTGGGGTACGGTGGTAGCCGATCCGGAGACGGGGCGGACGACCAAGCCGCGGGTGTGGGCCGGTGGCGACGTGGTGACCGGCGCGGCGACGGTGGTGAGCGCGATGGGCGCCGGAAGGCGAGCCGCGGCGGACATCAACCGGTTCCTGAAGGGGGAGGCTCCCTGGTAGGCGTCCGGTAGGATTGCGAACACCTGCCCGAAAGGGCGTTAAGGTGTGAGGTCGGCGAAGGGGCGACGCGCTTGGAAAGTGCGTCGCCCCTTTCCTTACAGGTCATATAGCCTCTATCATAGGAAACTCTGCGTCTCCCGCGTCTCTGTGGTGAGGCCCTGCTTGCCCCGCCGGTCCACCCGCTCTTGGCCTCCAGTGAGGGGGCCTTGTCTATCTCCCTGGGCGGGGTATACTTTCCCCATCGCTGCAGTTGAGGAGGAGGCGTGGGTTTCGAGTACGTGATATTCGACCTGGACGAGACGTTGTATCCCCGCAAGGCGGGTCTGATGCGGGAGATCGGCAGGCGGATCGAGCGGTGGGTGCAGGAGAGCCTGCGCCTCCCGCCGGAGGAAGCGGCCGCGCTCCGGCGGGCCTACCTGCGGCGATACGGCACCACGCTGGCTGGCCTGCTGGCCGAGGGGAAGGTAGACGCCGACGCCTACCTGGCCTACGTCCACGACGTTCCGGTGGAGCGATGGCTCCGGCCCAACCCGGCCCTGGCGCGGATGCTGGACGGTATCCCGCTACGCAAGGTGGTCTTCACCAACGCCACGGCCGAGCACGCTTGGCGGGTCCTTCAGGCTCTGGGGGTGGCGGACCGGTTCGAGGACGTGATCGGCATTCGGGAGGTCGGCCTGCGGAGCAAGCCCGACCTGGAGTCCTACCGGTGGGTGTTGAGGCGGCTCGGGGTTCCGGGGACCGCCTGCATTCTGGTGGACGATCGACCGATGAACCTCCGGCCGGCGAAGCAGTTGGGGATGACGACCGTGTTGGTGGACGGGAAGCCAGAGGAAGGGGTGGACTTCGTCGTGAAGGACGTGCTGGAGGTGGGGCCGCTGGTGGCGCGCCTGCTGGAGGAGCAGGAGGGCAGATGATCGACAAGCGGATATCCCTGGAGGAGGCCGCTGCCCTGGTGGAGGACGGGGCGGTGCTGGCGCTGGGAGGGATGATCCTCTACCGGCGGCCCGTGGCCTTCGTGCGGGCGTTGTTGCGGAGGGACTCGCCTCCTCGGGACCTGACGCTGCTGGCCTTTACCGCTTCGTTCGAGTCTGACCTGCTGGTCGGCGCAGGCCTGGTCCGCCGGGTGCGAGCCTGCTACTTCGGCCTGGAGGCGTTTGGGCTGGCCCCGATGTTCACTCAGATGGCCGGTCGCGGCGACCTGGAGGTGGTGGAGGAGACGGAGGCCAGCCTGGCGTTCGGCCTGCGCGCGCGGCTGGCAGGGGTGGGCTTTATGCCCGGACAAGGGTGGCTGGGGACGGACCTGCTGAAGGTGCGGCCGGACGTGCGGGTGATCGAGGACCCGTATACCGGTGAGGAGGTGGTCGCTTTCCCCGCCATCGGATGCGATCTGGCCGTGGTCCACGCCTTGCGGGCCGATCGGGAGGGAAACGCCGTCCTCGGCGGGAACCTGGCGGTGGATCGGGAGTTGTTGCTGGTGGCGGAGCGAGCGATCGTCACAGCGGAGGAGGTGGTCGATCGCCTCTCTGGGCCGATCGACATCAGCGGGATCGTCGTCGATGGCGTGGTCGAGGCTCCCGGTGGGGCCTGGCCGACCTCCTGTTTTCCCCGCTATCCAGTGGATGGGGCAGAGGTCCTGCGGTATAGCGAGGCCTGCCCGGAGGGGTTCGACGAGTACCTTCGTCGATTCCTGTCGCTTACACCGCCTGTTGGGACCGCTGGATAAGGGTGCGGGCGGCCTGGACGACCGGGTAGAGTTGCAGGCTCCGGGCCTGCTCCTCCGCTTGCCGAAGCATCCTTAGGGCTTCCTCCGTCCGGCCGGCGTCCAGGAGAAGGTGGCCGTATTCCAAGAGCGTGCGGGCAGCCTGGACGTCATCGCGCACCTCACGGGCCAGTTGGAGCGACTTCTGGAACGCTTCTATGCCGGCCTCCCAGTTCCCTCTCGCCCGTTCGATGATCCCCTGGGACCGCCAGGCGATGAGGAGCACGCCCTTTTGCTGCCTTGCCTCTGCCCGTTCCCGCGCTTCCTTCGCCCACTCCTGCGCCTTTTCCAGGTCCCCTTTCTGGACCCACGCCTTCGCCAAACAGGCACACAGCCAGGCGTTGTACAACTGCTGGGCTCCGGAGCGGGAGAGTTCCTCTCCCCGGGCCCAGCGGCTGATCGCCTCGTCCCAATCGCCGCGCCCGTAGGCTGTTCTCCCTCCTTCCCACAGCAGAGCGACCTCGTGGTAGGGGTGGGGGGAGTGCCACAGCAGTTGCCAACCCTCTTCCAGGGCCTTCTCCGCTGCCTCCCAGTCGCCGATGTGGTTGTAGATACCGGCCAGGGTGGAGGCGAGAATGACTTGCTCGCTGATGATCCCCGCCCGTCGGGCTAGCGTCAGTCCTTCCTGGGCCATCTCCAGAGCCGTCTCGATGTCTCCCACCTCCTGGGCGAAGCAGGCCTGGTTGTTCAGTGCGATTACCCGGTACTCGATCGGGGCGTCGGAGACCTTCGAGTAGTGTAGGGCCTTTGCACCAGCTTCCAACGCCTTGCGGTACTCGCCGCGGCTGTAGTGGTGGAGCGACAGCGCGCGATAGCACTGTCGCAATCCGTCTGCATGTTCTATACTCTCCGCCAATCTCAACGCGCGTTGGAGAGCCTGTTTTGCCTCCTGGTAGCGACCCTGGTTCCGTTCCAGTTGGGCGATGCGGGTGTACCCACTGATGAGGAGTTTCTGGGCGTCCGGCAGGTTGCGCACGGCCTCTAACCCCCGCTCGACGTAGCGGAAAGCGGCCTCCAGGTCCTTCACAGCCAACCGGTCGGCGATCTCGAAGCAGGCCTCGGCGATGCCGCGCCGGTCTCCCGCTATCTCGTAGAGGGCCAGTGCTTCTTGGAGGTGGACCTCCCCGCGCGTGTATTGGCCCAGATAGTGGACCCCCCGTGCCAGGTTCATTAGCACATTTGCCGTTTGAAGCGGGTCCTTTTCGGGATCCAGGAGTTTAAGGGCCCGCTCGTAGAGGGCTGTCGCCTCTTCCAGAGCGTGGGCTCTAGAGACATGCTCGGCGGCCTGTAAGAGGTAATGGAGTTCTTTCTCCCGTTTGCCAGCCTGACCGTAGTGGTAGGCAAGCAGGGAATAGTACGGCTCTAAGTTGGTCGCGTAGCGCCGTTCGTACCAGCCGGCCACGGCCTCGTGCAACTGGCGTCGCTGGGATAACGGCAGGCTCTCGTAGACCACCTGCCGGGTGAGGGCATGGCGGAAGGCGTACACGGGTTCCGGAATCTCTTCTTCGACCCGGATCAAATTCCAGCGTTGCAGCGACTCCAGCTGGCGGTCCAGTCTCTCTTCGTCGGGGGAGGTGGGATGTATGTCGTGGAGGGCCTGCCGGGAGAAGACGAGGCCCAGCACGCTGGCTACCTTCAGCGTGAGCCTACACTCCTCGTCCAGTTGGTCCACCCGGGCCTGGATGACCCCCGCGATCGTGTCCGGAATGCGGATGTGGTGGATCCGCTGCCGGTCCAGGACGATGTCCCCTTTCCGCACCCTGATCCCTCCGACGTCTTGGAACATATGGACCAGTTCCTCGGTGAAGAAGGGGTGGCCCTGCGTGCGGTCGAAGATCAGGGAGGTGAGGTCGGTGGGGACGCGTGCTCCGCCCAGCCGGTCCTGCACGATCGATTGGACGGCATCCGGCGTCAGTTCACCGAGGAGGAGGCCGGTGTGGTGTTCCAGGCTCTTGATCTCCCTCCAGGGAGCAGGAGGAGGGAACGGGAGGGGACGGTGGACCAGGACCAGAAGGAGGGGGGATTCCCTCAGGTTGCGGCCGATATGGGCGGCCAGTTGCAGAGAAAGATCGTCAGCCCATTGTGCGTCCTCGATCAGGATCAGGAGGGGGGTCTTCTCCGCCTGGGTTTGGATCAACGCCTGAACGGTGGCGAAGATGTTGTCCCGGCGCACCCGTCCGCGCATTCCCAGGGTCAGTTCGTTGTCCTCCACCTTGAGGCCTAGGACCTCTGCGAGCAGGGGGAGGCGGAGCGGCCACTGTTCTTTCGCTCCCGCCTCCTCGCTGAAGGGGATTCTCTCCAGGATGCGTTGGAGTGCCTGAAGTTGCTCGTTCGGGTCCATCTCCCCCGTGATTCCGCACAGGCTGGAGATGATCCATCGCCACGGTCGGTATGGGGATTCCCGGGCGAAGGGGATGCATTCCCCTCCCAGGGCCAGGCCGCCCTGACCGGTCCACAGGCGGACCAGTTCTGAGGCTATCATCGACTTTCCGATGCCGGGCTCCCCCTCGACGGTCAGGACCTGTGTCTGGCCGTTCAGAGCGCGATCGATGAGGGATCGAAGAACCCCTATCTCTTGCTCCCGGTTGACCAGCCGCTCTCTCCGCGCCAGGTACTGGCGGATCAGAGGGGGGCGTGGTCTCAGGCTTCCCAGCACGGCGAAGGTGAGCACCGGTTGGTGTCTGCCGCGGAGGATCGTTTCCCCGACCCTGCGGAAGGCGAAGTGGGAGGCCACAGCGTTCTGCACCTCGGCAGAGGTCAGGATCTCCCAGGGTCTGGCCTTTTCCGCCAGCCGGCTGGCCAGGTTGATCTCGTCGCCGATCAGAGTGTAGGCGTGACGGATGGGGCTGCCGATCTCGCCGGTGAAGAGCCGTCCGCGCGAGATGCCGATCTGAAGGGGGAAGCGAGAGGCCCCGGAGAGGGCGGCTTCCCGTAGTGCAAGAGCGCAGGCGACCCCACGGCGGGTGTCGTCGCCGTGGGCGACGGGGGCGCCGAAGGTGATCAGGAGGGTATATCCCTCCGAGTCCACGACCGGGTTGTCCAGCCATCCCCCAAACTGGGCCACGTTCGATTGGACGGTGCGGATCCACCGATTGAGCCATCCGTCATCACCCGCCCTCTGGGGGGGAATCCAGCGGGCGAAGACGGGCACGACGAGGCGGTACTCCGCTGCGAACTCCTCCACCTCGCTCAGCACTCGCTGGATCAGCAAGGGGTGGATGAAACGGCGTAGTTGCTCTTCGTTCGCGGGGGAAGGGCTCGTCGGTTGTTGAAGAGGTTGGGGGGGATGCGCGCGGAGCAGGTCGGGATCCCATCTCGCGGAGGGCGGCTCGCCCAGCAACTCGCTGACGCCAGGGGCGAGACGGATCTGATTGGGGGCTGCCTGGTTGCGGGCCTGGAGGGCCTCCCGCACGGCTGGCCCATCCAGCAGCCAGAGGTAGGGGTCTTCGCCCAGGATGTAGAGCATCGCCGGGCCATATCCAACGCCCAGCCGAACGGCCGGCCTCGTCGGACCGAGCGGGGTGCCCATAGGGGGCATCTTGATGATGGTCGACTGCATCTCGAACGCGGCGGCGCAGGCGCGGAGCACGGTCTGCCGCCTCGCCTCCGGCCTCGTTGCCTCCTCTATAGGCCACATACAGACGATCGCGTCGCCGATGAAATGGAGGACATCCCCGCCGAAGGCATGGGTGATCTCCACCAGCGTGCCCAGCACACCGTTCAGGACTTTGTTCAAGGCTTCGATGCCATGGAGCCCTTTTTCGGTCAGCCGCTCTGCCAGCGGCGTTGAACCTACGACATCGGCCCAGAGGACGGCGGCCTCAAACGAGTACTTCTGTCCGGGCCGGATCGGGGCGGCTGGGGCGTCCAGGTGGTGTAGCAACCAGCGTGGGATGTGGGGTGAGAGCAACTGTGAGTTCATATGCCTGGCTGGACCCGGGAATAACGCGTGTCAAATTATACTGCCAGACAGGGTTTTGCGCCAGTCGATGGCTGAGGTTTGGACATGATTCGGACGTGGCTTCCCGAAGGGAGCGCCACAGGGGCCCGGAGGGCACGGAGGAGCGTCAGTTAGGGGAGAACTCCGTGTCCTCTGGGCTTCCGAAGTGAAGAACGATTGTCTGCCTGCTGACCCCGCCTGTTTACGGCGGGGCGGCATAGGATATGTCCGAACTCTTGCCCGAACCCAGGGAGAGGGGTTGCCCACCGGAGGGAAACCGGATATAATCGCCCCGATGACGGTGGAACGGCTTCGACGGCTGCAAGAAAGAGCGGTCCAGAACGGCCTCGATTGCGTGGCGCTGGTGCCCGGGGCGAACCTCTTGTACCTCACGGGTCTCTCCTTCCATCTCAGTGAGCGACCGGTGCTGGCGTTCTTTCCCGTGGACGCACCTCCGGCTATTCTCCTCCCGGCGTTGGAGGTGCCGAAATTGGAGACGGCCCTTTGCGCCCTCGACTCGTTCCCCTACACCGACGAGGAAGGGCCCGCGCTGGCCTTCCACCAGGTCAGCGTGGCGCTGGAACTGGCCGAGGCACGGATCGGCGTGGAGGGGTTGCGGATGCGGCTGCTGGAGGCCCGCTATCTGGAGCGGTATGCCCCCGGCTGTGAGTTGGTCCCGACCGACGAAGTTTTCTCCACTCTGCGGGCGTGCAAGGACGCGCGGGAGGTGGCCCAGATGCGTCGGGCGGTGGAGGTGGTGGAGACGGCGCTCAACGCCACACTGGACCAGATCGAGGTCGGGATGACGGAACGGGAGGTCGCTGGCCTCCTGATGGTCGAGATCCTGCACGCAGGTGGGGAGGGGGTCCCCTTCGAGCCGATCGTCGTCGCTGGTCCCAACAGCGCTTCCCCCCACGCCCGTCCCTCCGATCGACCGATCCGCGCCGGCGAGCCGATCGTCATCGACTGTGGGGCCGTGGTGGGCGGTTACGCCTCCGACATCACCCGCACCGTCGCGCTGGGCAGACTGCCGGAGGAGATGGTTCAGGTTTATGAGGTGGTGAGGGAGGCCAATGCGGCGGGACGGGGAACGGCAGGACCCGACGTGGCGGCGGAGGAGGTGGATCGGGCGGCCCGTGAGGTGATCGAAGCGGCGGGCTACGGCGAGTACTTCATTCACCGCACCGGGCACGGCCTGGGGCTAGAGGTGCACGAGCCGCCGTACATCGTGGCGGGCAATCCGGAGCCGCTGCGACCGGGGATGACCTTCACCGTCGAGCCGGGGATCTACCTGCCGGGGCAGGGGGGCGTGCGGATCGAGGACGACGTGCTCATCACTCCCACCGGCGCGGAGAGCCTGACCACGTTCCCGCGGGAGTTGTTGATCCTCTAACTGGTGCTGCTAAGGAGGCCCGTTTGCGATTCCTGGAGGTTGTGTTGACGATCGCCTGGAAGGACGCGGTGGCGGAACTGCATACCCGGGAGATCCTCAGCGCGATGCTGGTCTTCTCCCTGCTGGCGCTGTTCGTCTTCAGTTTCGCCCTGGACCTGCGGGGGGAGATGGCGGAGGCAGCCGCGCCCGGCGTCCTCTGGGCCACCGCCGCCTTCGCTGGGACGTTGGGGCTAAGCCGTTCGATGGCACGGGAGCAGCAGACCGGCTGTATTGAGGGGTTGCTGCTGGCGCCGGTCGACCGGAGCGCCATCTTCCTGGGCAAAGCGCTGGGGAATCTGCTCTTCATCGTCCTGGTGGAGATCGTCCTCCTTCCCCTCTTCGCCGGGCTGTTCGACGCTCCCCTCCTGCGCCCAGAGGTCTTCTTGGTGACGGCCCTGGGGACCGTCGGTTACGCGGCGGTGGGCACGCTCCTGGCGGCTATCGCCGTCAACACGCGGGCACGGGAGGTGATGCTGCCCGTCCTTCTGCTCCCTCTCGCCTTTCCTGCCCTCATCGCCGCCGTCCAGGCCACAGGGGGGCTCGTGGAGGGAGGCGCGCTCTCCGACGTCGCCTCCTGGATCCGCCTGCTGGTCGTTTACGATCTGGTGATCGTGGCCGTCTCCGTGCTCACGTTCGACTACGTGCTGGAGGAGTAGCCGGGCGGTCGTTTTGGTCCGTTAAGGAGGAGGTATGGAGAGGAAAGACACGGTAGGGCTTATCCTGGTCCTTCTCAGCGCGGTGGCCGTGTTCGCTGCGCTCTGGATGGTCTTCTTCTACGCGCCCCGCGAAGTGACGATGGGGGAGGTCCAGCGGATCTTCTACTTCCACGTCGCCTCGGCCTGGGTCGGCTTCTTCGCTTTCTTTATCACCTGCCTGGCTGGGATCATCTACCTGCTCCGAGGAGGACGGCGATGGGACATCCTGGCCCTCTCCTCGGTGGAGGTGGGGCTGACCTTTATCACGATGACGGTCATCACCGGCTCCCTCTGGGCGCGACCGGTGTGGGGCACCTACTGGACCTGGGAGCCGCGCCTGACGATCTCCGCGCTCCAGTTGCTCATCTACCTGGCCTACGGGATGCTGCGCGGGGCGATCGAGTCGCCGGAGCGCCGGGCTCGGTTCGCCGCTGTCTACGGCATCATCGCCTTCGTCACGGTCCCCCTCTCCTGGTTCGCCATCCGCTGGTGGCGGACCATTCACCCGGATATCCTGACCGGCGGGGAGGGAATGGCGATCACGCCCCGAATGATCCACACGCTGTTGGCCTCCCTGGGTGCTTTCACGCTCTTGTACGTGACCTTGCTTCGCAGTCGGATCCGCCTGGAGCGCGCGGCCGATACGGTGGACCGCTTGCGTTTACAGATCTCACAGGATCCGCGACGCGGAAGACTGTCTTGAGGAGGGGTAGAGCGATGCCCGTTTACCTGGTGGCTGCATACGGTGTCTTCTGGGGATTGACCTTTGTGCTGGTGGTCTCGATCTGGGCGCGGCAGCGCCGATTGGAGCGAGAGATTGAGGTGCTGGAGGCCCAATTGAAGCGGACCTCCGCCGAGAGGACTGAGTAGTCCCGAGACCGGGCGACAACGGCTTGTATCGCATCGCAACGGACTAACGAAGGGGGAAAGGCCTTCGATTCGTTGATCCGTTGCGGGTTCGTTGTCTCACCCTCCTACCAGACCGTTCCCCCCTCCCCCAGGGCTCTCCAAATGCAGATGGCGAGGTCACCCCTCGGCGGCTCTGATCCGTTCGGCGAGGGTGGCCCGGCGAAGACCGGGCTTTGCTGCTTGGGACTCCGCGACCTGAGTCGTCGGGCGCCTGCCAAACGGTTACAGACTACCCCGGTGTTGGGGGTTGCGTTCCCCTCCAAATGCGGTAAAATGAAGATGTAACTTCCTCATAATATGAGGGCACCTGCCGGTTTTGCAACGAGGGTTACACAGGGCGCGGACTCGCCACAACGGCCCAGAAAGGAGCGAGGGCGTCGATGGACTTTTCCCCTGATTCCGTTGAACGGAGAGGGCAGGGCGGGCTTTTCCTGTTGGGTTCGGGCGGTCGTCGGTTCTACTATCCGCTTTTGCTTCTCATTGTAGGACTCACGCTGCTCGGTTGGATCCAGTTCCCCTCCCCGGCGGCTGCCGGGTTTACCCCCACCCCAACGCCTACGCAGACTCCCACCTTTACTCCAACTCCGACGTCCACGCATACCCCCATTTCTCCTCCCCCCCCGGTCGCCACGGTTACCTCCACACCCACACCCCCTCCGCTGTTGCCCGAAACTGGAGGAGCCGGTGGATGGTCGTTTCCTCTCTTCGTGACCGGTGGGGCGATCCTACTGGTCGCTATCCTGGCCCTGAGCCGGGCACACCACCGTCGCGCTTAGGGTCCAGCAGGTTTTTAAGGAGGAGAAATGCGCAAGGCGTTGAGCGTTGCCTTGACGGCCTTATATCTGTTTTCCAACTTCGCCGTGTCTGTGGGGGCGGGTGCTTCTGTTCCTCCTTCTCCTCCCCCTCCTCCCCCAACGATTCTGCCTGGATGGTTCGACCCCCTTGCTCAGGGGGGAGCGGTGTCCACAGCCGTTCCGGGCTGGTTCCATTCCGATGCCCCTCCCGTTGCCCCCGCCGAGGGAGGGTCCACAGGCTCCCCGTCTCCGGCCTATGCTCCTGGGGCTGCCCTTCCCGTCTGGTTCGGTAACCCGCAACCCACCACTCACGACTCACAATCCGTAACCCCCAATTTGCGATCCCCAACTCTCGGTTCCCAACCCGCGTCCCATCACACCATCTACCCCGACGCCGTCGCCGTCTACGGTCCGGACACAGCCATCAACAACTGTGACCGGGTCACCTTCACCATCGTCGCCACCAACGACGCCATCACCACCACCGGCGTCGTCATCACCAGCACGATGCCCGCGGGCTTCGTCCCCACGCAGCGAATCTTCAACGTGGGCACCGTCGGCCCCAACGAGACCATCACCCGGCACGCCGTCTTCTCCGCCACCTGCGACGCGGTCTCCGGCCAGAACATCGTCACCCTCACTCAGGACGGCGCGGCCCCCATCGTCAAGATCACCGACTTCGCCGTCGACCCCGGCGCGATCACCGTGCGCAAGGAGCCGGCCGTCGTCCCCGCCGGGGTGGGCGATCTGGTCACCTGGACGGTGATCGTCCGCAACTCAGGCTACGGGCGGGTGGACAACGTGGTCGTGACCGACGTGCTGGGGTCGGGGCTGACCTTCGTCGCCGGGCAGACCTCCGCCTACACCCCCTCTCTCGCCCCCGACAGCGTGCTCACCTTCCCCGTGGTGGCCCGCGTGGACGCCTGTGTCGACCTGGGCGACGTGGTCACGGCCACCTGGGGATGCCCCTCGGGACAGTGCCAGCAACTGTGGGCCAAGGCCAACGTGGACCTGCGGCTGGATGTGCCGTTCCTCGACTACTCCACGCCGCCCTTCGACGTGGACTACTGCACGGGCAGTGAGATCTTCACCATCACGGTCAACAACAGCGGGGCCGGGACCGCCCACGACGTGCTTCTGCGCGCCGATATGAGCCCCTTCTCCGTCACCGTCCTCTCCCCCGGCGCGGCCTACACCCCCGGCCTCGGCTTCACCCTGCCGGACATCACCGGATCGACCGACTACGAACTGGTCTGCGAACTCACCGTCCCCGACCCGTGCGGTTTGAGCGCCTATGGAGGCTCCTTCGACTTTCAATTGGAGTTTGAGGACGACTGCGGCAACCCCTATGTCCTGCCCGTGCGGCAGGAGAGTTGGCAGTTGGTGGGGAGCGTTCCCTCTCTAAGCATCAGCAAGGAGAACGTGCCGGGCGAGATCTACCTGGGAGAGGTGGTCTCCCCCGTCATCACGGTGGACGCGGCCAACCTGGGCAGCCTCGTCGTCACCGACACCCTGCCGCCCGGCTGGTCGGTCCTGGACGCCGACGGCGGCTCCGTCTTCACCATTGGTACCACCACGTACATCACCTGGCTCGTGCCGGGGACGACAACCACCCGCCTCTATCCGGTGCTCCAGTCCCCCATCACCGACACCACCGGCTGCACCTACTGCGGTACCCAGGCGGTCAACACGGTCGAGGTACGCGGGGCCGATTGTCAGGACTGCGACCACGCGGCCCAGGCCACCGCCTCCACCTATATCCAGTGTGAGAACGACCTAACCTCCCGCGACAAGCAGGTGGCCCCCGCGTCTGCCGAGACCTGCACCGGCTTCGTCTACACCAACACCTACGTCTTCGCCTCCTCCTTTGCCGTCACCCCCACCTGGCAGGGGATGGTCTTCACCGACGAACTCCCCCACCAGACCTACGTTCCCGGCAGCGCAGGGGTCTGGCTCAGCAACGGTCAGAGTTGCGCGGCCGTCTTCTCGGAGACGGTGGTCAACGGGATGTTGGTCCTGTCCAATATCTCGCCCACCTGCGGCATCACCGTCCCCGGGGCGACGATGGTCGTCACCTATCGGACCGGGATCACCGCCCCGGCCGGGTGTGACGACCTGCGCTTCTATGACTGGTCCTACCTGGACCTGGGCGTGACCGGCAACTCCTACTGCGCCGACGATGGCGTGTTGGAGGAGGGGGTCTTCGTGGCGGTGGACGCGCCGCAGATGGCGGTGGGGGTATTGGGCGCGCCCGCCAACGTCGAGCCGTGCGCCGAGTACACAGTCACGCTGACGCTGGACCGGCTGGACGCGGCGCCGGCCTACGACGTGGCGATGCGGTTCAACACCACCGACTACGCCGTGGTGGAGGTGCTGGGCTTCGGCGGGGCGACGCCCGCCTTCACCACCACCGGGCCGCTGAGTTACACCTGGTTCTACGGGGACCAGTTCGCCACGGCGACCACGGCGACGGTCCAACTCCACCTCCAGCGCCGCTGCGACGCCACGGGCCCGCTCTCCGTGGAGGCGTGGTACGAGGGCCTCTGTGAGGACGACGCGGATTACTTCGAGCAGTGCTATGTCTCTGGCGGGGCCAATCCGCCGCCGCTCACGCCCTCTCTCATCGTCGCCAAGTACCCCGAACTCCACTGGGCCGAGTCCGACCGGGTCACCTGGACGCTCACGCTCATCAACGCCGGTGCCGGCACAGCCCACCACGTCCTCCTCACCGACACCCTCGGCTCCGGCCTCCGGTACGTCACCTCTACCATCACCACCACACGCGGCTCAGTCGCCGGGGTGACGCCCGTCGTGAGCGGCGGCCGGTGGGTCACCTGGACGCTGGACGAGGTCCCCTCCGGCGCTCAGGTCACGCTGGGGTTCGTGGCCGAGGTGGTCGGCTGTGAGGACCTGACCAACCAGTTCAGCGGCTACCAGTTCTGTCAGGGCCAGATGTGCCGGTACGCCGGGCCGAAGACCTCCGTGGTCGAACTGCCGGAGACGATCATGCTCAACACCAACGTCGGTCTCACGCCCATCGAGGTCTGCACCACCGGCACGGTGACCGTCACGGTCAAAAACGCCGGCCTGATGTCGGTCTACAGCGCCACCATCACGGACGTGCTGCCCTCTGGGCTGGTCTACCTTCCCGGCACCACCGAGTACAGCACCGACCAGGTCAACTGGCAGGCCGGGCCCGACCCCTCGATCGCCGGGCAGACCCTCACCTGGGGGCCGACCAGCGGCCTCGGCATGGGCGATCTGCTGCGCGTGATGTCCCCCGATGAGACGGTCTACATCCGCTACCGGGTCCGCGCCGACTGCGACTACGAGGGTGGCCTGCTCCGCATCCACGCTTACTACTACGACGTCTGCGGGACGCCCCACCGGACGGCGGAGAGTACCTATATGATGGAGGCGCAGCGGGCGGACCTCACTATTGTGAAACAGGGGCGGAACGTCTCAACGGGAGGCCCGCTGACCGGGTTAGTATTGGCCGAACCGGGGGAGTCTGTCCTTTGGGTGATCACCGTCACGAACGGCGCGTCGGCGGGCACGGCCTACCAGGTGCTGGTGACCGACACGCTTCCCTGGAACGCGGTCTTCGTCACCGCCACCACGCCGGTCACCGGGCCGGACAGTTCCGGCACCCTCACCTGGTCGCTGGGCACCCTCGCCCCGGGGGCCACCGCTGTCGTGACCGTCTCCACGGTGGTCTCCACCCCCGAGGGTTGCGATCCTGTGGATACGGTCAACGCCGCCGCCGTCAGTTGGGGCTGCCCCACCGGATGCCGCAGCCCCTGGCAGACGACCCAGGCCCTCCTGCGCACCCGGCCCGTCTACCGGACCGCCGATCTGAGGGTCGCGCCTACGGGGGTCCATCTCTGTGAGGACGTGCTGACCATCACGCTGGATAACCAGGGCACTCCGGCCTACAACGGGGTCCTCACCGCCACCTTGCCCGCGGGCCTGGTCTACTCCGAGACCCTTTCCATCAGCGCCCCCGCTGACGTAACTCCCTCTCCTGGCGACAACCCTGCCGTCTGGCGTTGGACCACCAGCGCCCTGCCGACTGGACCGACCACCATCGTCATCCGCGTGCGTAATGACGCTTTTACCGGCGACTGCCTCAATTGGAGTGGGTCGGTGGTGCTGGATTTGAATTATGATGACGTGAGTGTCTGCCCGAGCACCGGCCCCTACGCCACCACACGGTCCATCCCCCTCACCCGCCTCTATCCGGTCCTCCAGGTGGATAAGCAGCCCACGCAGCAGACCGCCGACGTGGGGGATTGGATCACCTGGACGATCACCGTGCGCAACACGGGAAGCGGTATCGCCTATAACGTGCTCGTGACCGACGTGGTGGAGGGGAACTACGTCGGTGTGACCGCCACCGTCGGCTCCGACGGCGCACCGCCTACTGTAGCGGGCAACGTGATCACCTGGGCGCCCAACCCCATCCCTGCGGGCGGCACCTGGACCGCCTACGTGAGCGCACAATTGATCGATGTAGGGGCCAACCGGAACGTGGTCACCGCCACCACCTACTGTGGCACCGGCTGCGTGGCCTCCTCCGGGACCGACACGGCGTATCTCACTCTTCTGGAGACCTTCCGCAAGGGTCCGCCGGTCCAGACGGATACCATCGGTGCTCTTGCCGTCTTTACGTTCACCGCTTACATGCCCGACACCGACGCCCTCTACGAGAACGTGGTCCTCACCGACGCCCTCCCCATCGGCCTGGGGTACGTCGGTTCGGTGCTCACCTACACCTACGATGGAGACGGCAGCAGCGGCGGTCCGACCACCCTTATCTCCTCCACCCCCACCGTCACCCCCGGTCACCTGGCCTCCGGCGACGTCGTCTGGGCGCTGGGCGACCTTCCCGGCACGGTTCAGATCAACGGCGTCCTCACCGCCGTCGTCCAGGATGTTCCCTCGAACTACGACGGCCTTCGCTTGACCAACGTGCTGACGATGGCCTACACCGACGACACCCGCGACTACGTCTACACCGACACGGCGGACGTGGACGTGGTGGAGCCGATCCTGCACATCGGCAAGACCTACGTGACGTCTCGTGGGTGCGGGGCCACGATCCTTCAGGACAACTTCAACGATGGTACACTGGGGAACTGGTCGGCCATTAACTCTTCCGTCGTCGTTGAGGACGGTCGGGTCCATCTCTCCAGCAGCGGCGACATGCAGAACACCACCGTCCTTTCCGACTTCAGCATCAGCCTGATGGCCCGCAAACGGGCAGGCAATCAGGGCGACTTCTGGATCGTGTTCCGCACCACGAACGATTGGAACTCTTACAGTTACATCTTCGAGTGGAGAAGCACAGATTTTCGTCTCCGCCGTTTCCCTGGGACTGTATCTCTGGCTACTGTCGGCGGTGCGCCCGGCGCTGGTTCCTGGCACCACTTCGAAGTCCGCGCCGAAGGGTCCCGCATCCAGATCTACGTGGACGGGAGCCTGATCTTCGACGTCATCGACGACACCCACGCCAGCGGCTTCACTCAAATTCGCACCACGGAGGGCAGCGACATCGACGTGGACGACATCCTCATCACCCGCTTCGGGCAGGCCGGCTGCCTGGTAGGGGCCAACGATCCCGTGACCTACACCCTGGTCGTCTCCAACCAGAGCCGCATCCCCGGCTACGACCTGGTGATCACCGACGCACTTCCCGGCGGGATGAGCCTGGTCACCTATACGGTGGCGTCGGACGACCCCACCGCCTCGGTGGTGGCGGGGCCGGGGGTGGGCGCGACCGGTGTCCTCACCTGGGCCGTTGACCACCTGACCCCCACGGTTCCCTTCGACCCGGTGGACCACACCGGCATCACTCTGACCGTGGTCCTGCAGGTCGAGGACGGCGTCACCGCCAACGTCACCTTCTCGGACCAGGCCGCCCTGGCCTACGACAACTGGGAGGCGGAGAGTCAGCCGCTGGAGATCGACCGGGACTACAGCGGCGGTTCCCACTCCGCCAGTGTCCGCACGGTGGGCGCAGGCATCTTCAAGGCGGTGGCCTTCTCCCCGCCGCCGACGGCGACGCTGGGCACGCTGGTCACCTACACCCTCACCGTACCGGAATCCCCGATCACGGCGACGCTCTACGACGCGGTGGTGACCGACACGGTGGACAGCCGGCTGCGGATCGAGGGGGTCTCCTCCGCCGGTGGCACCGGTGGAAGTGTGGGCTGGTCCGGTCAGGTGGTGACGGCGACGTTTGCCTCGATCCCACACGGGACACAGGCGACGATCACGGTGACCACCCGCATCTCTCACGAGTGGCCCAGCCCGGCCGGGGATGCCAACGCGGGCGACGTGATCACCGACATGGCGGTGCTTACGCACCGCGAGGGCGGCCCCATCCCCAGCAACGTGGTCAGCACCACCGTCGGCGAGCCGCGGGTGAGCGTCTCGAAGGTCGGGCGGGTGCTGGCCGACGCCTGGACGGCGCTCTACACCCTCACGGTGGTCAACCAGGGCGACAGCCCCGCCTACAGCCTCGTCGTCACCGACGCGGTGCCGGAAGGGCTCGCCGTCGTCGCCGTCGGCAGCGGCGGCGTCCTGGCACCGGACGGGCGGATCATCACCTGGACGCTCCCCTTCCTCGACGTGCCACCGCCGCCGGACAACACGGTCGTCCTGACCTTCACCGCGCAACTCGGCGAGCCGATCTACGCGGGCCGCCTCTTCACGGACGTCGTCACCGTGCGCAACACCTCCCTCACCGAGACGGTGCCTGGCGTGCGGGAGTACGTCACCGACGACCTCAACGTCCTCACCTGGCCGCTGGGCCGGCTGGGCGACTACGTCTGGTACGACTTCGATTACGACGGCATCCAGGGGAGCCATCCGGGCGAGTTCGGCATCTCCGGCGTGGTGGTCGAACTGTTCGACGCCGATACCGGCGCGTTCATCACCTACACCACCACGGCGGCTGATGGCTCCTACATCTTCGAGTACCTGCCGCTGGGGGTGACCTACACGGTCCGCATCTCCAGCGCCAGTTACGACGTGGGTGGGCCGCTGTACGACTACACCCAGACGGTGTATATGGCTTCCTCGGCGACCCCGGCGACCGACTCCAACGGGTCCATCACCCAGACCTTCGGCGGGCTGGGGTACGCCATCACCACCACGTTGACCCCGGCCTTCACGGAGGACCTGACGCTGGACTACGGCTTCGTCCACCTGGTCGAACTGGGCAACTACGTCTGGTTCGACGAGAACCACAACGGTATCCAGGACGACACGACCGGCTTCGGCGGGGTCACCGTGACCCTCACCTACCCCGACGGCCGCGTCTTCACCACGACGACGACGGCGAACGGGTACTACACGTTCACGGTGCCGGTGAGTCAGGTCTACACGATCACGGTGGTCGCCGCCAACTTCGGACCCGGAGGGCCGCTGGAGGGGTATGCGCACACGGTGCCGGATCAGGGGACGGACGATGCGTTGGATTCCGACGGCCGGCCCGTGGGTGGCGATCTCATCGTCACCACCCCGGTGATCACCGACAACGACTACACGTTCGACTTCGGCCTAGTGCAGTTGGTCTCGCTGGGCAACCAGGTCTGGTACGACACCGACGACAGCGGGACGCTGGACGCGGGCGAGGTCGGCGTGCCGGGCGTGGCGATAGAACTGTACCAGGACACCAACGGCGACGGCCTCTTCACGCCAGGGGTGGATCAACTGATCTCCACGACCACCACGGCGGCGGGCGGGTACTACACGTTCACGCGGCTGTATCCGAGCCTGCTGCCGACGCAGACCTACCTGGTGGTCGTCACCCAGACCAACTTCGCCCCCGGTGGGGTCCTGGGGGGATACATCAACAGCACGGCGGTCTACACCGGCGACAGCGACCTGAACGAGCGCGACCACGGCATCGTGTACGGGGTGCTGGGCGCGGGCGGGTACGTGGCGTCCGACGCGGTGACCGTCACGCCGGGCGACGAGCCGATCAACGACGGCGACACCGACGCCAACTCCAACCTCACCATCGACTTCGGCTTCTACCGGCTGAGTTTGGGCGACCAGGTGTGGTACGATGCCAACAACGACGGGTATCTGGACGCCGGGGAGGTCGGCGCGCCGGGCGTCGAGGTCCGTCTCTACGACGGGACCGGCACGACGCTCCTGATGACCACCACCACCGACGCGTCTGGCTATTACACCTTTACCGGCCTGGTCTCGGGGACCTACGTCGTCGAGGTGATCCCGCCGCCGAACTACGCCAGCAGCGCCGACACACCCACCACGGCGAACCCGGACACCAACGTGAACGGCGACGACAACGGCGTCGGCACGGCGGGCGGCGCGATCCGCAGCAACCCGGTCCACCTCGCCGCCGGAGACGCGGGTGCGTTGGGGAACAACGTCGTGGACGACGGGACCGGCTCCACCCACAACCCGACGGTGGACTTCGGTCTCTTCCTCGGGGCCGACCTGGTCGTGGTCAAGTCGGACGACCCCGACCCGGTGGTGGTGGGGACGGTGCTCACCTACACCTTCGCCGTGACCAACGAGGGGCCGTCGGTGGCGCGGAACGTCGTCGTCACCGATGCGCTGCCGCCCGAGGTCGCGTTCCTCTCCGCCACGCCATCCCAGAGCGGCGGGCCGAATCCGCTGGTGTGGACCGGCCTGGGCGACCTGGGCGTGGGGGAGAGCCTGTGGTTCACCATGACGGTGCGGGTGAACACGACCGCCACACGGGTTTTCACCAACGCGGTCACCGTGGCCAGCGACACGCCCGACCACAACCTGGACAACAACACCGACGAGGAGCCGACCACCCCGCTGGTGCCGGGGCTGGATCTGGCCAAGACCGTAGAACCGGGCCGGGTCACGCGCAACCGGCCGCTCACCTACACGATCCGCATTACCAACACCGGCGCGGTGACCTTCGATCCGCTGGTGCTGACCGACACGCTGCCGCCGGACTTCCACTACATCGTCGGCTCCGGCAGCCCGGCCGATCCGGACCTCATCGCCGAGCCGACGCTGGTCTGGCAGAACCTGGGGCCGCTGTCCCCCGGCGGGAGCATCACGGTCACCTTCGCTGTGACCGCCACACCGGCCGTCACCGGCACCTACGTCAACGTCGCCACGGCGACGGGCACGACCCCCGGCGGTGTCCTCACCGACACCGACAGCGCGCCTGTGGATGTCGTGAACCCGGCGGTGGCGATCGAGAAGCGGGTGGCGGCGGTGGATCTGGACGTCGTGGAGCCGAACTTCGTCACCTTCACGATCCTCATCACCAACGTCGGGCCCAGCGCCATCGACGTCCTCCCGCTGCAGGACCTGTACGACGACTACTACCTGAGTTTCGAGGACGCCGCGCCCTATCCGGATGAGGACATCGACGATGGGGACCTGGCCTGGCACGATCTGACCGGACCGGCGCCCAACGGTTTCGGCCGAGACCTGCTGCCCGGCGAGACCTTTGTCATCACCACCGTCTTCCGGGTGGTCCGCGACATCACCACCACGGTAAACACCGCCATCATCAGCGGCGTCCTCGACGTGTACGACAACCCGGCCAACCGGGCCGACGACGACGCGCCGGTCAGCGACGTGCCCACGGCCGTGGGGCTGCTCTACTTCCGCGTTGGGGAGGTGACCGGCCGGTCGGTGCGGTTGGAGTGGGCCACGGCGGTGGAGGTGGACAACTTCGGCTTCAACCTGTACCGAGCACCGGAGCCGGATCGGGCGCGGGCCAGCCTGCTGGGCCTCATCCCCTCCCAGGCCCACGGCAGCGGGGCGACCTACGGTTACACCGACACCGTGCCGTACGATGGGACCTGGTGGTACTGGCTGGCGGACGTGAACACCGCAATGGAGGAAACATTCCACGGGCCGGTCAGCGCGACCGTGGGGGTGGTCGTGCTGCCGTATCGGGTCTACCTCCCGATTGTGGTGCGGTAGGTAGGGGCGCGGGGGCTCGTGCCCCTACCTATGGGTCCACCCGCCGCAGGCCGGGCACCCGGTCGAAGTCCCGGTCGTAGGAGTAGATCTCCTCCCGACCCGACCGCAACATCTCTGCGGCGATCAGGGCGTCGGAGAAGTCGATCCTGAGCGTGGCGAAGAGATGGAGGGCTTCAAGTAAAGTCGCTTTGCGGTTCACTCGGACACCGTCTAGATCCAAGAGTGTTCCGACGAAACGGCGGATTCGATCCGGGGGCCAGCGGTAAAATCTTTGCAAAGTCCACACGGTGTCACTCACAACGACCTCAGGGAGAAAGATCGTTTCTTCCCCGTCTTGGACCCGTCTCAGCAACTCCCGACACCGGGGCGACTGCTCGGGGTGATCGTCCAGTAGAAACCTCAGGATGACGTTAGCGTCGATGGTTCTGACCTTCACGGACGACCTCCTCAGCGATGGCTTGACGTACTGTTTCCCGCACTTTCTTCAAATCGGCGGGTGGGCCATCAGTGCGCAGAGCACCATACCAGATCAGAATGTCGTCTGAAAAAGGTTCTATCGTGATTTTGCCTTCCTGTTCTACGAACGTCACCCGATCCCCCGGCCTCAACCCCAACCGCTCCCGAAGCCCTTTGGGAAGGGTGATCTGCCCTTTGGAGGTTACTTTCGCCGTCCAGATCATCACTACCTCCTTACATCGCGCAGTATATCTTACCTGGCTCAATTGTAATGGACAACTGAAAATTGTCAACTCATAACCGCTACTCCTTACTTCCCAAGACGTTGCTGTTCCTTCTCTTGATCCCCCTCGCCGTCGGCGGGCGGGTCCCCTCCCTCGCAGCCCCGCCCCCACCGGAGCCAGGGGTGCGAACGGTGGAGGCCGGCCCCTCCGGATTGGTGCTGGAGTGGGTCAGCCCACCGGTTCATATCGCACCACAGAGGCACAGAGGACACAGAGAAATCGTAAAAGCGTCTCCATGCCCTCTGCGTCTCTGTGGTGAAATCGTAGAGGTGACAGCAGAGGGGTACGACCAGGTGGCGATCCCCGGCGCACCGCGCCTCCCCTACACGACGACGCTGATCGCCCTTCCTCCCGATGCCTTCCCCTCCCTGCACGTCGAGGTCCTGGAGGAGGCGACCCTGCCTCTCCCCGGCTCCCTCGCTGTGGCACCACGGCCCGCCGGAGCGAGGAGGGACGCCTCCGGTCGCCCCATCGGCCCGGCCTTCACCCCGACCGACGAACGGCTACCCGCCCCTGCCTCGCCCGTAGCGCTGGAGGAAGCGGGCACCGTCCGCGGTGTCCGCCTGGCCCGTCTCACCTTTTACCCGGCCCTCCCCGACGGCGGTCGCCTCCGTCTCTACCGCCGCCTCCGCGTCGAGGTGAGATGGTCGGCGGACGACGCGCGGGCGACGGCCACCCCATCCCCAGCCGACCCCCTGCTCTCCCAGGTCCGCCGCGCCGTCCTCAACCCCTGGGAGGTCTTCACTCCCCCGCCTCCCCACTTCCCTGCTTCTGCCGCTTCACCCATCTCCCCTACCGCCTTCATCGAGGTGGACACTCCGGGGCTCTACCGGGTCTCCTACACCGACCTGGCCCCCCTCGGCTTCGGGGCCGCCGATCCCCACAACTTCCGCCTCTTTCGGGGGAGCGACGAAGTGGCCTACGAGTGGGAGGGGGACGACGACACGACCTTCGAGCCGGGCGAATCGATCCTCTTCTACGCCGAGCCCCGCTTCAGCCGCTGGACCCGCGTAGACGTATACCGACTCGTGATCGACACGGCGGCAGGCCTGCGGATGGGCGACCGCTCGGCCGACCCGACCGGCCTACCAACCGGTACAGCCTGGGTGGAGGAGGTGTTCGAGGAGAACCACCTCTACACGCCGGACCGCTTCACGGCGGGGGTCCCTCCGGGGAAGGACGGAGATCGATGGGTGTGGGACTACCTGGTCGGTCCGGCCTCCGCGCCGACGGACTACCCTTTCTCCCTCGCCGCCGTGGACGGGACCTCCTCGGCCACGCTCACCCTCTGGCTGATCGGCTACACCGCGGGCGACCACCGGTGGGCGGTCGAGGTGAACGGCACGGGGATCGGCGAGGCGGTCTGGAGTGGACAGGCCGCCGTCACCCAGACGCTCCCCATCCCGCCGGGCCTGCTTCGCTCCGGCAGCAACGTGCTCTCCCTGCGCCCGCTGGCGACCGAGGGAGGGTGGCTGGACGGGTTCGCGGTCCGCTACGGCCGCAGCGCGGAACCGGCGGGCGCGTCGGTGACGTTTGGGAAGGTGGTCTCCCCTTCGGCGGGCACCTCTCCCCCGTCCCTCCCCCACCGGACCTACCTCCCGCTGGTCCTGCGCAACGCGTCCGGCGCGGGGCCGGCGCGGGCCTACACCGTCGCGCTGGACGCCCCCGGCCCCTACCGTGCCTACGACGTCTCCGACCCGCTCCAGCCGGTCCGGCTGAGCGACTTCCAGGTGGACGGTCAGCGGCTCACCCTGGGCGATCCGCCCGGGGGCGGCCCGCGCCGGTACTTCGTGACCGCCGAGAGCGGTGTCCGCCCCCCCGGTCGCGTCCGCTCCCCTGAGGACCTCGTCGTTGACGGCGGGGCCGACGGCGCCGATCTGCTGATCATCACCCACCCCGCCTTCGCCGACGCCCTCGACCCCCTGGTGGACCTGCGCCGCAGTCAGGGGCTGAGCGTGACGGTGGTCAGCGTCCTGGGGATCTACGACGCCTACGGCGACGGCCGGGTCGACCCTGAACCGATCCGCACCTTCATCGCCGACGCCTACGCTACCTGGAGCCCCCGTCCATCCTACGTCCTCCTGGTGGGCGACGGATCCTTCGATCCCAGGCAGTACCGGCCCGATTCGCCCCCTACCTTCATCCCGCCGTATCTGGCCGACGTGGACCCCTGGGGCGGGGAGACGGCGGCCGACAACCGGTACGTCTGCGTGGACGGGGACGACAACCTGCCCGACCTTCTTCTGGGGCGGCTGCCGGTGGGTTCGGCGGAGGAGGCCGCGACGGTGGTCGGGAAGATCGTCGCCTACGAGACCGACCCTCTCCCCGGCGGCTGGAACGCGAACGTGGTCCTGGTAGCCGACGACGCGGATGAGGCGGGCGACTTCGCCGCCGCCTCCGACGACCACGCCGCCGTCTATGTGACCGGTCCCTTCACCGCCACCCGTCGCTACTGCTCAGGATCGAGCCCCTACGTCAGCGACTGCCCCGTGGAGGAAGCGACCGCCATCCACGACGGGCTGCTCTCGGACTGGAACCGGGGTGCGCTGGTGGTCCAGTTCACCGGCCACTCCTCCTGGCAGCAGTGGGCCGCCGAGCGGTTCTTCCATTTGGACGACCTTCCCTCGTTGCGCAACGGCCGCCGCTGGCCGGTGGCGGTGGAGATGACCTGCTTCACGGGGGCCTTCCACCGGCCCGAGCCGACGCTGGACGAGGAGTTGGTCCTCTTAGAGGACGGGGGGGCTGTCGCCGCCTGGGGGCCGACGGGGTTGGGGGTAGGCACCGGTCACTCCCGCCTCTCCGACGGCTTCTTCCGCGCCGTCTTCGTCGACGAGGTGGGGACGGTCGGCGAGGCAACGTTGGCGGGGAAACTGCGCCTGGCCGCCACCGGCCAGAACCTGGACCTGCTGGACACCTTCGTCCTGCTCGGCGACCCCGCACTCCGCTTCGACCGGGAGATCCTGCCGTGGCCGTACCACCTGTTCCTGCCCCTGGTGGCGGGGGATTGACGGGCGACAGGTGGTACGACGGAGACACAGAGGACACGGAGTTTCTGCTCGTTTTTCAGAGTTCCTCTGTGCTCTCTGTGCCTCTGTGGTGATACTGTGTAAGTCCTATCAGTGATAGGTGGCTGGGATAGTTTTTTGACATATTTCTGGTATACTAGAAGCGTACCGTCCACTGCGAGCGTGCGTGGACCGGTTGGCTTTGGTGAGGTGTTGGATAGCGGGCTCTGGCACAGGTCCTGACCCGACCAAGGGAGCTCCCGAGGGGCCTCCTGAGAGATCGACCGCTCCCCTAAGCACCCTCATCATCCGCTTCTGGCGGGAGAGCCGGGGCGGCCGGACCCGATGGCGCGGACGGGTATAGCATATCCAGTCGGGCGCAAACACCGCCTTCGCCGATGAGGCCGGCCTGTGGGCCTTCGTCCGACGCTGGACGCAGATGCCCGAGGGGATCGAAGAGGGACAAACCCCGGGCCGGTGGGAATTGCTCTGATGAAAAAGTTTCGACCTCCACGAATGGTGTCGGCCCTTTCGGGTCTCGCTCTCGCCCATCCTCGCTGGGTGGCGACTGGGGTGGTCCTAATCGCTGTCCTGGTCTGGGCCGCCTCTCTGACCTCCATCGTCGTCCAGATCGGTCACCCCTTCCCTGGCTTCTTCTATACCCCGGATCGCATCGTCAGCGGCTTCACCCCCAGGGATTTCACCGGCCCCCAGGCGGGCCTGCGCCCCTGGGACCGCATCGTGGCGGTGAACGGGCAGCACTGGCGGGAGATGCGTCGTCTGGTGCGGGAGGCGGGCATCGGCACCCCTCTAGTCTACACCGTGGAGCGGGGCAATCAAAGATTCCAGATCGCCGTTCCCACGATGGAATTCACCGCCGACATCCTCTGGCGCTTCATTCCAGGAGGAGCGCTCTTCGCCTTCACCTCCCTGGTCGTCGGTCTCTTCATCTACGCGCGCAACCCCGCTGGCCGACTGAACCGCTATCTCCTTTTCTACCTCCTCTGCTGGGCGAGCATCGTCGGGGGGGTGTGGAATACCTTCCTCAGCCAACAGAAGTGGACGGCCTACCTGATCCACCCGTGGACGGCGATCACCACCGTGGCGGGCTGGATCTTCTTCTGGAGTTTCCCCGCCGATCGGGCGCGGAAGGAGTTCCTGGCCCGCTGGCCGCTTCTCCCATCCTTCGTCGCCCTGGTCGCGGCCTTCACGGTCTACTTCCCTGCACTGTTCTTCCTGGCCTCCCGTCTGGACGAGCCCGCACTGTGGCGGTTGTACCTCTGGTCCGGCACCTGGGGCCACTTCCTCATCCTCGGCGTGGGCTCGCTCGTCAACAAGCTCGTCCCCCTGCTTCAGATCGCCCTTAAGAGGAGAACGACCCCGCTGATTCGCCAGCAAGCGGTGGTGCTCCTGGTGGGCATCAGCCTGGGCCTGGGGGGATGGATCGTCTTCCTCTGGGCTCCTGCGACCCTCCATATTCCGCCCCCCGCGAGCATCCACTGGGGCGGCATCATCGCCACCCTCTATCCCCTCTCCGTCGGCTACGCCGTCCTGCGGTACCAGCTCTTCGATATCCGGGTGGTGGTGCGCAAGGGACTGGTCTACTCCCTGCTAACGGCCATCCTCACCGCCGTCTTCCTGGTGCTCTCCCTACTTACCGGCTATCTCTTCCAGGGCCTGACCGGTCAGCAGTCGTTCCTCTCCGCCCTGATCCCCGCGCTCTTCATCGCCTTCCTTTTCCAGCCGGCACGCAGCCGCATCCAGACCTTCGTGGATCGGACCTTCTTCCGGCGGGAGGTGGAGATGCGGCAGGCGCTGACCGCCTTCAGCCTGGGATTGAGCACGCTGCGGGACAGGGACGAGGTGATCCGCTTGATGCTGGAGACGGTGACGAAGACGATGGGAGCACAGAAGGCGACGCTGTGGCTGCCGAAGGGCGAACGCTACCGTCCGGTGGGAAGCGCGGGGGAGGACGAGGCGGTGGACGTCTGGGGCCTCGCTGTCCGGCTGGAGCGGGGGCGACGTCCGTTGTCGCTCCTGCCTGGCGAGCGCTCGCCTCAGGCCGAGGAACTGCGGCGGATCGGGGCGGTATTGGCAGTACCCCTGCTGGTCGGCGAAAGCCTGGTGGGCATCCTGACCCTGGGGGAGAAGAGATCAGGGGACCTCTATACCCAGGAGGACGTTGGACTTCTCACCACGTTGGCTCAGAGCGCGGCGTTCGCGCTGGAGAACGCCCGTCTGCACGAGGAGCGGATAGCGATGCTGCGTCAGCAGTTGGCGCGGGTGACCGCAGCGCAGGAGGAGGAGCGGCGACGGATCGCGCGGGAACTGCACGACGGAGTGGGGCCGACCCTGGCTGGGGCGAACCTCCGGCTGCGCACGGCCCGCAAACTGCTGGAGCAGGACCACCACCCAGCAGCCGAGGAGGTGGAAGAGATCGCCGAGCAGGTCCAGGCGAGCATTCAAGACATCCGCCGGTTGATCTACGACCTGCGGCCGGCGGTGCTGGACGAGTTGGGACTGGTGCCGGCGCTGCGAGAGTACGTGGTCCGATACCAGGAGGAACAAGGGCTGGAGGTGGTCCTCTCCCTGCCGGAGGGGGAGATGCGGTTGCCCGCCCCTCTGGAGACCGCGCTGTTTCGCATCCTCCAGGAGGCGCTGAACAATGTGGCCCGGCACGCCCGGGCGCGGCGGGTAGAGGTGCGGCTGACCTGGGACGAGGAGAGGGTGACCCTCCACGTCGCTGACGACGGGCAGGGTTTTGACCCCCGGGCGGCCCAGGTCGGGGCACACGTGGGGCTGTGGAGCATGCGGGAGCGGGTGAAGCAGTTGGGAGGGCGGTTTGAGGTGGAGAGCGCGCCGGGGGCGGGGACAAAAGTAGAAGCGGTTATCCCGCTGGAGGCGGGGGTGTAGTCTTTCAGGTGCTCGGAGGGAGCCGATGGAAAAAATCAGCGTCCTCATCGTCGACGACCACACCCTCTTCCGCAAGGGCGTCCGGAGGATGCTGGAGGCGGAAGAGGATATAGAGGTGGTGGGCGAGGCGGCTACAGGCCGCGAAGCGCTGGAGCAGGCCAGAGCGCTGATGCCCGACGTCATTCTGATGGACATCCGGATGCCGCCCCCTTCGGGGGATCAGCAGGAAGCGCCCGCAGGGCCGCCGGAGCCGGTCCTGGATGGGATCGAGGCCACGCGCGCTATCCACCGGGAGATGCCCCACATCGGCGTCATCTTCGTCACCATGTTCGAGGACGACGAGTTTGTGTTCAAAGGCCTGCAGGCGGGTGGACGGGGCTACATCCTCAAGGGGGCCGACCCGGAGACGATGCTGCGGGCCATCCGCGCTGTCGCCCACGGCGAATCGCTTCTCGGCCCCCGCATCGCCCAGAAGGTGCTGCGCCAGTTCGCCGCCCTGCCCGGTAAACAGACCCCCCTCCTCGACGACCTCACCCCCCGCGAGCAAGAGGTGCTCACCCTCATCGCTGAGGGATACTCGAACAAGGAGATCGCCCACCGGCTGTGCATCAGCGAGAAGACGGTGAAGAACCATATCAACAACATTTTCTCCAAACTGCACGTCTACGACCGCGCGCAGGCGATGCTCTACGCCATTCGAAAGGGGCTGGTGAGGATAGAGTAGCCCCAGCACGCAGCACGGTGACTCTGGCTGTCACGCCGCTCCACTAGAGGCAGGTCCTAAGGCCCATCACAAGGTGGGCCTTTTTTCTTACCTCTGAATGAGACCAGGGACTCATGACAGTGGGACTCCCATAGGTGTATCCTGCATTTGAGGAAGCACGACAAAGGCAGGCTGACGGAAAGGAGGAAGCGTGATGGCGGTCAAAGTGTTGCTCTCGGGAAGGCTATACGTGCGGGGCTACGGGCAGGATAAGAAGAACGGACTCCCCGGCTGGTTCGAGTTGGACCTGCAGGGCGGCGAGACCGTCCAGGAGGTCATTGAGGCAATGGGTGTGCCTTCGGACGAGGTATCGATCACGATGGTCAACGGCAAGGAGTGCAAGCGGGAAGCCAGCGTGAGGGATGGGGACCGCGTCATCCTCATCCCCCCGGATGTGGCAGCCCTCTGGCGTTACCTGAGTGCGATGAGCATGCACTTCGGCTCGGTGTTCGACCTTTAGGCGAAAGGAGGAATGGAGATGACGAAGTTCATAGTGGTCCACAGGTTGCCGGACGTGGCTACCCAGGACGAGGTGATCGCAGCGGGGAAGACGGTCGCCGCCCGGCTTTCCGACGATGCCCGGTGGCTGGGCGGGTGGATCGTCCCGGCGGACGAGCGCCTGCTCTGCGAGTGGGAGGCGTCCAGCGCGGAGGCCATCCAGATGGCCTTGGAGGGGGTGAACCTGCTACCTGTCGAAGCCATCTACCTGGCGGAACCGATCGATCCCACCTGGTTCGCAGAGTAGGGAGCGCAGCGCTCGCCGGTTTGCCACATAAGGAAAAACTCCGCGTCCCTTGACACTTCTTTGACACCCCTCTGGTATGTTGAAGATGTCGGTCGCATGCTCCAGCGCGGCTTCTTTGTGCCAGGGAGGGAGACCTCGATGATAGGAACAGTTGTGCTCACCGTTGTGGGGTTCCTTGTGGCAGGTTTGCTGGCCCTGTGGGACCTGTGAGGAGGCTTGCCCGTTCGGAGCGGTCACGGTGGAGGGGAAGGCCCTCGCAGACTGGGAGGCGTGCAAGGGATGCGGGGTCTGTGTGGGACAGTGTCCCAACGGGGCGATGTCGCTGGCGCGCGGCGAGAGGAAGGGCGAGCCGCTGGACGTGTGGGCGTTGGCAAAGGAGGCGCCGATGCAGAGGGACCTGACTGTGTATCGCTCAGCGGGTGGGGTTGCAGCCCAGAGGTTAAACTGATGTCCCTCGAACCGGAATCCCCTTCTCCATTGAACACATTTATCATCCGCTTCTGGCGCGAGGTTGGGGCTGAGCGGGCCTGCTGGCGCGGACGGGTTCAGCACGTCCAATCGGGCGAGCAGGCCGCCTTTCTCGACGAGGACAGCCTGTTGGCCTTCCTCCGGCGCTGGGTACGGATGCCAGAGGAGATCGAAGGAGCGAAGGAATGAGTACCAGGCGAGTAATTTTCCTGGCGGTCCTGGCCGTCTGGCTGGCGTCTCTCCTCGTGGGCCGGGTGGACGCACAGGGGACGGCCCTAGCGGAGACCTTTGACGATCCTTCCCTCCCCGGCTGGGAGCATTCGCCCGGCGCGGCCGTGGTGGACGGCGCGCTGCGCGTCGAATCGGGAGGGTTTGCTTTCCATCCCGGAGGGTGGAGTGATTTTACCTTGAGCGTTCGTATGCGGTGGCTGGTCGCGGGGGAGGGGGCGTTGGCGCTCACCTATCGGGCCAGCGATGTCGGGGAGTATGCGCTGGTGCTGAATCGCGACCTGCTGATCCTGCAGCGCAGGGCGGGCGGCGCGAGCGCGGATCTGGGCGTTGTGCCGGTTGATCCTGTGCTGCCAGGGGAGTGGTTCCAGGTCAGCGTGACGGTGGACGGGGATGCGCATCGGGTCGCAATCAACGCGCAACCCGTTCTGACGGTCAGCGATCCTGAACCGCTGCCTGCAGGCGGCATCTCCGTGAACGTGCTGGGCGAGACGGCGGGCGGGTTCGACGACCTGATCCTGACCCCTGCCGGTGGCGAGATCGGTCCCGGCGCGACACCGACCCGCGCCGCTATCGCGCCCACTGCCGGGGATACCCCCGCAGCCAGCGGCATCCCTGCTTACCGGGCCGGTTCCTGGATACGCCTGGGAGGTCCGCCTGGTGGTCTGGGCTACGACATTCGGATGCAGCCGGACAATCCGGACATTATGTACGTCACCGACGCCTTCGCCGGGTTCTTCAAGAGCGTCGATGGCGGCCAATCTTGGTTCCCGATCAATGAGGGCATAGAGATCTCCCCTGGCGCCGGGACGACCGCCTTTTGTGTCACCATCGACCCGCACGACTATGACACGATCTGGGGAGGACTGCAGTTGACCGGGCATATCTATCGCAGCACCGACGGCGGCCAGACCTGGGAGCAGCGGGATAACGGCCTGATCTTCGACGAGAGGCCCCGGAGCGTGCGCGGGATCACCGTGGACCCCAACGATCCGAACGTGGTCTACGCGGGGGTCGAGGTGGGCACCGAGGTCGTGCATCGTATGGGACTGGTGCGGGGCGAGGTCTACAAATCCACCGACGCCGGCCTCCACTGGACCCGTATCTGGGAGGGGGAGAACCTGGCTCGCTACATCTGGGTGGATCCCCGAAACTCCAACCGTATCTACGTCTCCACGGGCCTCTTCGACCGGGACGCGGCCAATTCGGACATCCCTAACGGGGTGTGGGGTGGGGTGGGCATCCTGCGCAGCGACGACGGCGGTCAGACCTGGGAGGTGCTCGGCTATGACAACGGCCTGGGGGGGCTCTACGTTCCGAGCCTGTTTATGCACCCAGATGACCCGGACACGCTCGTCGCCGCGGTCACCTACCCTGCCGATCCAGGAGGGGAGGGGGTGTACGTGACCCACGACGGCGGCGACACTTGGCGAAAGGTCCTGGATGCGGATTTCCAGTGGGCGGGCATGGATGCCGTTGAGATCGCTGTCGCCGATCCAGATATCTGGTACGCGGCGGCCGAGAGCGCCATCTACCGTAGCGATGACGGTGGCGAGACTTGGCAGCGTTTCTTTATGGGGACGCCCGATCGGGAGGGCGGCCTGCCGATCGATCTGCAGGTGGATCCGCGCGACCCGTATCGCATCTTCCAAAACGCCTACGGCGGGGGCAACATGATGAGCACGGACGGCGGCGAGACCTGGGTGGACGCCAGCCGCGGTTACACGGGCGCTCGGGTTGAATCGTTGTTGGTCGCTCCGGGAGCCGGCTGGACGGTCTTTGCGAACAACTTTCGGAGCGACGACGGCGGGGTGAGCTGGACCGGGCTGGGCTTCCTGGCCAGGGCCTTCGTCGCCTGGACGCCACCGGATGGCTCCGGGGTTCACATCGTCACCGGAGATACCTATGGCACCGCCCATCTGAGTTCCGACGGTGGCGCGACCTGGGAGGCTGTGCAGGTGGCCGACACGGAGGGCAAGCCGCTTGCTGTCTCAATGGCAGCGGCCCCCTCGGAACCACAGACCATCTACCTTGCCTACGCCGAAGGGAACTGTGTCGCAGCCCGGGGGGATAACGCCTACAGAGCCTGTTTCGAGCCGAGGCCGGGGCTGTTCCGCTCGCGGGACGGTGGACGGACCTGGGAGCGACTGGACGTGCCGTTCGCAGACGTGTCCATCCTCGAGATCGTCGTGCATCCCGAGAACCCGCAGACCCTCTACGTCGGAACGGCGAAGGGCCTCTACCTCAGCCAGGACGGGGGCCTGACCTGGCAGCACGTGGACGCGGTAGACGGGGTGGCCTTGAGCGCCGGTGCGCTGAACCCCGACCTGGCCCAGATGACCGCGCCGGTCGTCTTTGACGTGGTCTTTGATCCGTTCGACTCCCAGGTGATCTACGTGGCCTCCGGCCCAGGTACGGTGGTCCGTAGCACCGACGGTGGTGTGACCTGGGTTCAGACGGCGAGCGGGATGGACCCCAACGAGCCGATCGTGGACCTCCTGCCCGACCCCAACCGGCAGGGGGTCGTCTACGCGGCCTCAAGGCTCTCCGGGGTATACGTATCGACCGATGGGGCGGACACTTGGCGGCAGATCAACGAGGGGCTGGAACGCCGCGACGCGCAGGTACTGGGGCTTTCGGAGGATGGGACCGTGTTGTATATGGGGACGGCCTCGGGGGCGGGTGGGGCGGGCGTTTTCCGCCTGGGTGCGCCATCGCAGCCCCGGCCCTCCTCGCCGTCCTCGACCACCACACCGATGCCAACGCCTCCCTCCCAACCGGCTTCGCCGGAGATCACGCCCACGACCGCGCCAGAGGCGAGAGGCAGAGGCGGCCTCTGCGGTGGGGCGGCGGCCCTGCCGTTGGCGCTGGTCGGTCTGGCCTGGGTGTGGCGACGCCGGGGGTGAACCGTGGTTCGTCCTGGACTGTGTCTCCTCCTGCTCCTGGCGGTACTGACTGCCTGCCGTCCGTCCTCGCCGACGCCCTCTCCGGCCCCATCCCCCCTTGCCCCGGGCACCATCGTCGGGGTGGTGCGGGATGCGGAGGGGCCGGTAGCCGGGGCTACGGTCCGTGTGCAAGCCACCGACAACAAAACGACGACCACCGCCGATGGGTCCTTCGTCCTGGGCCTGACAACCACGACCCCCGTCTCGGTGACTGCCTGGGCCGAGGGCTACTTTGTCGGTTGGATCAGCGCTGTGTCCGGTGCAGGTCCCGTTACCATTACCCTTAAACCTTATTACACGACCGACAATCCCGACTACGCCTGGTTCTCGATGGAAGGAGCCGAGGGGTCCAGGAGTTGCAGCCACTGCATGCCCGCCTACGAGGAGTGGGTCGAGGACGCCCATTCCCAATCCGCCGTCAACCCCCGCTTCTTGACGATGTACAACGGCACCGACGTGGACGGGAACCGGAGCCCGCCCGCCCGTTACGTCTATAACCGGAACTACGGCTTTTTCCCCGTGCGCCCCGATCCTGACGAGCCCTACTACGGCCCTGGTTACAGGCTGGACTTTCCCAACACAGCCGGCAATTGTGCAACCTGCCACGTGCCAGCCGCTGCTGCCTACCCCGGCAGGGCCTACAGCGTCGATCCGAACCAGGTCTCCGGGATCGAGGCGGAGGGCGTGTTCTGTGAGTTCTGCCACAAGATCGGGGATGTGATCCTGGACCCCGCCACGGGCCTGCCCTATCCCAACAGGCCGGGTGTGCTCTCCTTGCGTCTGTACCGCCCCGGGGAGGGACAGCAACTCTTCTTCGGCAACTTCGACGACGTGACCCGCCGGGTCAGTTACCTGCCGCTGGAGGAGGAGAGCAGTTTCTGCGCGCCGTGCCACTTCGGGGTGTTCTGGGACACGTTGGTTTACAACTCCTTCGGGGAATGGCTGGATAGTCCCTACAGCGACCCGGAGACCGGTCGGACCTGCCAGGATTGCCATATGCCTATAGCGGGCTACGATTACTTCGTCTTTCCTGAGAAGGGCGGGTTGCGCCGCGATCCCAACCGCATCTTCAGCCACCGCATGCCCGGTGCCTCCGACGAGGCGTTCCTGCAGAACGCCGTCGCTATGACCGCTACGGCCTGGCTGGAGGAAGGGACGCTTGTCGTAGAGGTGAGCATCACCAACGACCGCACCGGTCACTACGTTCCTACCGGCTCTCCGCTGCGCCACCTCATCCTGACCGTACAGGCCATCGATGGGCAGGGGCAGGCCCTGCCGCAGCAAGGCGGACCGACGGTGCCCGAGTGGGGCGGTCCGCAGGCAGGGCAGCCTGGCAAGGCCTTCGCCAAGGTGCTGGAGACGCTGTGGACCGAGATCTCGCCTACCAGCGCCTATTGGAACCCCACCCGCGTGCTGAGCGACAACCGGCTGGCCCCCTTTGCCACCGATGTCAGCACTTACACCTTCGATGCTCCCGAGGAGGGGTTGGTCCGCGTCGAGGTAACCCTGCTCTACCGTCGCGCCTTTGCTAGGCTGATGGAGCAAAAAGGGTGGGACGTGCCGGATATCGTAATGGAGGAGCAGGGTCTGGAGGTGGTCCGCCCATAGCGTCGCGCGCCGCAGGGAGCGGCACAAGGGCAGGGGAAAGTGGAGGAACTTGCCGGAGAAGGAGGCCTGTTATGACGAGTGTGTTGGAGGACAAGGATTTGTTCTATGATCGGTGAAGTGCTATCAGGCAAGCCAAGGGGGAAGAGATGAAGAACAGAAGACCTCTGCTCATTTCTGGTGCTGTAGGAGGGATGGCGCTGGCCCTCCTGCTGCTGGTCGCCACCGGTGCCCTGGCCGGACCCAGCGAGCGTGCTCCGGCCGCTCCTCTGGCCCCGGCCCTCATCCTCTCCAACACCATCTCCTACCAGGGCCGCCTTCTGGACAGCGGCGGCAACCCGGTGAACGGCACGCAGGTGATGACGTTCAGCCTGTACACCACGCCGAGCGGCGGGTCGCCCCTCTGGTCCCAGGCCCAGAGCGTCACCCTGGACGACGGCCTCTTCACCGCCTATCTGGAGGTCTGGCCCGCCCACTTCAACGGCCAGCAACTCTGGCTGGGGGTGCAGCTGCAGGGGGAGGCGGAGATGACCCCCCGCCAGCCCATCCTGCCCGCCCCCTACGCCCTCTCGCTGCGGCCGGGGGCGGTCATCAGCGGCAGCCGTGCGAACGTCGGGGCGCTGAACGTGGTCAACGGCGACCGTTCGACCAGCGGTGGCTACGGCATCTCGGCGATCAACTACAGCCAGTGGGCCTGGCGGCCGGCTATCTACGGCGAGAACAACGGGGCCAGCGCCGGAATCTACGGCCGCAGCGACGGCTGGCACGGAGCCGTGGGGTGGAACGTGAGCGACGAATGGGCCGGGGTCTACGGCCGCAACAACGGCGGCGGTCGGGGGGTCTTCGGCGAGAACGTCGGGGCGGGATACGGCGGCTACTTCACCAGCACCGAGGGGATCGGCCTCTTCGGCGGCAGCAGCGGCGGGGTCGGCATCGGCGTGCTGGGCCGGGGCACCTTCGGCGTGCAGGGCGAGAGCACCGACGGCTTCGGCGTCTCCGGCATCAGCACCAACGACGTCGGCATTCACGGCGTGAGCGTCAATGGGACGGCCGCTTTCTTCACCAGCACCCACGGGGTGGGCGTGCACGCCAACGCCCAGGGAAGCCAGATCGCCGTCCTGGGCGAGAACCGGGGGGACGGAGCGGGCGGCTACTTCACCAGCACCCACGGAGTGGGCCTGGCCGCCGCAAGCGGCGACGGTCACGCCTTCGCCACCCTCGGTCCCTCCCTCATCCGGGGCCCCAACCCGATGCAGGTGGCGCTGCTGCGGTGGTATCCGGTCATCAGCACGCCGATGAGCCTCACCGTGGGGGCGAAGCCCCAGGCCATCGCTTTCGACGGCGCCAACATCTGGGTCGTCAACCACGAGGACGATACCGTGAGCGTCCTGCGGGCCAACAGCGGCGAGCAGGTGATGACCGTCACCACCGACACAGAACCGGAAGACATCGCCTTCGACGGGGTCAATATGTGGGTCCTCAACATTATGAACATCACCGTCGTGCGGGCCAGCGATGGCGTCCAGGTGATGACACCGACGGTGGGTATCCTCAACGGGCACATCGCCTTCGACGGGGTGCATATGTGGGTCACCGATCCCGGCTACGACCGGATCTACGCTCTGCGGCTCAGCGACGGCAGCGTCGTGATGACGCGCACCGTGGGCGACTCTCCGGGCGACATCGCGTTCGACGGAACGCACATATGGGTGACGAACAAGCAGGACGACACGGTCAGCGTGCTGCGGGCCAGCGACGGCGCGCACGTGATGACCGTCACGGTGGGGAGTTACCCCGTGGGTCTGGCCTTCGATGGAGCCAATATGTGGGTGGCGAACTACAACGACGACACCGTCAGCGTGGTGCGGGCCAGCGACGGCACGCTGGTGACCACCATCGTCTCCCCCACCGTCGGCCCCGATCCCATAGCCCTGGCCTTCGACGGGGCCAATATGTGGGTGGTGAACGAGAACGCCTACGGCGACCGAGGCTCGGTGAGCATCATCCGCGTTGTGGATCACACCCTCGTGGCGACCGTTCCTGTAGGGAAGGAACCAGAGGCGATCGCCTTTGACGGGGCGAACATGTGGATCGCAAACTTCTATGACGACACCGTCAGCAAGCGGTAGGCCGGGAGGAGGGAAGATGCAAGAGGCAAGAGGCAGGGAGAAGAGAGTGCTCATCCTGGTCGTCTGCCTGCTGCTGGCGGTGGCTGTGCCCGCGCTGGCCCAGGTCTCGGCCCACTACGACCTCTCCTGGCACGTGATCGGAGGGGGCGGCGGGGAGGCGGTCGGTGCAGGCCACACGCTCCGAGGCACCGTCGGTCAGCCGCTGACCGGTGGGATGGTCAGCAGCGGCTACACTCTGTGTTCCGGTTTCTGGTGCGGCACCGTGGCGCGGTATCGCGTCTTCCTTCCGCTGGTGGTGCGCAGCGCACCGTGAGGAGGTCGAAATGGGAGAGCCTTTCCGGTTACGTCCGCTCGTCCCGCAGGACGGGCCGGCCTTCGGTCGGTTGCAGTTGGAGAGCCCGGATACCGGACGCATCCACTTCACCGGCTACAACTTCTACCAGCCCCAGACCGCCGACACCCTGACCCGATGGCTGACCACCTCTCCCTTCGAGACACCCTTCCGCCGCTACCCGGTCCTCACCGACGGGGCGGGGGAGATCCTGGCCGGGGCGGGAGTGGAGGAGGGGTATCGGCTGGGCACGCTCCACGTCGAGAACATGTCCCCCTCCCTGCGGGTCCTGAACGGGCTGTTGCGGCTGGTCCCGCCGGACGGGGTCTCCAAGGGCCTGATCGTCACCAGGGTGTGGCATGCACCCGGGCAGATCCGGGCCGCGCGCCACCTGGTGGAGAGCATCTGCTGGCGGTGGCGGGATCGGGCCACGACGGCTATGGCGCAGGTCGACCGGGAAAGCCCCCTGGTCCGCGCCTTCCCCCTGCGGCCCTGGACGCCAGCCCCCCGACTGTCGGTGGTGGCGGCCGGACCGGTGGCCCTCTCCCCCGAGCGTTGCATCGCGTACTAGGAGCCTCCCGCAGGTTCGCAACCTGCGGGAGGCTCTGAAAGGGCAGGATGGATGGAACACCACGGAGGCACAGAGGACACGGAGGAACCTGGGAGAACAGAGAGAAACTCTGTGTTCTCCGTGCCTCTGTGGTGAAATAAGGAGTCCGTTGATGGAGACAGGCGTTTTGACCTCTTCCCGACGGGCGACGGCGCAGGGCTTCCGGACCTTCCTCGTCATCTGGGCCGGGCAACTGGTCTCTCTCGTTGGCTCCGGACTGACCGGCTTTGCCCTGGGCGTGTGGGTGTACCAGCGCACGGGGTCGGTCACCCAGTTCGCGCTGATCTCGCTCTCCACCGCGCTGCCGGGCATCCTGTTCTCGCCCATCGCGGGCGCGCTGGTGGACCGGTGGGATCGGCGCTGGGCGATGATCCTCAGCGACGTGGGCGCGGGCCTGTGCACCCTGGCCATGGCCGTCCTGCTCCTCCTGAACCGCCTCCAGGTCTGGCACATCTACATCGCGATGGCGGTCAGTTCGGCCTTCAGCGCCTTCCAGTGGCCCGCCTACTCTGCCACCACCACGTTGCTCGTGCCTCAAAAGCACCTGGGCCGCGCCAGCGGGATGGTGCAACTGGGCCAGGCCCTCGCCCAGATCGTCTCCCCGACGCTGGCGGGCGTGCTGATGGGGATCATCCGCATCCAGGGGGTCATCCTGATCGACTTCGCGACCTTCCTGTTCGCCGTCTTTACGCTCGCTATGGTCCGTATCCCCCGTCCCCCGACGACGGAGGAGGGAAAGGCCGGGGAGGGCTCCCTCCTCCGCGAGGCCGCCTACGGCTGGACGTACATCCGGGCTCGGCCCGGGCTGCTCGGGCTGCTGTTCTTCTTCGCTGCGGCGAACTTCGTCGTGGGGATCGTCGGGGTGCTGTTCACCCCCCTGGTGCTGAGTTTCACCACCACCGCCGTCCTCGGCCTGCTCCTGTCCGTCGGGGGCGGCGGCTTCCTGACCGGCAGCCTGGCGATGAGCATATGGGGCGGCCCGAAGCGACGCGTGTACGGGGTCCTGGGATTCAACCTGCTGTTGGGAACGGTCCTGTTCGCCGCCGGGTTCCCGCCGCGCGCCTGGATCCTCGGCGTCGCCGCCTTCCTCGCCTACTTTAGCCTGCCGATGATCAACGGCTGCAGCCAGGCGATCTGGCAGGGCAAGGTCGCCCCCGACGTTCAGGGGCGGGTCTTCGCCGTCCGCCGGATGGTCGCCTGGGCCTCCCTGCCGCTGGCGTACCTCGCGGCCGGTCCCCTGGCCGACCGGGTCTTCGAACCGCTGATGGCCGAGGGCGGGCTGCTGGCGGGCAGCGTCGGCCGCGTCATCGGGGTCGGGGTGGGCCGGGGCATCGGGCTGCTCTATATCCTCCTGGGGGGGCTGCTCCTGCTGACGACGGCGGTCGCGTACCTGTACCCCCGCCTGCGGGAGGTGGAGAGGGAACTGCCGGATGTTGTTGTTGAGGATGGAGAGGTTGTGAGGAGCTCCCCAAGTCGATAGTGGGCAAGGTGCTGCGGCGGGAACTGGTGAGCCAGGAGTTGGCGAGGGGGAGGGAGGGATAGGGGAACAGAGGCGGTGCGGACGATGAGCCGGGAACTCGACGCGACGGCCGCGAAGGGACGTCCGAGTCCCTCGCTGCCCCTGCGAGGAGGCGATCACAGGGCCAGCCGATAGACCCGGTACCGCTTGTACAACTGGGCCCCCATCCGCTCAGCCAGAACGGGGGTGTTCGGGTTGTCCTCCGACGTGAGAGAGAGGTCAAGCCACTTGTACCCCTTCGCCTTGGCGCGGCGTCCCATCTCGGCGAAGAGGAGCACGCTGACCCCTGTGCCCCAGTACTCCGGTAGCACCAGGACGGACTTGACCGCCAGGCACTCCGGCTGACGGCGCATGTACCACCAGAGTTTCACGTAGTCCCAGGGGTGGCGGAGGCCGTCGACGTGGATGAAGACCTCGTTCAGGTTGGGGATGCCGGGGAGCCAGCCCACCGCCTTTCCATCCACCTCGGCGAAAAGGACCAGTTCCGGGTCGACGATCTGGCGGAAGGGCTCCAGCATCGCCGCCAGCGCGTCTCGCCGCCAGCCGATGTGGTCGGGCAGATGGGCGAGGGAGACGTTTAGAAGGTAGTGGATCCGGTCGATCTCCTCGTCCCAGTGGTCCATGTCCGCCTCGCGGATGGTGAACCGCCCTCGCGCGCGGACCCGGTCCGCCAGCCGGAAGAGCCGCCGCGCTGCTGGGGTGGTGTCGTCCAACTCGATGGCGTAGGCCAGGTTGTCTCCTCGGGCGGGCTGGAAGCCGAACCGCTCGAAGAACCCCTGGTAGTAGGGGGGCGTGTGGCCGCAGAAGATCGCCGGGGGGCGGTCCCGCCCCTCGATCAGCACGCCGTAACTGTCCTCGTAATCCAGGTTGAAGGGACCGTAGAGGGCGTTGAGGTCCCTTTGGGCAGCCCATCGAGCGGCGTGTTGAAACATCGCCTCGGCCACCCTGTAGTCGTCTATGCACTCGAAGAAGCCGATCATGCAATCCCGCCGCCCGTTGCGCTCGTTGGTCGCCCGGTCCTCCGCAGCGCAGATGGTGCCCACCGGCTCCCCGTCCCGCCAGGCGATGAAGAACTCCGCCTCCCCCCGGCGAAAGAACACTCCCCGTCGGGGATCGATCCGCCGGGCCCGCTCCGGCAGGAGCGGAGGCACCCAGAGCGGATCGTCCCGATAGATGCGCCAGGGGAAGGTGAGGAAAAGCCGACGCTCGCGGCGGGTACGGACCGGTTGGATCGTGATACCGCTCATACTGCCTCCCCGCGGGCGTTAGCCCGCCTGCGTTCCAACTCCTGAACGAGTTGTGCGTACTCCTCCCGCCCCAGGGGGTACAGGATGGCGAAGAGGATGCCTGCGCAGAGGAGGAGGGCGGGGATCGGACCGATGACGATGCGGATGCCCAGCAGCGCGCTGGGGGGCTGTTGGGCGGCGTTCGGCACGTAGCCGGTGAACTGAAGGACCAGCCCCACGGCCGGGACCGCCAGCGAGGTCGCCACCTTGCGGATCAGCGTGACCAGGCTGTAGAACATCCCCTCGTGCCGCTCACCGGTCTGTAGTTCCCCCCACTCGATGGCGTCCGGAAGGATCGACCAGGGGAGCACGTGAGCGGCGGCGACGCCGATGCCCGCCAGGACGCACATAAAGAGTAGGAGGCTGAGCGGTGAAGAGGGGCCGAGGGTGATCATCACGATCTGAACCACCGCCCAGAAGGAGATCCCGCCGACGTAGGCCCACCGCTTGTTCCACCGCCTGGAGGCCCACTCCCAGATCGGCAGCGCGAACAGGGCGGTGACGAAGATGGTCGCCATGATGAGGTCGTTCTGGGCCTCCCGCTGGACGACGTATTTGACGAAGAAGAGGATGGTCGCCTGGAGGATCTCTACCGTCACCCAGGTGAGCAGGAAGATGACCAGTCCGAAGACGAAGGGGCGGTTCTTGAAGGCGGCGCGGATCGATTCGCGGAGGCCGGGCCGTTCCTGGACCATGAACTCGCGCCGCTCCCGGGTGCCGAAGAAGACCAGGAACAGGGGGAGTGCGCTGATGACCCCGAAGACTCCCCCCATCAACAGCACCCGCGATGCGTTCTCAGGGTTGAAGGAGCCGACGATGAGGAGGGGGACCGTGAAGGCGAGGAGGCTTCCGAAAATGGAGAAGAACATCCGGTAGGTGGTCAGGCTGGTCCGCTCGTCGTAGTCCTCCGTCAGTTCGGGGGTGAGGGCGAAGTAAGGCATATAGATGGCGGTCGCTGCGGCGTCGTAGAGGACGTAGGCCAGCGCGTAGTAGGCGACGAGCAGGAACGTGCTCTCGAACGGCGGGCGGAACCAGAGCATCGTGAAGGCGAGCGCGTACGGCAGCGGGCCGAAGAGCAGGTAGGGTCGCCTCCTCCCCCAACGGCTCCGGGTCCGATCGGAGAGGTAGCCGAAGATGGGGTCGTTGATGTAATCCCAACTTCTGCCGATGAAGATGGCGATGGCGGCGATGCCCGGCGCGACGCCGACGACGTCGGTCATAAAGATCAGGAAGTAGGCCCCGATGATGGTCGATGTGAGGCTGAAGCCGATGTCACCGGCTCCGTACATCAGTTTCGTGCGACGCGGCAGTTTTTCCAGCATAGATCCCTCTCTGTCTCATGGCTTCGAAGAGCAACACCCCTGTGGCGACGGCCACGTTCAGCGACTCGACGCCGGGGGCCATTGGGATGAAGACGGTGGTCTCCGCCAGAGCGCGGGCCCGCTCTCCCGCCCCGGCCGCCTCCCCGCCGACGACGAGCGCGATCCGGCCCGACCAGTCGATCTCCGTGTACGGTCGCTCCCCCCGCGCAGCGGCCAGGTAGACCCGGCACCCGGTGACCGCCCGGCCGATCGCCTCCCATCCCATCCGGGCCACCGGAAGCCGGAAGTGGGCCCCCGCACCCGCCCGCACCACTTTGGGATTGGTCGGATCCACCGTGCCCGGAGCCAACGTAACCCAATCCACCCCGGCCGCCAGCGCCGTGCGCAGGATCGTCCCTAGATTGCCCGGGTCCCGGACCCGGTCCACGACCAGGACGAAGGTCGGTTCGGCAGGAGAAGGGTTGGAGGGGATCGGCACCACGGCCAGCAACCCCGGCGGGGTCTCCGTGGCCGAGCAGGCCTCCATCACCTCTTCGCTGACCTCGTAGCAGGGGATCTCCGCCTCCGTCCAGGTGGCGATGAGCGCGGCGGCCCGCTCGTCCATATGGGCCGCCGCGGTATACAACACAAAGCGGGGTACCGCCCCCGCCCGGACCGCTTCCTCTCCCAGGCGGATCCCCTCGATCACGAAGCAGCCCTCTCGCAGGCGTACCTTGCGCCGTGTCTGAAGGGCACGGACCAGGCGGACCTTCTCGTTGCGGAGGCTGGTGATCATAGCAATGGATGTAAGGAAGGGGGGACGGCAAGCGATGCCGTCCCCCCGATTCCGCGCAGACCAAACTATGGAGCAGGCGGGATGCGGATCACCTGACCCGGATAGATCAGGTTGGGATTGGCGATCCCGTTGTACGCAGCCAGGTAGAGATAGTTCATATTATACCGGAGCGCGATGCGGAACAGCCGGTCCCCCGGCTGGACGATGTATATGCGTTCCTCCCCCGCTGGCTGCTCCGTCGGCGGCGAGACGACAGACCCGGCGGGGATCCGGATCTGCTGCCCGACGTAGATCAGATTAGGGTTGATAATGCCGTTGTAGGCGGCCAGGTCCTCCAGCCGCACGCCGTATCGGCGCGCAATGCTGTACAGCGTATCCCCCGGCTGGACGATGTACACCTGCTCCTGCGAAGGGGCCGTTGGGGTCTCGGTCGGCTGGGTGGGGGGTGGGGTGGTCGGCAGCGGAGTGGGCGGGACCGTGGGAGGGATCGTCGGCAACGGGGTCGGCGTGGGGGGAGGCGTGGTGGGCTGTGGAGTCGGGGTCGGCACCGGAGACATCGCCTCTGCAGTCCCCTGCTGGGCTATCTCGGTCGCCATCTGGGCCATCCCGGCCTCGTTGATCTCCTGCTGCGAGGGCGTGGGGGTCACATCGGGAGCAGCCGGGAGGGTACACCCTGCAAGCAGCACCCCCACGACCAATCCCACACCGAAGATCGCCAGTAACGTTCGCTTCCGGCTCATTGCCTTGCCTCCTTACGCTAGCGCCAAAATCGCACCTCTAGGGTCATCATATCACAACGAGGACCGATGTCAAGTTAGATTGGGTACCTTCCTGTGAGGCAACCGCTCTATCCATCCCTCGCCGCCCCTCAGGGGGTTACTACTGACAGGATACCATATCTAAGGGGAGTGCGCAACCTTCGTTCTCCGACGATCTCTGTAACAAGCGGGCGGGCGGGGAGACCGCGGGCGGATGGGACAACGAGTTGCAAACGGATCAGCGAATTGGAGGCTCGTCCCTAATTCGTCAATTCGCTCAGAATTCGTTGCCCCATCTTCTCCCCTACCCAACCGTTACAGACATCAACAACGAATCGATGTTGCGCAGCGGGGGAGAAAATGTTACAATCTAAAGTGAGATGAAGCACAGGCGAGCAGTCTTGTGCCTGATCCTGCTCACCGTGCTGGCCGTTGCCGGATGCGGGCCGTCTCCCGCCACGCCGACGCCCACCCCTCCCCCCTCATCCCCGTCCCCGTCTCCGGCCTGGCCCAGCGAGGAGGAGGAGGCAAAATACGCCCAGTTAAGGGAGCGGATGGTGATCGAGACAATCCAGGCCCGAGGGATCACCGACGAACGCGTGTTGGAAGCGATGCGGACCGTGCCTCGGCACCTTTTCGTGCCGGAGGAGGAGCGGGAGTACGCCTATGGGGACTTCCCCCTCCCCATCGGCTTCGGTCAAACCATCTCTCAGCCCTACATAGTCGCTCTGATGACCGAACTCCTGGAACTCAAGCCAGGGGACAAGGTGCTGGAGGTGGGCACAGGGTCCGGTTACCAGGCCGCCGTCCTGGCCTCCATCCCAGGGGTAGAAGTGTATTCCATCGAGATCATCCCCGAACTGGCTCAAAGCGCCAAGGAACGGCTGGAGCGGCTCGGCTACCGGGTCCACTGCAAGCAGGGGGACGGCTACTATGGCTGGCCGGAGCACGCCCCGTTCGACGCCATCATCGTCACCGCAGCCCCCGACCACGTGCCGCCGCCGCTGATCGACCAACTGGCCGAGGGCGGCCGGATGGTCATCCCGGTCGGGCCCCCCGGCGGGTACCAGACGCTGTGGAAGTTCGTCAAAGAGGAGGGGGGCGAATTGAAGGCGTACAATATGGGCGGCGTGGCCTTTGTGCCCCTCACCGGGCCGGGGGTGGAGGAGCACCAGCACGAAGGCGGGATGGAATGGCCCATCCCGTGAGCCAGGCCCCCAGGTAGCAGGCCGCTCCGATCGCCAGGACCGCTCCCAGGCCCCACGAGAGGGCCAGCAGGGCCGCTAAGACGGAGGCGACCACGGAGATCGCTCCGTTGACGCCCCACGCCCATGGAACCAGCAAGGGGGCCTCCCCCTGCAGGCGGGTCAGCAGGGCCGGGAAGGGGATCCCCATCAAGAGACCCAGCGGGGCCAGCCCGACCACCGTCGCCGCCAGCCGGGCCGCCAACGGCATCCCCAACAGCGGCTCCAGACCCTCCCACCCCACCAGCCGGTACACCAGCACCAGAAGCGCCAGGATCGCGGTCGCGCGACCTGGGCGCACCCGGGTTGACATCAGACTCCCCAGGCCGGAGAAGAGAAGCAGCGCGCCCAGCACCGTCGCCATCGAGTAGGCCGGCTGACCGAGGAATAGGATGAACCGCTGTAGGAGGGGGATCTCTACGAACAGGTAGGCCACCCCCAGGAACCCGAAGGGGATCAGCCGGATGAAGACTCCCCTCTCCCGCCGCAGGGCCGTGCGGCCGGAACGGATTCCCGCCAGCGGTAGGAGGACCAGCACCCCGGCCGCCGCCGTCGCCACCGCCAGCAGGCCCAAGATCACCAGATATCCCGCCCCCCCGAACGGCTGCCAGACGTGCCCGGCCATCGCCAGCACCTCCCTCACCTGACTCCAGCGGAAGAAGTGGCCGAAGAACGGCCGATCGTCGGTGGGAGGAGAGACGTCGTAGGGATAGGCGGCGAGCCAGGCCTCCCGGTCCTCTGCTTTCAGAAGGCCCGCGAAGGACCGGTAGTAGTCGGGAGAGGGGAGCACGTTGAACCGATTGACCTCGTCGGGCCGGATGTCGGGCACGTAGACCAGGTCGAAGGAGCGGGCCTCGGCGAACCGGCGGACCTGCTCGACCTCCTGGTCGGTGAACGGCCCTCGCCGGGCCAGGATCAGCATCTGGTTGTAACTGCGGAGCGCGACCAGGCTCTGCGCCGGGTCCTCGCCGACCCGTTCCAGCGCCGTCACCGCCAGCCCGAAGGCCCGCACCGATTCGGAGGGGGGCGTCTGCAGCCAGCGGACGACCACCAGCAGCCCGCCCACCTCCAGCCGGTCCAACGCCGCCACAAATCCCTCCACCGTCTCCCGGTAGTTCTCCGCCAGGCTGTAGGCGCCGGAGGTCACCGGATGGTATGTGGCGGGGAGGGAGAACAGGATCACGTCGTAGCGGGGGCCGGACCGCGCCAGGTAGGAACGACCCTCCTCGATGGCAAGGTCCACCTGGGGATGGTCGTACGGGACCACCGTCCAGCCGGCCTGGAGGCGGACCGCCCGGACGACCAGCGGGTTGGGCTCCACCGCCACCATCCGTTCCGCTCCTTCCGCCAGCGCGACCCACAGGTCGAACCCGCCCCGGGGATCGACCACCAGCGTTCGCGCGCCGGGCCGGAGCCGGTAGGGGAGCGCGGTCAGGAGGCAGTCGGTGAGCGGGGCGAGGTCGGCGGGGTCGCGCAGGCGGGTGATGGGGCTGAGGTCGTCCCCGTCCACGAACAACCCCCGCTGGGGTGGCGGCGCGCCGATGCAGGTGAACCCCTGCCCCGGCAGGCTGCGGATGGGGGTCGCCTCCACCACGTCCACCCGCGAGAAGCCGTTCCATCCCCGGAAGACCAGTCGGGCGTCGGGGTAGCGCAGGGCGTAGGAGAGGCCTTTGTAGGGGGAAAGGCGGACCTCCAGGAAGGCAGGAGGGCGGAGCGCGGTCAGGAACAGGGCCAGGGCAGCGACGAGGGTGACGAGCTGCCTCGCAGCCCCGCGGGTGAAGGCCAGCCCGGCGAGGGCCGCCAGCGCGGCGGCGAGGAGGACCATTCCCTCGGCCCCCACCGCTGCCGGAGCGGTCACCGCCAGCAGGCATCCGGCGGCGGAGCCGACCAGGTTGGCGGCGTAGGTCCGGCCGATCCCCTCCGGCCGTGCCATCAGCAGGAGCCCCACCGCCGTCCCGGCGCAGAGGAAGGGAACCGAGAGGGCGAGGTAGTGCAGCGCCAGGGTGGCCCACTGGGTGGGGTCGAGGAAGACGCGGTAGGAATCGAACGGGACCTGTTGGGTCAGTACGTAGGAGCCCACCGCCGTCAGCGCGAATCCCCAGGAGAGGGCAGGCAGCGGCCGGGTGGGACGGCGGATCAGGCCGGGGGCCAGGCTGAGGAGCACCCCGCTGGCCCCGAAACCCAGCAGCGCCAGGCTGACCGTCATAAAGGCGAAGTGGTAGAACTGGGAGACGGCGAAGACCCGGGTCAGGTTGACCTCGAAGGCCAGCGTCGCGGCGGAGAGGAGAAACAGGCCGATCTCGTGCATCGGATTCTACGGTATGGGCGACGGTGCGGTGCGTCGTGTGCCGAACTGCACGACTACACCGCCGTCACCCACAGACTGACCGTCTCGATGTGGTAGGTCTGCGGGAACATGTCCACCGGCTGCACCTCCACCAGCCGGTAGCCTGCCTCGGTGAGATACCGGCCGTCGCGGGCCAGGGTGGCGGGGTCGCAGGAGACGTAGACGATGCGGGCGGGTGCGGCGGCGATCAGCCCTTCCACCGTCTCCCGCTCCAGGCCGGTGCGGGGCGGATCCACCACCGCCGCGTCCAGGGGCTCCTCCAGGTCGGAGAGCACCGCCGCCACCGGCCCCTCCACCACTTCGACATTCTCCAGCCCCGCGGTGTTCTCCAGCAGGTCCGCCACCGCCGCCGGGTCCCACTCCACAGCGATCACCAACCCGGCCCGTTCCGCCAGCGGGAGGGTGAACAGCCCCACCCCGCTGTAGCCGTCTAGCACCACATCATCGCCCTTTAGGTCCAGATACTCTAGCACCAGGCGGACCAGTTGCTCTGCCTGGGGAGTGTTGACCTGGAAGAAGGAGGGTGCGGAGATACGGTAAGTGTGGCCGGCCACCACCTCGGTCAGGTAGTTTCGACCGACCAGATTGGCGAATCGACCGTCGGAGAGAAGTAGGACACAGGAGACGGCCATATCGGTCGTCAGGGAAGGGGGCTCGTCGTCCTCCATCTCGAAGATCACCATCCGGTCGCTCGTGGCGGTCCCTGCCCGGAGGGTCATGCTCTCTAACCCAGGAAAGTCTAGGTCCAGGGCGTCGTAGAGATCGGCGAGGAGGGGATGGAGGATGAGACAGGTATCCACCGGGACGACCTGGTGGCTGGCGGCGACGCGAAAACCCAGTCCTCCCTCGGGGGAGGGGTGGAAGCGGGCCTGATTGCGGTAGGCCCATCCGGTGGGGTCGGGAAGGGTGGGGCGGACCGGTGGATCGGTCAGGTGGCCGATGCGGATCAGTTGGTCGGTGACGATCTCGGCCTTGAGCCGGAGTTGGGCTTCGTAGGCGATGTGTTGCCACTGACATCCGCCGCACCCCTCGGCGCCGAAATAGGGGCAGCGAGGGACGACCCGGTCGGGAGAGGTTTCCAGTATCTCCAGAAGCCGGGCGTGGGCGTATCGCCCTCGGTCGTCCACCAGTTCCACCCGCACCGTCTCGCCGGGCAGTGCGTAGGGGACGAAGATAACTTTACCCTCGTGCCGCCCCAGCGCGCTGCCGCCGTGGGCCATCCCCGTCAACTCAACGGTCAATGTGGTCATCGTACCTCCCCGTCCATTGTACCATAGAGAGTGCAAAGGGCGCAAAGAAGCCCGGGGAAGGGTGTTCGTAGCAGATCGCGTCCGCCCTCCTGATCGCCTGTTGCTCACCGCACAGACGCGCAGGACGCAGAGAACAACACAAAAACCTCTGCGCTCTCTGGGTCTCTGCGGTGGAAATCGCAGTTTAGGGCGGTCGCTGGGCCACACTGTCGTAAACCGGCGGTGCTGGGGGCGAAACGGCACTGCTTAGCGAGCCTAGCATCGGGAAAATCGCCCCAGAATCGAAGCATACCCGGAAAGGAACGGGGTGGCGTTCCCTTGAAAATGGGTGTATAATGTTATCGAAGCTCGATAACGAGATACGATAATGCTGCGTTCGCTGTTTCTGGGATTCATCCGTTTCCATATCCTCTATCATGCTGCCCAGGAGCCGGTCTATGGAATGTGGTTGATGGAGGAACTGGCCCGGCACGGGTACTCCGTCAGCCCGGGCACCCTCTACCCCATCCTTCATCAGATGGAGAAGGCGGGGTATCTCACCAGTGAGCGGCGCGTGGTGGGCGGGCGGGTCCGGAGGTATTATGTAGCTACCCCCGCCGGTCGGGACTTGTTAGAGGAAGCACGCCATCGTATCGCCGAACTGGCCTCCGAGGTATTGGAGAAGGAAGTATGAGCCTCCACCGCCGTCTCTCCCCCTATCTCTGGCTCTGCCTGATGGGCGGGCTGGCCATTTTCTCCTCCACGATGAGCAAAAACCCGGCCCTTCCTCTCTTTATCCGCAGCCTGGGGGTGGAGGAGCGGACGCTAGGCTTCATCGCCGCCGCCAGCACCGTCACCGGCATCGTGGTGAGCCTTCCCGCTGGCCTCCTCTCCGATCGGTGGGGGCGCTGGCGGGTGATCCGGCTCAGCCTCCTCATCTTCGCCTCCGCCCCGTTCCTCTACTTGCTGGTGCGCGCCCCCTGGCACCTGGTGCTGGTTCGGATCTACCACGGGCTGGCGACGGCCATCCTGGGGCCGGTGGCGTTGGCTGCCGTGGCCGATACGTTCCAAGAGGGGCGAGGCGAACGGATGGGATGGTACGCCAGCGCGACGCTGGTGGGGCGGCTGATGGCCCCGACCGTGGGCGGGCTGCTCATCATTGGCGACGACTTCCGCTGGGTGTACCTGGGCTGCGGCCTGGCCGGCCTGCTGGCCCTGTTGGCGGGCACCCGCCTGCCCCACGTCCGTCGGGAGAAGGGACCGACTGTGGAGAACGCAGGAAGAATTTCGAGGACCTCTGCAGCCTCGGCTTCTCCGCGGTGGAGCGCTTTGTTGCTCACCAGCGGGATGGAGGCGGCCCAGTACTTCGCCTACGGCGCGGTGGAGACCTTCCTGCCGCTCTACCTACGCGGGATGGGATGGGAACCCCGTGCCATTGGCCCGCTCTTCACCCTTCAGGTGGCAGTGCTGGCGGTGGCCCGTCCCTGGATGGGGCGGCTCTCCGACCGATGGGGGCGCAAGCGACCGATCTTCCTCGGCCTGCTCGTGGGGGCGGGGGCGACGGCGGCGATGGGATGCGTCACTGGTTGGGCGGCCATCGCTGCCCTGATCGGCCTCTTCGGCCTGGGAATGGCCGCGGTGACCGCCTCCACGGCCGCGCTGATCTCCGAACTCAGTCCTAAGGAGGCCACTGGCGGCTCCCTGGGGATGCTCAGCAGCGTGATGGACGTGGGCCACGCCAGCGGGCCGATGCTCGCTGGCCTGGCGGTGAGCGCGTGGGGATACGGCCCCACCTTCGGCCTGGTGGGCGGGCTGCTGGCCGCCGCCGCCGCCCTCTTCGCCGTGGGTGGGGGAGGGGTGAACCACAGAGACACAGAGGTCTCATAATTTTCCAGAGATACTCTGTGCCCTCTGTGTCTCTGTGGTGAAAATACTTTCTCAAAGGAGAAGCGAGATGAAGTGGGTTACCCGTGAGAACGTGAAAGTGGACCGTGTGGCCTGTCCCTGGTTGATCAAGCGGTTCATCGACCCGGACGCGGAGTTGCTCTTCGTGCCTCCCGACCAGGTGCTGGAGGTCGCCGAGCGGGAGGGGGCGATCTCCTACGACGCCCGAGGGAAAGGGAAGTACGACCACCGGGAGGGGAAGTGCACCTTCGAGGTCCTCGTCGAGGAGTTCAACCTGGACGACCCGGCCCTGCGGCTGCTGGCGGACATCGTCCACGGAGCCGACACTGTCGATCGGGACTTCACCCCGCAGTCGCCGGGGCTGCGGGCCATCGCCGAGGGCTTCCACTACCTGGGCCTCCCGGACGAGGGGAGGCTCGCCCACGGCTTCGCCATCTACGACGCCCTCTACGCCTGGTGCCAGCACACCCTTCAGAGTTCTACCTCCTAACCCTGCATCCTGCATCTTGCATCTTGCATCCTGTCGAGGTGAGTGCAATGACCACATCCAAACCCAAAACCCGTCTCTCCCTCCGCTCCCTGCCCCGCAACATCTGGGCGGTGAGTCTGACCAGTTTCTTCATGGACATCTCCAGCGAGATGGTCCTGAACATCCTACCCCTTTTCCTCTCCAACGTCCTGGGGGTGAAGACCAACATCATCGGCCTGATCGAGGGGATCGCCGAGGCGACGGCCAGCCTCCTGAAGGTTTTCTCCGGCTGGCTCTCCGACCGGCTCCGCGCCCGCAAGTGGCTGGCGGTCGGGGGCTACGCCCTCTCCGCCTTCTCCAAGCCCTTCTTCTACTTCGCCAACTCGTGGGGGATGGTGGCCGGGGTGCGCTGGGCGGACCGGGTGGGCAAGGGGATCCGCACCGCCCCCCGGGACGCGCTGGTGGCCGACTCCATCTCTGAAGAGCACCGGGGGCTGGCCTTCGGCTTCCACCGGGCGGCCGACACCGGCGGGGCGGTCCTGGGGATCCTGATCGCGCTGGCGGTGGTCTGGGCGGCCCAGAGGGGGGCGACCCACCTGAGCCGGGCCACCTTCCAGGTGGTGGTCCTCATCAGCCTGGTCCCGGCCTTCCTGGCCGTCCTCTCCCTGGCCCTGGGCGCGCGGGACGTCCCGGTGAAGGCGGTCCGCGAGCGGCCCCGCATCTCCTTCCGGGGGTTGGGCCGCCGGTTCGCCATCTTCATGCTGATCGTCGGCCTGTTCGACCTGGGCAACTCCTCCGACGCCTTCCTGATCCTCCGGGCCCAGGAGCGCGGCCTGAGCGTCGTCGGCGTGCTGGGGATGCTGGCGACCTTCAACGCGGTCTACGCCCTCGTCTCCACCCCCGCCGGCTCCCTATCCGACCGGATCGGGCGGCGGCGGATCATCATCGGGGGGTGGCTGGTCTACGCTGCCATCTATCTGGGGGTGGCCCTGGCCCGCACCGGCTGGCAGGTCTGGCTCCTCTACGCCCTCTACGGGATCTACTACGGCTTGGCCTACGGTACCACCAAGGCGATGGTGGCCGACATCGTGCCGGAGCACCTGCGGGGGACCGCCTACGGCACCTACAACGCGGTGCTGGGCATCCTGGACTTCCCCGCCTCGGTGATCGCCGGGGTGCTGTGGCAGGGGATCGGAGCCTGGTCGGGGTTCGGCCCCTCGGCCCCCTTCTACTTCGGCGCGGCGATGGCGCTGGCGGCAGCGGTGCTGATGGCGACGGCGATGCCCGCCACGCCGCTGGAGGAGAGATAGCACCACAGGGGCACGGAGGGCACAGAGGAACCTCTATTTCTGAGAGAACTCCGTGCCCTCTGTGTCTCCGTGGTTACATCACCGCCTTGCTCGAAGGAGGGTTTCTCCCCCCTCCAGCACCTCCACCTCCCACGGGCCCCCGCCGGGCCCCCAGGTGGCGCGGAAGGGGCGGCCTGGGCCGACGTCGGCCTCCCAGCGGGCCGCCTCCACCCCGCCCTGATACAGCACGACGGTCGCCCTGAGGGGACGGACCGTCTCCACGGCGACTTCCACCCCGCCTCCCGTCGGTGTCAGCCGGACCGCGCCCTCGGCGTTGGCCCAGGTGAACCCGCCCATCCCGCTGACGGCGTACCAGGTCTCGGTCCACTCCACGCCCTCCCCCGGCCCCAGGGTGGCGTAGTCCCAGAAGGTGGGGGTCAGCCCGCCCCACAACTCGAAGTACCGGCTCCCGTCGTCGGTCCACATGCTGGGGTCCAGGTCGCCCAGGCAGAACAACTTGACCCCGCGCACCCACGTCGGCGCGGTGCGGACGATCCCCTGGTCGGCCCCCAGGTCGTAGGCCCCGGCGAACCCGGCGTCCGCCGCCCCCGGCGCGAACACCCCCAGCCACGACCGCCACTCCGGATAGCGGCTGAAGTCCCGTCCGTTGTGGACCGGCCAGGCTATCCTTCCGCCGGGGCCGGGAAGGGAGGAGTCGCCGGTGGAGTGGACGATGACCTCCGAGGTCGGCAGGACGAAGGTGAGGTCGGGCGAGGGGACGTTGAGGCCAGACAGGGTCAGCATCCCGTTGGCCCAGAACTGGAACTGGCGTGACTCCGGGGTGGGGTTGGTGATGCGGGGGGTGACGCGGACGCGGGCGGTCCCCGGGTCCACCTGGATCGTCACCTCGACGGTCAGGCCGGTCCGGTCGTCGGTGTCCCAGACGCGCACCCCGTTCCAGAGGAGTTGGTAGGCCCAGGGCCGGTACTCGTTCAGGCCGTGTTCCTCGGTGGGGAAGGCCCACTCGATCCCGCCGGTGGCGAGCCACCAGCCCCGGTAGCCCCAGTGGGTCGGTTTGACCACCGGGTTGGCGTAGAGAAGTTGTCGGCCGGTGGTCCGGTCGGTCCAGCGGAGGATGCGCCCGCCCAGGTCGGGCACTACCACCAGTTGGACGTACTCGTTCTGGACGAAGACGGCGCGGTAGGTGCGGGGGGCCGGTGGGCCGACCGCGTCGAAGTTCAGGCGGGGGTAGGGGTAGATGGGGTCGTCGGGGTCGGTGGGGACCAGGGCCTGCTCCCAGCCGTAGGTGTTCAGCGTGACCTCCCCCTCCCAGACGGCGACGGGGGGCGGGGGAGGCGGAGTGGCCGTGGGTGGCGGCCGGGTCGCCGTCGGCTGCTGGGTGGCGGTGGGCAAGGGGGGAACGGGGGATGGTGTGGGGAAGGGAGACGGGGAGGGTTGAGGCGACGGTGTGAAGGTGGCCGTAGGCGGGGGAAGGGTCGGCGCAGGCCAGGAAGTAAGGGTGTCGGTGGGGAGGGCCTGGGGCCCGGGCGGCAGGGCGCAGGCCGTCAGGGTGAGCAGGCAGAGGAGGGGCAGGTGGAAGGTCGTTCTGGACCTTGCTTGCGGTTGGTTCATCGGCGAAGCCTTCTCTGTTCCCCGGCGGCTAAAGCCGCGGCTACGGGTGGCGAAGCCGCCCGCCCTTCGGCGGCTTCCTCCCCTCCCCGCAGGCGGGGGAGAGCCCGGCGAACGCAGGATTTGCCCCCCCGTAGGAGCACAGCACGCTACGCCCCTACCTCCAGTCGCCCGGCGCAGCCCCCCCC
>DUEL01000021.1 GCA_011192125.1 Thermoflexia bacterium
CCTAGCACCGGCGCTTCAGGCCGGTGCCAGGCCCGCCGAGAAGGAGCCTCTCACCTGATGTCCGAGCTCCTGTCCAAAGGTCAGAGGAAAAAGGTCTTGACAAACGGGTAGACAGGCGTATAATGTAATTAACACGTGTTAGTAACACGTGTTAATTCCTACGGAGGGGCTCATGAACCGGCCCAGGCCTACATCCCGCGATGTGGCGCGCCTGGCGGGTGTCTCCCGTACCACCGTCTCCCTCGTCCTCAACAACGTCCCAGACGTCAAGATCAGCCCAGAGACTCGCCAACGGGTGCTCGATGCCGCTCGCCGACTCAACTATTACCCCGACGTCTCCGCTCGCCGTTTGGTCAGCGGCAAGACCCACACCATCGCCCTCGTCTGGCACCGAGGGCCGGATGCTACCTACCGAGACGCCTTCCTCCCGGGCCTCCTCCAGGGCATCACCCGCGCCGCCCGCCACTACGGCTACCACCTCCTCTTCCGCCCCATCGATCCGGATGACCCCGACGAAGCCTACGTCGAACTGGCGCGCGGCCGCCACACCGACGGCCTGGTCCTCTCCGGCCCCCGCTCCGACGACCCCTCCCTGCTCGAACTGTATCGGGATGGCTTTCCGCTCGTCCTCCACGGCCAACTCCCGGGCACGGAGGTCCCCTCGGTGGACGTGGACAACGTACGCGGAGCCATTCAGGCCGTCCACCACCTCCTCTCCCTCGGCCACCGGCGCATCGGGATGATCACCAACGCCCCTCTGGCCTACATCTCCAGCCGCCAACGGCTGGACGGCTATCGGCAGGCTTTGGAAGCAGCAGGGCTGACGTACGATCCCGAACTGGTGCAGTTTGGCAACTTCGACGAGGAAAGCGGCCGCAAGGCGATGCTCTCCCTTCTCGACCTCCCCACCCCACCCACCGCCGTCTTCGTCGCCAGCGACATGGTCGCCATCGGCGCGCTGCGGGCCATTCTGGACCATGGGTTACGGGTGCCTGAGGACATCGCCATCGTGGGGTTTGACGACATCGCTGCCGCCCGTTTCGTCTCCCCGCCCCTGACCACGATCCGGGTCCCTGCCTTTGGACTGGGTTGGACGGCTGGGGAACTCCTCATCCGCATCATCGAACAGGACCAGCCTGAACATACCCAGGTGCTGTTGGAGACCGAGTTGATCGTCCGCCGTTCCTGCGGCGCAAAGGAAGGAGGTGGGAAATAGGGAGAACGGAGAAGGTTCCACAACACGTACAACACCACAGGCGCTGGAGGGCTGGAGGAAAGGAAAATCTCCACACCCTCCGCGACACTGTGGTGGAATAGAGTGAAGTGCGCACACACGACAATTGCGAAAGGAGGAGAAAGATGTTGCGCAAGGGATATTGGATCGGCTTGAGCGCTATCCTTATCGTCGGCCTGCTGCTGACGGCCTGCGCCCCCAAGACGGTCACGGTCACCGTGGAGGTACCGGTGGAACGGACCGTGGAGGTGCCGGTGGAGCGGACGGTCGAGGTGACGGTGCCCGCGCCGAAGGGAGCGATCACTGTACTCGGCGTCTGGGGCGGGGACGAACGGGTCGCCTTCCAGGACGCCGTGGCCCCCTTCAGCGAGCAGACCGGCATCGGGGTCGCCTTCGAGGGCACGCGGGACCTGGCGGCCGTGTTGACCACGCGGGTCGAGGCGGGCAACCCGCCCGACATCGCGATCCTGCCCAACCCCGGTCAGTTGTACGAACTGGCCGAAGCCGGGCACCTGGTCCCGCTGGACTCCTTCCTCGACGTAAACCAGATCGCCGCCGACTACGGCCAGTCGTGGGTCGACCTGGCCAGTTACGACGGTCACCTCTACGGTATCTTCTACAAGGTCGCCATCAAGAGCCTGGTCTGGTACAACCCCAAGGCCTTCGAGGCGGCGGGCTATGAGGTGCCCACCACCTGGGACGAGTTGATCGCCCTCTCCGACCAGATCGTCGCCGACGGCGGCACCCCCTGGTGCATCGGCCTGGAGAGCGGCCCGGCCAGCGGCTGGCCCGGCACCGACTGGATCGAGGACATCATGCTCCGCACCGCCGGCCCCGAGGTCTACGATCAGTGGGTGCGCCACGAGATCCCCTGGACCGATCCGGCGGTCAAGACAGCCTGGGAGACCTTCGGCCAGATCGTCCGCAACGACGACTACGTCTGGGGCGGGACCACCGGCGCGCTGAGCACCAACTTCGGCGACTCCCCGGCCCCGATGTTCGACGATCCCCCCGGCTGCTACATGCACCGGCAGGCCTCCTTCATCACCGGCTTCTTCCCCGAAGGGCTGGTGGCCGGTGAGGACTACGACTTCTTCCCGCTGCCGCCGATCGACCCGCAGTGGGGCACCCCGGCCCTCATCGCTGGCGACGTCGTGGTGATGCTCAACGACACCCCGGAGGTCCGCCAGTTCGTCGAGTACCTGGCCGGTCCGGAGCCCCAGGAGATCTGGGCTGGTCTGGGCGGCTTCATCTCCGCCAACAAGAACGTCAGCCTGGACGCCTACCCCGACGACCTGACGCGGAAGATGGCCCAGGCGATCACCACGGCAGAGGTGGCCCGCTTCGACGGCTCCGACCTGATGCCCGCAGCGGTGGGTGCAGGCTCCTTCTGGAGCGGCGTGCTGGACTACGTCGGCGGCACCGACCTGGACACCGTCCTCGAGGAGATCGAGGCCACAGCGGTGGACGCATACGGACAGTAGGACGGCTATCCGGCCGATCCTTACGATGATATGGGCTGTGGGGGCGATCCGGGGAAGGGTCGCCCCCACACCACCGCAAGGAGGGCAGCGATGCGATGGAGAAGCCGGCTGACGCCGTGGCTCTACATCGGCCCGACCCTGCTCATCCTCGGGGCCTACCTGGTCTACCCCACCCTGAGCACCCTCTACTTGAGTTTCTTCGACAAGCGATCGGAGAACTTCGTCGGTCTGGAGAACTACCGCTGGGTCTTTACCTCGTCGGCAATGCACGTCGCCTTTCGGAACAACCTCCTCTGGATCGTCCTCTTCACCGGCCTCACCGTCTCTCTGGGCCTGATCCTCGCCGTGATGGCCGACCGGGTGCGGTACGAATCGCCGGTCAAATCGGCCATCTTCCTCCCGATGGCCATCTCCTTCGTCGGTGCAGGGGTGATCTGGCTCTTCGTCTACGCCTACCGCCCACCCGATACACCCCAGATCGGCCTGCTCAACGCCATCTGGACCGGGCTGTTTCGGCAGGAGCCGGTCGGCTGGCTGCAGAACCGGGCGACGAGCAACTTCGGACTGATCGCGGTCGGCGTGTGGATCTGGACCGGGTTCTGCATGGTCATCCTCTCCGCAGCGTACAAGTCCATCCCCCGGGAACTGCTGGAGGCGGCCCGGGTCGACGGAGCGAACGAGTGGCAGGTCTTTTGGAGGATCATCATCCCGACGATGAAGCCGACCCTGGCGGTCGTGACGACGACGATGATCATCAACGTCCTCAAGGTGTTCGACATCGTCTACGTGATGACCAACGGGAACTACGGCACCGAGGTGATCGCCAACCGGATGTATAAGGAAATGTTCCACTTCCACAACTTCGGCCGCGCCAGCGCGATCGCCGTGATCCTGCTCCTGGCGATCATCCCGGTGATGATGGTCAACATCCGCCGTTTCCAGGAACAGGAGGCCCTGCGATGAAAGAGCGCGTGTTCCGATGGCTCTCCCGCTTTCCCCTTCACCTGGTGCTGATCGGTGCTGCGCTGGTGTGGCTGACTCCCTCGGTCGGCCTCCTGGTCAGTTCCGTCCGCCCGTACGAGGCGGTGATCCGCACCGGCTGGTGGACCGTCCTGGCCCACCCATTCGACTTCTCCCAGTACACCCTGCAGAACTACCGGGAGATCCTGCTGACGCAGGGGATGGCGCAGGCGTTCCGCAACAGCCTGCTGATCACCATCCCCTCCACGATCATCCCCATCGGCATCGCCGCCTTCGCCGCCTATGCCTTCGCCTGGATGGAGTTCCCCGGCCGACAGGTCATTTTCGCCATCGTCGTCGGCCTGCTGGTCGTTCCCCTGCAGATGACGCTCATCCCGCTGCTGCGGGCCTACAATCGATTGGGCCTGGCCGGCTCCTACGTCGGCATCTGGCTGGCCCACACCGGCTACGGGCTGCCGTTCGCCGTCTACCTTCTCCGCAACTTCTTCGGCGCGCTGCCGCGCGACCTGTTCGAGTCGGCTTACCTGGACGGGGCGTCGGAACTGACCGCCTTTTTCCGCCTCGCCCTGCCCCTGTCGGTGCCCGCCCTGGCGTCGCTGGCAATCTTCCAGTTCCTCTGGGTCTGGAACGACCTGCTGGTGGCCCTGATCTATCTGGGTGGCACCGAGGAGGTAGCCCCGCTGACACTCAAGTTGAGCAGCCTGATCAACTCGCTGGGACAGAACTGGCATCTCCTGACAGCGGCCGCGTTTATCTCCATGGCCCTGCCGCTGGTGGTCTTCTTCTCCTTGCAGCGATACTTCGTGCGTGGTATCCTTGCGGGGTCCGTCAAGGGATAGTCTGCACACCGCAGAGCCGCAGAGGAATCTCGAGTAGCGGATTGCGGACCGCGAACCTCCGCGCTCTCTGCACCCCTGCGGTGAAATACACTCAACCAGGAGTACGATATGCTACAACGGGTCGACGTTGAAGAAAAGCGGCTGGACGACTACCATCCCATCGTAGGGGAGGAGGTCATCGCCGAGATCCGGTGTCTGGCGGAGCCGCTCCGGAGCGCGCGGGTGGTCCACGTCAACGCGACGGCCTACGGGGGCGGCGTGGCGGAGATCCTGCAGACGCTGGTGCCGCTGATGCGGGACCTCGGGATGGAGGCGGAGTGGCAGGTGATCGAGGGGAGCGATGCGTTTTTCAACGTGACCAAGGCCTGCCACAACGGGCTGCAGGGGATGGACCTCCCCTTCACCGACGAGATGAAGGCCGTCTGGCGGCGGTACAACGAGCGGAACGCGGCGAGGTTCGAGGGAGAGTACGATTTCGTGATCGTGCACGACCCCCAACCAGCGGGGTTACGCTATTACCAGGGGGATGGAGCGGGGGATCGGCCCCGCTGGATCTGGCGCTGCCACATCGACACGTCCCATCCCAACCCGGCCTATTGGGACTTCTTCGTCCCCTATCTCACCCTCTACGATGCGGGGGTCTTCACGATGGAACAGTACGTGGGGCCCGGGCTGACCTTCCGCCACCTGGCGATCATCCCACCAACCATCGACCCCCTCTCGCCGAAGAACAGGCCGATGGAACCGGACCGGGCGCGGGGGATCGTCGCCCGCTTCGGAGTGGACGTAGACCGGCCGCTGATCACCCAGGTCAGCCGGTTCGACCCGTGGAAGGACCCCCTGGGGGTGATCGACGCCTACCGCATCGTCAAACGGGAGGTCCCGGAGGTGCAACTGGCGCTGGTCGGCTCGATGGCGTCGGACGATCCGGAGGGGTGGACCTTTCTAGATCGGACGATTCGGCACGCGGGGGAGGACTTCGACATCCACATCCTGCACAACTTCCACGGCGTGGGTCCGGTCGAGGTAGGGGCCTTCCAGACGGTCAGCGACGTCATCGTCCAGAAATCGATCCGAGAGGGGTTCGGTCTGGTGGTGGCGGAGGCGCTGTGGAAGGGGAAGCCGGTGATCGGCGGCAACGCCGGGGGGATCCCGCTCCAGGTCATCGACGGTCAGACCGGCTTTCTGGTGGACTCGGTGAAGGCGTGCGCTGACCGGATCCTCTACCTGCTACGGCATCCGGAGGAATCAGCACGAATGGGAGCGGCGGGCAAGGAGCACGTGCGGCGCAACTTTCTCATCACCCGCCACCTGCGCGACTACCTGGCCCTGTTCCGACGGCTGACGGAGGCGTGACGAGCCACGCCGCTGCCGACATCGCTCTACACGAGTTGCCAACCAATTGAACGAACGGAACGAGGCCGCTAGCGTCTGAACCCCCTGCGGCCTCACAAGGAGGTCAACGGGTATGGCGACCGTGTTCATGAAATGGCTGGAGACCACCCCGCAGGATTACGACCGGGGGATCCGGTTGCTCACGCTGGGGAGAATCCAGCGAATCCACGAAAGGATCGCCGCCGACTACGTCGATGAGGGGATGCGTGTACTGGAGATCGGTTGTGGCACAGGGACGCTTGCGCTGATGATGGCGAAGCGGGGCGCGACGGTCACGGCCATCGACACCGCCCCCACCATGCTTGCCAAAGCAGAGGAGAAAATCGTAGCCGAAGGACTCACGGACCGTGTGACCCTCCAGTGTCTGGACGCGACCCTGATCGAAGACCGTTTCCCCCCTGCATCCTTCGATCTGATCGTCGCCTCGCTCCTCCTCAGCGAACTCTCAACACAAAACGCCTTTTCCCCGAGAAGTGCAAGGGAAGATGGCAGTGCTATGAGGTCTGCCCGGTGGGCTGCTGGACGCCCGACTATGCCCGCCGGGTCGCCATCTTCCATGACCCCGACCGCTGCATCGCCTGCGGGGCCTGCGTGCTGCAGTGCCCGGAGGACGCCATTGAGTTAAGGAGATAACCCCACTCGTAGCCACGGCTTTGGCCGCCGAGGGTGTTACGACCCGCGAAACTGTTACGGATTCGAGGCGGAAGTTCCACTTGTGCCCTCCCCTCCCGCGTGTTATACTACCGCTGCGACTTCGGCTTTCAGGGAAGAATCTATGGAGAGATGGCATTTCGACCCCCTCTCTGCGGCAATCGGCGCCCTCGCTGCGTTCCTGCTCCTCGGCCTGACCCGCATCCTCCGCCCTCTCGTTGCCCGTCTGCGACAGGGGTCGCAACGGGTCGTCAGCCAGGTAACAGCCAGCGCGGAGCAACGGTACCGCCAGCGGGTCGTCGCCTGGGCCTCGGAGGCCCATCTTTTGTCCTCTGTCGCGCCGCTGGGCGAGATCTTCGTCTCCCCCCGGCTCATCCCCCCCCTGCCCCACCCCGATCCCGTCTCCCCCTTGCCCGTCGACCGCCGCCCCATCTCCCTGGAGGAAGCCCTGAGCGGGCATCCCCGCCTGGCGATCCTGGGTGCCCCCGGCTCCGGTCGCACCACCCTGTTGACCTTCCTGGCCCTCACCCACGCACAGTCGGCGGACGACGATCGGCTTCCCCTCTACATCGACCTGCTCGATCTGGAATGGGGAGAAGAGGGCGAGGAAAACGGCGCCCCGGATGCGCAGGCGTCCCCCTCTGTCGACCGCCTGATCCACGCCGCGGTAGAGGGGATCGGCGGCCGATCCGGTTACGCCGCCCCGCTGCGAAAGCGGATCGCAGATGGCACCGCATTGATCCTCGTTGACGGCTGGGACGCGCTGCCCGAACCAGCACGGCGACAGGCTGCGGCGTGGATCGGCCAACTGGCGGACGACCTGCCGGGGAACCTGTGGATCGTCGCGGCCGGCAACCGCGGGTTCGGACCGCTCGCCGACGCCGGGTTCATACCGCTCCGCCTGGCTCCCTGGACCCCCGATCAGGCAACTGACTTGCTCCGCCGTCTGGAAGGGCTCCTCTATACGGATCAAGAGATGCCTTCCTATGACCCCGCCCCGTTGCAGCACGCCCTGAAAAGAGGGGCTAACGCTATGGAACTCACCTTCCTCGCCTGGCTACTCTCGCACGGCGAGACGATCCCATCCTCCCGTGGAGAGTCGTTGCTGAAGGCCATAGAATGGTTCCTAAGCCAGAAGGTAACACCCGAGGAGGAGGCCTGGCTTCCCGCGACCCTCCGGGTCGCGCTGGGCAGTCTGGCGCTGACCCTCCAGCAGGAGGGCCGTTTCGAGGCGACCCGCGCGGAGGTCGAGGCCGCCCTGGAGGCCGCCCTGCCCCCCGAGGGGGAGCGCCCCTCAAAGGCCAGAGAGCATGCGTGGGAGGCGATCACGAAGACGCGAGCGGTCCTTCTCCCCCGGGGCGCGGAGGCCTACGCTTTCGCCCATCCCCTCTGGCAGGCTGTCCTGGCCGCCCGCCAGGCCCTCACCCTCTCCCCTGAGGTTCTGACGAAGCACCTGGACGATCCGACCTGGGAAGCTGTGGTCGATTTCTACGCCGCCTGGGGGCCGATGGAGCCGGTGATCCGCGCCTGGCTGTCCCAGCCGGACGATCTGTGGTACACCCGGCTGCGCCGGGCCGCTGCCTGGGTCGCCCAGGCCCCCACCGACGCCCGCTGGCGTAACGGAGTGATGGGGCTCCTCGCCCGCACCTTCCTCCAACCCAACGTCCCCCTCCCCATCCGCCAGCGGCTGGCCGACGCCCTGGTCCACACCGGCGATCCCGGCGTCGCCTACTTCCTCAAGCAGGCGACGCGACACGCTCGGCCGGATGTGCGGATCGCGGCAGTGAGAGCGTTGGGGCACATCGCGAAGGAGGCCGACCTGTCCACGTTTGAGACGGTGCTGGCGGATAAAGACCCCCGCGTCCGAGAGGCAGCGGCGGAGGCCCTCGGGATTATGGGAGGGCGTCCCGCTGTTCACCACCTGACCCTTCTGCTGGCCCAGGCGGACCAGGACCTGAGGGTCGCGGCAGCCCGGGCCCTAGCCCGCTGTGGAGAGGAGGGCCTGGAGGTGCTCAAAGAGGCCCTCAGAGACGAGGACTTCCTCACACGGCGCGCAGCGGTCTACGGGCTGGCGGAGGTAGAGGAGCCCTGGGTTTGGGAGCGAATAGCCTCCATCGCGGTGGACGACCCGGAATGGATCGTCCGCTCGGCAGCGGAGACGGTGCTGGAAGCGCGGGAGAAGCGAACCCACCCAATCCAGCCCCCGCTGAAGGTCTCCGAGATGGGCTGGTTGATCGCGTGGGCCGCCCAGCGGGGCGAGGCCGTGGGCCGCGGCGAGGCAGCCTTTACCGTCCTGCTCACCGCCCTGCGCGAGGGCGACCCCGAGGTTCGCAGGGCCGCCGCTCAAGCCCTGGGCCTGGTGGGCAAGCCGGAGCACGCCTCCGCGCTCCGCGAGGCGATGGAGGACGAGGACCCCGAGGTCGCCGCCGTCGCCCTCGAAGCCCTGGAGGAACTCTGCCTCCGGCACGACATCATGGTCCGCTGAGCCCCTTGACCACGATCGGCAGGGAGACGTTGTAGACTCGTGGGACCACGTGGAGGGTCAACGGTACGACGAAGGGACTCTCCTGCACCTCCGTAGCGGAAGCGGTGACGGTGATCCGACCGGTGTACGTGCCCGTCGTCAGCCCCCGCGCATCCATCACCACCTGGAATGAACCGTCCGCCGTTCCGCTCAGCGGACTGACGCTGAACGGCAACCCCTGCGTGCTGGTCGTCACCGTCCAGGTGAAGGGATGCATCCCTGTGTTGAGCACGCTCACCGCCCTCGTCACTCGCCGCGTGTCGGTCAAAGGCATCATCCAGGCCAGGGACGGCGGCCGCACATCCATCCCCCAGGCCTCCCAGGAGCGGTACCGCTTCGTCATCCCCTGCAGGGCAGTGTAAGCGGGGCGGGGACTCCCGTCGGTCTCAAGGATGGAGAACCAGTTGAGCGGGTCGCAGGTGGCGTACCAGCCGGTCGTGTTGAAATCGAGGTTGGAGACGACCATCACTCCCATCCAGTCCCAATTGGCATCGGCGTACTGAAAGGCCCGAACCAGATAGTCGGCCTGCTGCTGGGCCGAGACCTGCTGCCACGCGAACCCCCAGGCCTCCCACTCCGGATCACACTCCACCCCCCGCTCGTCGGAGTCCAGCAACCAGCCGAACTCCGTCGCCCATACGGGCTTGTCCCCGTCGCCGTGGGCGACCATCACCTGGTAGATGTCCTCCGCTCGGCGGAAGTTGAGGATGCCATACCCCCAGTCCTTATCCTCCGGTGGCCCGCCGAACCCGTAGTTGTGGGTGCTGATGACGTCGAAGTGGCCTGCCAGGCCCGCGTCGTACATCGCCTCCAGATACTTCACATCATCCATCGCCATCCCGTCGGACGTGCCGCCGGTGGGAGCCAGCCCACCCGCAACGACGATGATGTTGGGGTCGCCCGCCTTGGCTCCCTCGTAGGCGTAGCGGACCATCTCCGTGTACCAGGCGGGATCCACCGGCTGATCCCCCCACTGGAAGGAGAGGTTGGGCTCGTTCCAGACCTCCAAAGCGACCCGGAACGAGGTGCCGTGGCTCTCCTGCCACGCGGCGATATACTCCGCCGTCGCGCGGAAGAACTCCCGCCAGGCGGTCATCTTGTCGTGGCGAACAGGGGCCCAGTAATGGTCCCACGCCCGCGCCCAACTCGGCGGCCCTTCGACCCGCAGGATGAGGTTAAGGCCGCTGTCTGCCGTCTCTTGCAACCGCCAGTCGAGCCAGGTCCAGTCGTACCCTCCCGTCTCGGTCGGCTGGATCTTGTACCAGTATAGAAAGTACTTGTACCAGTCGAACCCCATATCGGTCACAAGCCCCAGATGACCCGGAGGGAAGGCCACCATGATCCCATATCCCAAGTGGGGCGAAGTGCCAGCATAGATCGGTTCTCCCCTGCCGACCGACAGGGGGGCGCCAACCATCAGGACGGCCAGTAACACGGAGAGGAACAACCAGCATCGGCGAGGGATCACAGGCCCCACCTCCTTTCTTCCTAACCACAGAGACACAGAGGACACAGAGTTGTCGGTTGAATTTCTTGAATCTTGAATTCTCTGTGCTCTCTGTGTCTCCGTGGTTTATTATAACGAACCACCGGGGGCCAGTACAATGGGAAAAGGGTACCGGCAGCGAGCCCCGATCACTCGCGACCAGCGATCATCGGGTGAGGGACAGCCGCCGCAACACCGGCATCGCCGCCTGGACGGCGCGGGCGCGGTGGCTGATGCGGTTCTTGGCCCCAGGGGGCAACTGGGCCATCGTGCAGCCCTGCTCGGGCAGATAGAAGACGGGATCGTAACCGAAGCCGCCCTCTCCGGCCGGCTCGGTGGCGATGATTCCCTCGCAGATCCCTTCAAAAAAGCGAAGCGCGCCATCGGGAGGAACGACCGCCAGGACGCACCGGAAGCGAGCGGTGCGCCGCTCCCAGGGGACTCCCTCCAGGTGGCGCAGGAGGGCCGCGATCCGGTCCTCGTCGGAGCCGGGGGTGTAGCGGGCGGAGCGGATGCCGGGAGCGCCGTCCAGCGCGTCCACCTCCAGCCCCGAATCGTCGGCCAGGACCACGGCCTCAACGCCGCGTTCCCGCAGAGCGTGGAGGTGGGCCAGCGCTTTGAGGCGGGCGTTCTCCGCATAGGTCGCCCCGCTTTCGACCACCTCTACCTGCAGGCCCAGGTCGGGCGGGAAAAGGACCGGGACCCCCAGGGGGGCCAGGAGGTCCCGGTACTCCCGCATCTTCCCGGCGTTGTGGGTGGCGACGAACAGGTTCATCCCGGCACGCTCTCCTTCTCCACCTCCGGCAGATCTTCCAGCGAGAACTCCGCCCCACAGTCGTTGCACCGAGCCATCCCCTTGCGCCCCTCGGTGAGCAGACCGCCACAGGCGGGGCAGGACTGCGGCAACGGTCGCCGCCAGACCCAGAACTCACACTCCGGATAGTTGGAGCAGCCGTAGCCGATCCGCCCCTTTCGGGTCCGCTTCTCCACCAGGTCGCCGCCGCACTGGGGACACTCCACCCCTACTTTCTCCAGCCACGGCTCGGTGTATCGGCACTCGGGGAATCCGGAGCAGCCGATGAACTTGCCGTACCGCCCCCAACGAACAATGAGCGGCTTGCCACACTCGGGACAATCCCGTCCGATCTCCTCCGGTCCCAGGTCCACCTTCTCGATCTTCCGATCCGCCTCGTCCAGCCGCTGCTTGAAGGGGATCCAGAACTCCTCCACCACCGGCACCCACTCCCGGCGACCGGCGGCGATCTCATCCAGCCGCTCCTCCATCTGCGCGGTAAAGTTGTAATCCATCACCTCCGGGAAATGTTCCACCAGGAGATCGTTGACCAAGAAACCGGTCTCGGTGGGCACCAGTTGCTTCCCCTCCCGGCGAACGTACCCCCGCTGCTGGATGGTCGTCAGAATGGGCGCATAGGTGGAGGGCCGACCGATCCCGTACTCCTCCAGCGCCCGCACCAGGCTGGCCTCGGTGTAACGGGGCGGCGGCTGGGTGAAGTGCTGCTCTGGGATCAGCCGCACCAGGTCCAACACCTCCCCTACGGTCAGCGGCGGGATCTGCTGCACCCGCTCCTTCTCCTCCCCCTCGCCCTCGTCCTTCGTCTCCTCGTAGACGATCAGGAAGCCGGGGAAGCGCAACGTGGAGCCGGAGGCGCGGAGGAGGTAGGGGGCCCGACCGGGGTCGAGGCCGTCGCCGTCGGGACCGGCGACCACTTCGACGGTAATCGTGTCGTACACCGCCCGCTCCATCTGACTGGCGACGAACCGTTGCCAGATCAACTTGTAGAGCCGGTACTGGTCGCGGGTCAGGTGCTCCTTGAGCTGATCCGGCTCCCGGAAGACGGAGGTGGGCCGGATCGCCTCGTGGGCCTCCTGCGCGCCCTTGGCGCGGGTCTTGTACTTGGGCGGCTTCGGCGGAAGGAACTTCTCCCCGTACCGCTGTGCGATGTACTCCCGCGCCTCCGCCTGGGCCTGCTCGGCCACGTTGGTCGAGTCGGTTCGCATATAGGTGATCAGACCCACCGGCCCCGTGCCGCCCAGGTCGATCCCTTCGTACAACTGCTGAGCGATGCGCATCGTCCGCCGGGGGGTGAAGCCCAGCCGACGGGAGGCCTCCTGCTGCATCGTGCTGGTGATGAACGGCGGGGCGGGCCGTCGCCGTCGCTGCCCCTTCTTCACCTTGGAGACGACGTAGGCGGATCGCTCCAGTTCCTCCACCACCGCCTGGGCCTCGGCCTCGCTCCCCAGGCTCACCTCCTCGCCCCGGATGCGATGCAGTTTGGCGATGAACGTGCGCGGCTTGGGCCGGTCYTCCCGYTTCGCCAACTCCGCCTCGATGGACCAGTACTCCTCCGGRACGAAGYTCTGGATCTCCCGCTCCCGCTCCACCACCAACCGGACCGCCACCGACTGGACCCGCCCGGCRCTGAGCCGACCGCGCACCTTGCGCCAYAGGAGCGGGCTCAGGCTGTAACCGACSAGCCGRTCCARGATGCGGCGGGCCTGCTGGGCGTTGACCAGRTYCATGTTGATCTTCCCCGGATGGGAGAAGGCCTCTTCRATGGCCTCGCGGGTGATCTCGTGRAAGACGACCCGCCGGACCTGCGACGGCTTGATCTTCACCGCCTCGATCAGGTGCCAGGCGATCGCCTCYCCCTCYCGGTCAGGGTCRGTMGCCAGRWAGACCTCCGCRGCCCTCTTGACCTCYTKCTGSAGTTCYYTSACSACCTSCCGCTTCTCGTTGGGCACCCGATACCGGGGCTTGAACCCGTTTTCGATGTCCACCGACATCGACGAGCGGAGCAGATCGCGCACGTGCCCGACCGAGGCACGGACCGTGTATCCCTTGCCCAGGAACCGGCCCACGGTGCGCGCCTTGGCTGGCGACTCGACGATCACCAACCGGCCCTCCCGCTTGGGAGGCGGGGGAGGGTCCATCCCCTCGTGGGCCGGCGTAGCCCCCATCCGAAAGAGCGTCGTCCCGCACACCGGGCAGGTCCCCCGCGTCGCCGGCCGCCCGGCGGCGGTGAAGACCGGCTCCGGGTCCTTGATCTCCCGTTTCGTCTTGCAACGGACGCAGTAAGCCTCTAGTTTCAGGTCCTCGACGTCACCCATCGAGCCACAACCTCCCGAAAGGATGTCATCACCCACGTTCTTCCGCAGGACAGGCCTGTTACAGCAGGTCCTTTCTCCCCTCCTCCTCCAGCCGTCGCACTACCTCCCGCACCTCCTGCTCCCGCTCGATGGGACAGATGAGGAGGGCGTCTTCGGTATCCACGACGATCATGTTCTCCAGGCCGATGGTAGCGATGAGCCGACCCCGGCCAAAGACGATGGTGTTGCGGGTATCGACCCCCAGGTGGTCCCCCACGACCACGTTGCCGTCCTCGTCGGCGGGGAGGATGTCCCGCATACTCGACCAGTTCCCCACGTCCGACCAGCCGATGTCCACCGGGATGACCACCACGTCCTCCGCCCCCTCCATAATCCCGTAGTCGATGGTCTGCGGTGCCACCTGGGGCCAGACCCGCTCCAGGGTCTGCTGGTAGGCGGGGGTCCCCAGCACGGCCTCCACCTGGATCAACTGGTTGTAGAACCCCGGCATCTGACGGGCAAACTCCTCCAGAATTCGGTCCACCCGCCAGATGAACATCCCGCTGTTCCAGGAGTAATCGCCCGATTCGACCATCATGAAGGCGGTCTCCGCGCTGGGCTTCTCGGTGAACCGTTCCGCTCGGTAGACGGTGAACCCGTCCACCTCCCTCAGCGGCTCCCCCTGCTTGATGTAGCCATAGCCTGTGGAGGGAAAGGTGGGAGTGATCCCCAGAGTGACCAGATGGCCCTCCTCGGCGACCTGGACGGCGGCACGGAGCACCCGTCGGAAGGTGTCAACGTCCCGAATGAAGTGGTCAGCAGTAAGGACTGCCATCACCGCATCCGGGTCCCGCCGCTTCATATGGATCGCACCCAGTCCGATGGCCGGTGCCGTCCCCCGCCCCAGCGGCTCCACCAGGAAGTTGGCGTGGGGAAGTTCCGGCGCTTGGAGCATCAACGGCTCCTCCTGATCGACCGTGGTGACAACGTAGATCTCGTCCGGCTGGAAAATGGGGACGATGCGATCTACCGCGTGCTCGAACATCGTCCGCTTTCCCACCAGCCTCAGCGCCTGCTTGGGCAGGGTGCGACGGCTCAGCGGCCAGAGCCGCGTTCCCCCTCCACCTGCCATAATCAGAGCGTAGTATCCCATCGACGCCCCCTTTCAAGAGAAGTTGGAACCAACCAGCAACGAGCACCCAGCGACAGGATGCAGGGTACAGGACGCAGCGTAATCATGGGTCCTCCGAGCCGAGACGGCGCAGCATACGACGCACGAGGGCCTCTTCCTCTTCCCGAGTGGTCACCACCCCGTCCAACCGGGCATCCCGCACCACGCTCAACAGACGGCCGAAGAGGGGACCCGGTCGGAGGCCCATCGCCTTCAGATCATCTCCGGTAAGCGCCGTCCGCACGTGGCGGTACTGGGTCTGATACCGCAGCATCTTCTCCCGCAATCCCTCCCCCTCACAGGCGACCCAGGCCACCGCCAGGAGCCGCGAGGGGAAAGGCCGCAGAGCCCGGTAGATCCGGCTGGGTCGGCGGGCCGGCGCAAGGCGACGCATCGCCCGTCGCAGGTCGGGCAACATCCGCAGGTCGTCCGCTTCGGAGCGAGGCATCTTCAACCGCCGGAGCACCGCCTCCAACGATTCCGGATCCAGCCGGTAGAACAACAACCCCCAGAGGACAAAACGGTGGTCCTCCGGTTCCAGTTCCCAGACCTCCGGCTCCAACTCCTCCCGCGCCGTCCGGAAGCGGGCCTGAACCCACGCATCGCACCGGAGGTTGGAGTGGATCTGCCGCAGGACGCCCAGTTCCTCCAACCGGCACAACGCTTTCTCTGGCTCCCGCTCGTCCAGGATCTGCTCCAACTCGTGGCGGATCCGATCCCCGCTCACCCGATCCAGCAGGGGCAGCGCGTTGGCGATCAGGGATTCGCTGCGCGGATCGAGCCGGAAGCCCAGGCGGGCCTCCAGCCGGGCGGCTCGCAGGATCCGGGTCGGGTCGTCGATGAAACTGAGGCTGTGCAGGACCCGGATCACCCCGTTGCGCAGGTCCGCCTCACCGCCGTAGAAATCCAGCAGTTCCCCCCAATGGGGCGGGTCGAGGCGGATCGCCAGGGTGTTGATGGTGAAATCCCGCCGGTGGAGGTCCTGCTTGATCGAACTCCGCTCCACCTCCGGCAGGGCGGTCGGATGGGTGTAGAACTCGGTCCGCGCGGTGGCGAAATCGATGGAGCGGGGGGTCCGATCCGGCGGCGGGGGCCCACCAGCCACCGCCTGCCACACTCCCTGGCCGATCAGCCACTTGGCGGTGCCGAACCGGCGGTGGGCCACCACCCGCCCGCCCAACTGGCGCGCCAGACGGCGGGCTAGCCGGATGGCATCCCCCTCCACCACCAGGTCCACATCCACCACCGGCGTGCCCAACAGCAGGTCGCGCACCAGGCCGCCGACGAAGTAGAGGCTGTACCCCATCTCCCGGGCGGTCTCGGCGATCCGCCGGACCAGCGCCAGGGTCTGCGGCGGCAGCGCTTCCTCCAGCAGCGCGCGGATGCGCTGCACCTGCTGCGAGTGGTTGGGCACGGCCCCCCAGAGGGTGATCAGGTCGGTGCGGGTGACCACGCCGACGATCTTGCCGTCTTCCACCACCGGGACCTGCCCCCAGCCGGTCTCGATCATCAGCCGGCGCAACTTCTCCACCGAATCCTTCGGGGAGACGGTGACGCTCCCCGGCTCCATCACCTGGCGGACCGGCGCGGCGGCCATGCCGAACTGGATCGCCCGGTCCACCGCCCGCCGGGTGAGGAGCCCCACGACCTTGCCCCCCTCCACCACCGGGTATCCCTCGTGGCCGGTCCGTCGCATCCGATCGTTGGCCTCGGCCACGGTGGTGTCTGGGGAGAGGACCTGCACCCCGCGGGACATGATCTGCTCGACGGTGACCGCCGGACGGACGTGGCGGGGCAGCAGATCCAGCAATTCCGCCCGAACCGACCGGAGGGATCGGTTGCGGATCAGGGCCGCCGCGGCGCGGGCGTGCCCCCCGCCGCCGAAATGGGCCGCGATGTCGGCCACGTTGATGTCGTCGGTGGTGGAGCGGGCGACCATCTGCACGTGGTCGTTGAGGCTCACCAGGACGAAGAGGGCGGACGGCTCCAGGACGTCCCACAGTTTGTGGGCCAGGGTGGAGATCTCCTCCCGGTAGTCGGGAGCCTCCACCGCGGCGACGACGATGGAGTGACCACCGACCTCGTGGGTCGTCGCCTCGTCCAGCAACCGCTCGTACAGCCACTGCTGCCCAGGGGTCAGCGGGTGGTGGAGGAACTCGTTGGCGACGGAGAGATTGGCCCCTCGTTCCAGCAACCAGGCCGCCGCCCGCACGTCGCGCGGGGTCGTATCAGGGAAGGAGAGACTGCCTGTGTCCTCGTAGATCCCCATCAACAGGAGGGTCGCTTCGACACGGGAGAGGGAGCAGGAACGACGGGCCAGTTCCTCCACCAGCAACGTCGTCGTCGCCCCCAACGGCTCGCCCGAGAAGGTCCACCCCTCAGGAAGATCCCGGTCCAGTTTGTGGTGGTCGATGATGTCCACCCGGACGTCGCGCGCCATCCCCTTGAGGCTGGTCAGGTTCTGCGTGTCCACCAGGATCGCCCGGCGGATGCGGCGACGGGGAAGGTCGTCGGGATGGACGAAGGGGAACTCAGCGCCGTAGAGGGAGAGGAACGCCCGACAGTTCCGGTTGATGCGGCGAGGCAGGACCGGCACCGCATCCGGGAAGAGTTTGTGCGCCCCCAGAAGCGATGCGATCGCGTCGAAATCGGCGTTTTCGTGGGTCAGGATAACCTCCACCGCAACCTCCGGCGGGATTATAACATAAAGGAAAAGGGTGGCAAGGAAAAACCGCCGCCTCGGGGGCGGCGGCAAAGGTCTCTTACCGACGGCTAATGTCGGCAGCCGCAGCCAGCGCACGAGGTGGAGGAGCAGGAGGAGCAGGAAGAGCCGCTTCCCGCGACCACCCCCTCGCTCCCGATGGCGGCGAAGAGGGAGAGCGCCCGCTTCGCCCGATGTCCGCCACAGCGCGGGCAGTCGATCGGGGCATCCGCATCCCGCATCGACCGCAGGGCCTCGAACCGCTCACCACAATCGTCGCAGACGTACTCGTACAGTGGCATTGTCGACCCCTCCAATCTCGTGTGCGGGATTTTACCCCTCTTCGGAGAGATGGTCAAGCCCCCGGGAGGAGGCAGGAAGCAGGATGCAGGAGGCAAGAAGTAAGAGGTACGGAGCGAGGAGGCATAAGGTGGCCTCTGTGTGCCGAGGCTAGAGAAGAAACAACACAAACACAACCGGCCCACGCCCTCGATCGACCTGGCGCGGGTCGGTACACCCTATCCACGTATGAACCGCTATAATGCTATTTCTTCGCCCGTCGCTGCCAACGGGTCCGCTTCAGCAGTTTGCGATGCTTGTGCTTGGCCATCTTCTTCTTACGCCATTTCTTATCCGACGGCATACGCACCTCCCTGTTGGATTTGAACGCAACTCCATTATACCGGAAACGGCGGAAGGTGCAAGGTTCGCTTGCTGGGGTCTGGACAAGAGTTCGGACATACCCGTCCGCCCCGCCGTAAACAGGCGGGGCTGGCGGGAAATCGATCCAGCACCGGCTCTTCAGTGCTGGACGAGCCGGGAAAGGGTCTCATTGGCGATGTCCGAACTCCTGTCAGTCGTTTGCCCCACCATCGAAACGGGTTATAATCGGCTCGATGTACCGTAGGAACGAGCAGGGATACCTCTATGTGCTCGCCTTCGTCAGCGGGGCGGTCTCCCTGGGTGTGGAACTCTCCGCCTCCCGCCTTCTCGCCCCCTACTTCGGCGAATCCCATCCGGTGTGGGCGGCGATCATCGGGTTGATCCTCCTCTACCTGACCGTGGGCTACTTCCTCGGCGGCCGCTGGGCCGACCGGTCCCCCCACCCCGCCACCCTCTACCAGATCGTCGCCTGGGCCAGCCTACTGGTGGGACTGATCCCCTTCGTCGCTCGCCCTATCCTCCTGCTTACCCGATGGGGATTGACGGACCTCAATCTCGCCCTGCTTCTGGGGCCCTTCGTGGCGGTGCTCCTGCTCTTCTCGATCCCGGTCACCCTGCTCGGCTGCGTCTCCCCCTTCATCATCCGCCTCCTGATCGACCGGGTGGAGCGGGCCGGGAACGTCGCCGGGCGGACCTACGCCATCTCGACGGCGGGGAGTCTGCTGGGGACGCTCCTCCCTGTCTTCCTGCTGGTGCCGCTCCTGGGGACGCGCAACACGTTCGTCGTCCTCGCCCTTGGGCTGATGGCGGTCGCCCTGATCGGCCTGTTCCGGGTCGCGCCACGCCGCGCCCTCCTCTACCTCTGGATGCCGCTGTCTCTGATCCTCCTCGACCTGGGCCTCCCTGCCCACTCCATCAAGCCGCAGGAAGGGGTGATCTTCGAGACCGAGTCGGCCTACAACTACATCCAGGTCGTCGAGCGGGACGGATGGCGATACCTATTCCTCAACGAGGGGGTGGGGATCCATTCCGTCTACAGGCCGGGGATGGTGCGGGCTCGGGGGGCGTGGGATTACTTCGTCATCGCCCCCTTCTTTAACCCACCCCCGTTCCCCTCCGACCGCGTCGAGAGCCTGGCGATGATCGGGCTGGCCGGGGGGACGGTCCCGAAGCAGTACACCCGCTTCTTCGGCCCCATCCCCATCGACGGGGTGGAGATCGACCCGGAGATCGTGGAGGTGGGACGGCGATACTTCGCGATGAACGAGCCCAACCTCAACGTGATCGTCGCTGACGGCCGGGCTTTCCTCTCTCGATCCAGCCGCCGCTACACCGTGGTCGGGATCGATGCCTACCAACTCCCCTACATCCCCTGGCACCTGACGACGGTGGAGTTCTTTCAGGAAGTACGGAGCCACCTGACCGAGGACGGGGTGGTGGCGGTCAACGTGGGGCATACTCAGGACTACCGGCTGGTGGAGGCGATGGCCGCGACGCTGGAACAGGTGTTCCCCTCCGTCCACGCCATCGACGTGCCTGGCTCCCTCAACACCATCCTTGTGGCCACGGTCCAACCGACGGAGGCGGACAACCTGCTGGCGAACCGGCCGCTGATGGCCGATCCGATCCTCCAGCAGATCGCCGACGAGGCGTGGACGAACCTGCGGGAGATTGAACCAGGGCCGATGGTCTTCACCGACGACCGGGCACCGGTGGAGATGCTGACCCATCTGGTGGTGCTAAGTTATCTGTTGGGAAGGTAGCCAATGGACCGAACCTGGCCTAAACTGGCGCATTTCCTGATCGTGTTGACCCTGCCTCTGGTCTTCCTGGCGGTGAGCCTGCGGGCGGTGACCGGCCACTGGCTGGTCCGCTGGGAGTACGGCAAGCCGGACTTCCCTCCCGACCCCTATGGGCTGACCACCGACGAGCGCATCCGGCTGGCGAGCGTCTGCGTGGACTACCTGACGACGGGGGCAGGGATCGATCTGCTGGCCGACCTGCGTCTCTCGGGAGGGGAAGCGGCCTTCAACGAGCGGGAACTGGCCCACATGGTGGACGTGAAGCGGGTGTTCTGGAGCATCCTCTGGGCAGGGGTGGTCGCCGGGGCGGTGGTCGTGGGCGGAACGGCAGCCCTCGCCGCCCGCCCGGCGACCCACCCCCGCGCGCCGACCGCCCTTATGGGTGGAAGCATCCTCACCCTGGCGATCCTGGTCGGTGTGGGAGGACTGATGCTCACTCAGTGGAACGTGTTCTTCACCGGCTTTCACGAACTTCTCTTCCCGCCGGGCTCCTGGACCTTCCCCACGTCCGATACCCTCATCCGCCTCTTCCCGGAGCGGTTCTGGATGGACGTGGGAATGACGGTGGTGGGGATGATCGTGGTCCAGGCGGTGATCGTCGGAGTGGGGGCCTTCCTCTGGCAGCGGTCCGAGCGCCGGACCTGAGTCGGAGGCGGTGGGCGACTCCAAGTTCTCTCCATCACGAGGGACCACAAACGAAGAGACCGCTGGTTGCTTCGCGCCAGCGGTCTCTCTCTGGAGCGGGTGAGGGGATTCGAACCCCTGACATTCAGCTTGGGAAGCTGACGTTCTACCACTGAACTACACCCGCACGCGTCTATATTATATCGGACTCCGTCAGAATGTCAAATATCCTCGGGGATCGCTAGGGAAAAAGTTGGACTCTGCTCTCCGCGTCTCCACGGTGACGGAAAACGTGACTGCCCGGGACCTCAGAGCGGTAGATGGGGTTTAGACAGGAGTTCGGACCCACAGATCCGCCCCGTCGTAAACAGGCGGGACTGGCGGGGAAACGGCCTAGCACTGGCTCCTCAGGTCGGTGCTAGGCCCACCGAGAAGGAGTGTCACACCCGACGTCCGAACTCTTGTCCAAAACTCAGCGGTAGCAGTTGACAGACCTCCTTGGGCATGATATAATGCACACGTGTGCAAACCCGGGAGGGACTGAGGTGGGTTCCGGCTCCTCAAGCCACGTCTCTATTAAAGATATCGCCAGGATCGCCGGGGTTTCCCATTCCACGGTCTCCCGTGCCTTGGCAGACAGTCCTCTGGTCGCCCCGGCGACCAAGCGGCGGATCCAGCGCATCGCCCGTGAGATGGGCTACACCCCCAGTGCCATCGCCCGCGGGTTGGTCACTCGGCGCACGGCGACGATTGGCCTGGTCGTCACGACCATCGCCGACCCGTTCATCGCTGAAGTCGTTCAAGGTATCGAAGAAACAGCCCTGGACAACGGCTACAGCGTCATCCTGTGTGACTGCAACGCCGAGCCAGAACGGGAACTGACCTGCGTGCGCACCCTTCGAGAGAAGTGGGTGGACGCCATCATCGTCACCTCGTCGCGCGTGGGCAGTCTGTACGTCCCCCTACTGGAGGAACTGGGAATCCCCATCGTGTTGGTCAACAACCAACGGACCGGGGAATACGTCTACTCGGTCCGTACCGACAATCTGGAGGGCGGGCGGCTGGTGGGCGAATACCTCCTCTCCCTGGGTCACCGCCGGATCGGCTATATCACCGGCCCCCCCAGCGCCAGTTCCAGCCGAGAGCGGCTGGAGGGATGCCGGACCGCGTTGCAGGAGCAAGGGGTGGATATCCCGGAGGAGTGGATTGCGCCGGGCGACGGCCGTATCGCCGGTGGAGCATCCGGCATCCGCTACCTTCTTGAACGTTCCCCTCGTCCCACAGCGGTCTTCTGCTACAACGATATGACCGCTATCGGAGCCCTGCAGGCCGCCCGGGAGATCGGCCTGCGGGTCCCGGCCGACCTCTCCCTCGTCGGCTACGACGACATCACCTTCGCCGCCCTTGTGGATCCCCCGCTCACGACGGTTGCCCAGGATCGATACATGCTGGGCAGGCAGGCGATGGAACTGACGTTGAGCCTGCTGGACGGGCAGGAAGGGGTTCACGACATCGTGCTGCGTCCCTCTCTGATCAAACGGGATTCCTGTGCTCCGCCCTCTTACCGCGAAGAGGGCGAGATGTAGCGTCGTTAGACGCCAGCGGCTCTAGAAAACGTCCCCTTAGAGATATCTTGGAGAAGGAGGTGATGATATAGGGCGAGCGAGATGGTGTTCCGTTCCGTATCGGTGTAGAATCGTCCAACCATACTAGAGTCGGGAGGAGGGACAGATGAGAAAGCACGGTGTATGGATCGCGTTGACCATCGTCGCCATGATGAGCCTGATGCTGGTCAACTGCAAACCGCAGACGGTGACCGTCGAGGTGGAGCGGACCGTCGAGGTGACGGTGCCGGTGGTCCAGACGGTCGAGGTCCCGGTCGGCGGGGAGTTGGTCCATCTGGTCGCCCGCTGCAAGGCGGCGCCGCCCCACGAGGAGGGTCGCTGCAACAACCTCCTGGCGGCAGTGGGGGCCGCCAATGCCGCGTTGGCCGAGATGGGTGACGATCGCCGCATCGAACTGGAGATCATCCAGGACAACGCGGACTGGGGCGACTACAAGACGGAGTTCGAGTTGGCCTCTGACGCCGGCGAAGCCCCCGACATCATCTGCTCCGGTCACGAGCACATCGGCGACTGGGCCCCGGCCGGGTACATCCTCGACATCACCGACATGATCGACGACTACCCCGAGTTCTCCGACATCATCGACTCCCTGTGGGAGTCCACCAAGTGGAACGGCCGCATCTGGGGCATCCCGCAGGACGCTGAAGCCCGTCCCTTCTACTTCAACAAGACCCTCCTGCGCCAGTTGGGCTGGTCCGATGAGGAGATCGAGAGCCTGCCGGATCGGGTGACCTCTGGTGAGTTCGCCTGGGAGGACATGTTCGACGTCGCCGAGGAGGCGGTGAACGCCGGCGTCGTCCAGCCTGGCTACGGGTGGTGGCACCGCCCCAAGAACGGCCCCGACTTCCTCTACTACTACTACGCCGCTGGCGGAGAGATCATCCCCGAGGGCGGGGAGGACGCACTGGTCTTCGACCGGGATGCCGCCCTCATCGTCTACCAGTTGCTCTATGAGGCGACCCAGGAGCGGAACATCCTCCTGACCACCCGCCTGGATGGGGACTGGACCGGCTGGCACACCGGCATTACCAACGGCGAGGTCCTCTTCTGGTTCGGCGGCTCCTGGAACTGGGCTGAGTGGGCGGTCAACTACCTGGCGGACCGCGGCGGCGAGGCCTGGCTGTGGGAGAACGTGGGCTTTGCCCCGATCCCGGCCCTGCGGCGGGGCAAGAACGTGCCCATCACCCTCACCCACCCGCTTCTCTACATGATCAGTTCCCAGAGCGAGCATCCGGACCTGGCGCTGCTGCTGATCTCCAAGGCGACCACCCCGCAGTTGAACACCGACTACGCCGTCGCCAGCGGCCACCTGGGCATCCTGAAGTCCCAGGCGGACTACACGCCCTACACCAGCGCCAAGTTCCTGAGCAGGGTCCTGCCGCTCCTAGAGTACACCACCTTCCTGCCCAACAGCCCCTACTGGAGCACCTGGTCGGAGGCCTACTACCTGGGCATCCAGTCCGTGGAGTCCGGCCAGCTGACCCCAGAGGAAGCGCTGGAGGTGGTGGTGGAGCAGCTCCAGAACGAACTGGGGGAGCACGTCATCGTCCGCTAGAGGCGGCGGTGGACGCGTGGGGGAGGAAGAGGGCCGTGCCGTATCCCGCTCTCAGCGGCTTCGCCGCCGGGGAGGGAAGAGGGCGGCCCTCCCTCCCCCACTTCGGGACCACGAAGGGCGTGAAAGGCACCGAGCACGACACGTCCTTCGGTCGGATGTCCGATCACCGTTCACACGGTCATCGGCCCCCTGAGGAGGTAACCGTATGTCGATAGCGGTTGCGGGCGACACGACGGCGGCTCGACGGAAATGGGATTGGGCACGGGTCCGGGCGACCCTGGGGGCCTGGGGCTTCTTAGCCCCCGCGGCGATCCTGGTGACGGTCTTCTTCTTCATCCCCGTCATCATCCTCTTCGTCATCAGCCTGACGGACCTCTCCAGTTCCAACTTCAGCGAGCCGCTCCACTTCGTCTGGATCGAAAACTATGCCCGGCTGTTCCGAGACCGATTCTTCCCCAAGATCCTGCTCAACACCGTCCGCTATGTCATCCTCACCCTCGGGTTCTTCAACGTCGGGATGGCCCTGGTGTTGGCCCTGCTGACGACGCACATCAACCGTCGGGCGGGGTTCTTCTTCAGGATGATCTGGCTGTTGCCGCGCATCACCCCCTCCGTGGTGTATATCCTGATGTGGCGGCGCATCGCCCACCAGCCCCCGTTCGGCATCCTCAACCAGTTACTGGCCCCCTTCGGCGTCGAACCCCGGTACTGGCTTTTCGAACAGCCCTGGCTCTTCGTCATCCTCGTCAACGGCTTCGTCGGCGCCTCCTTCGGGATGATCATTTTCACGTCGGCCATCGAGTCCATCCCGAGGGACTACATCATGGCCGCTAAGGTGGACGGTGCTTCCACCTGGCAGGTTATCCGTGACATCATCCTCCCGCTCATCCGGTGGCCGCTGCTCTTTGTGACCACCTACCAAAGTCTCTCGCTGCTGACCTCGTTCGAGTACATCCTGCTTCTGACCGAGGGCGGGCCCGGGCTGTACACCACCGAGGTTTGGGCGCTGACCGCGTACAAGCGTGCCCTGAAGACCTATTTTGGACACAACCAGTGGGGGTACGGCGCGGCGTGGGGGTTCATTCTCGTTCTCATCGGGCTCATTCTTTCCATCATCTATCTCCGGGTCTTCCGCTTCAACGAACTGGTGGAAGAGCCGAAGATCGATGTCCTGTGAAGACTGAAGAGGAAGGGAACCGTATGGAGACCACGACGATCGAAACCGGTCGATTGTACGGCCTTAAACGGATCCTGGGGAGCGCGACGGCCTATTTCCTGCTCATCCTCAGCATCCTCCCCATCCTGGTCGGCTACGCGTGGCTCCTCATCGCCACCTTCTCCTACCGCACCGAGGGACTGTTTCCCATCGACGCCCAGGGGAACATCGGTGGCTGGACGCTGCGAAACTGGAGTTTCCTCACCGATCCGCAGATCTGGCGAGTGACGCTGAACTCGCTGGGCATCGCCCTGGGGATGGTGGTCGGTGTTGGCTTCGTCTCCTCCCTGGCGGGATACGGTCTCTCACGGATGAACTTCCCCGGCCGGAAGGCCTTCCTCTCGCTGACGCTTCTCCTGCACGCTTTCCCCAGCGTCACTCTCCTCATTGCCATCTTCTTCGTCCTGAAGTTCATCTCCAAGATCCCGGGGTTGGGACCCCTGTTCGGCTACAACACCCTCGGCGGGGTAGCCCTGGTGATGGTCAGCCTGGAGTTGCCCCTGGGTGTGTGGCTGATGAAGGGGTTCTTCGACAACATCTCGTGGGATGTGGAACGGGCCGCCCTGATCGACGGGGCCTCCCGATTCCGGGTGTGGTGGGAGATCATCCTGCCGCAGATCAAACCCGGCCTGGCCGCGCTGGCGATCTTCAACTTCCTCTCCGGCTGGTCCGCTTTCCTCATCCCGTTCACCTTCACCGTCGGCTCGAAGGTCGCCAACCTGCCGGTCTACCTCCGCCAGTTGATGAGCGAGACCGCACCGACGAACTGGAACCAGATCGCCGCCGTCGGGCTGTTCCAACTTATCCCGGTGCTGATCTTCTTCCTCTTCACCCAGGAACTGTTGCTGAACATCTACACCGGCGGAGCCAAGGGCGGCGTTTAAGGACAGGAGGCGGGGCAGAGATCCATTGTGCGGATCGCATCCCTATGGTATAACGAAGCGAGGAACGGGCTATGAAGGTTGAGTTAGTGAATCTAACCAAACGGTGGGGGAACGTCGTCGGAGCGGACCACATCACCCTGGAGATCGAGCACGGGGAGTTCGTCGCCTTCCTCGGCCCCTCCGGCTGCGGGAAGACCACCACGCTGCTGATGATCGCTGGCATCTATAAGCCCACGGAGGGCCTGATCAAGTTCGACGGGAAAGTTGTGAACCATCTCGCCCCGAAGGACCGGAACATTGGGATGGTCTTTCAGAGTTACGCCCTCTATCCCCATATGAACGTCCTCCAGAACATCGGTTATCCGCTCAAACTCAAGGGAGTGCCCAAGCAGGAGATCCGTAAGCGGGTTCAACAGGTGGCCAATATGATGGGAATCGGGCACCTGCTGGACCGCAAGCCGGCGCAGCTCTCCGGCGGTCAGCAACAGCGGGTGGCTCTGGGACGGGCACTGGTCAAGCAACCGGACCTTCTCCTGTTCGATGAGCCGCTTTCCAACCTCGATGCTAGGCTGCGGCTGAGTATGCGCAGCGAGATCAAGCGGCTCCAGCTGGAACTGGGCATCACCTCTATCTACGTCACCCACGACCAGGTAGAGGCGATGACGATGGCCGACCGAATCGCGGTGATGAAGGACGGGAAACTTCAGGCTTACTGTCCGCCCGACGAACTGTACGACCGGCCACGCACCCTTTTCATCGCCGGCTTCGTGGGCAACCCGCCGATGAACTTCATCAACGTCGAGGTCGTCCAGGAGGACGGGGAGTACCACGCCCGGGCTGAGGGGTTCGACCTCGTGGTGCCGTCAGAACGAGGGGAGAAGGCAGCGGGGCGCGGCAGGGTTATCATGGGGGTCCGCCCCGAGGATGTCTGCCTGGCGGACGACGGCATCCCCGGCGAAATCTACGTCGTCGAGCCGTTAGGCCGCGACGACCTGCTGAACGTTCGGATCGGCGAGGCCAGTATCCACGTCCTCGCTGATCCCACTCTGAACCTCAGGATCGGCGACACGGTACGACTTCGCTTCAACACCCACAAGGTCCAGTTCTTCGACCCCCAGACCGAGAACTCCTTGCTCTGGACCGACTGAGGGCGGGACCCCGTCAAGCAGGATGGGGCTCTGGACTCCAGGAGTCTTTCGGGGAACCTTATCCGAGGGAACGGCGAGGAAGAAGATCCTTTGAACTACAACCGCATTTCTGTGAGGGGAAACCCCCTGCGGTTGTAGTCTTTTTATGGGAAGTGAAACCGGAGGCCGGTGTGACCGGAACGCGCAGACGTCTGCATCTAGTCCTGAGTCTGGCCTTGACCGCCTTAATAGTGGGGCAGGCCGGTTGCGGTCCCTCCCGTCCGGCCGAGCCGTCGCCGACCGGGCCTCTCACCCGGGAGGAACTGGCTCGCTGGTACGCGCCGGTCATCCGCCAGGGGGTTGCCTCCGATCAGGATTTCATCACCGCCGTGGACTTCGACGGCGACTGGATCGGTAACAACAACTGGGAGAACCAGCCCATTGGCGACCTCGCGGCTTACGTCTACTACTCGGTGGTGGAGACGGAGACCCACTGGTTCCTGTTCTATTCTCTCTTCCACCCTCGGGACTACACCGCCAAGCCGTGTGAGCAGTCCGGCGGCTGCCACGAGAACGACCTGGAATCCATCCAACTGGTCGTCGCCAAGGACGGCACCCCTGCTGGCCGCCTCCAGGTCGTGGAGACACTGGCCCACAGCCACATCTACCTCTACCGGGCAGACGAGTCGGTGGACGAAGGTTTCCTGCCGATCCAGGGCCCGGTCCGGCTGGAGGGGAACCATCCGGTCGTCTACGTGGAGACCTACGGGCACGGGATCTACGGCCATCGTAAACTCCTGTTCCCCTTCTCCGTGGTCTACCGGGTGGGAGATGTGGCCGAAGTACCCGAAGGGCTGACAGACAAGGAGGTCACCTACCGGTTACTCCCCATCTATGAGACCCTCTGGGCCCATCGGGACGAGATCGGTCCGGGGCGGGCCTTCGATCGACCCTTCGACTATCGAGGACGGATCCTACCGGCCGCACTGGACGGGGATAACTACGGGGAGGACAAGGCGAACACTCCCTGGGGATACGATCAAGCGACCGGGGACGCGCTCTCCCGGGGGGATTGGTTCCTGGATCCAGCGAAGGCCCTGGCCTACCACGCGACCTTTGACGATCCGTTTTCCCAAACCTATCTACATAATCCCTACCTGGTGGACCTGGGACTGGAGGTGGAACCGTGAAGATACGCTTCTTGGGTACCGGTGCGGCGGAGGGGATCCCAGCGATCGGCTGTGACTGCCCCCACTGCACCCGAGCCAGGGAGGAAGGTGGGAAACTGGTCCGCGAACGCAACGCCATCCTTTTCTCCCTTCCCGACTACGAACTGTTGATCGACTGCGCACCGGACATCCGGAGCCTGATCAACAAGTATCGGATCACCCGGCTGGACGGCATCCTCGCCACGCGGTCACGCTACGATCACGTGGGGGGGATCAAGGAGTTCGAGTACTGGCCGGGGCAATTGGACTTCCTGGCGGAGGACCGTCTCTTCGAGGCCATCCAGCGAGAGCACTGGACGGAACTGCTTGACGCGGTGATGTTCCACATCCCCTACTATCCGGGAAGTTCCCTCTACTTCAACGGCTTCTCCATTATCCCGTTCGCCGCGCGCCGCCGGAGGCCCATCTTCGGCATCTCGGTGAAGGAGGGGGACACACGGGTCGTCTACACCTCGGATACCCCGACCCGCCTGACCAACTATGCCCGAAGGGTGATGTGGAACTGCGACCTCCTGATCGTCAACACGCCCACTTTCGACAAGGAGCAGGAGAACCATATCAACACACTGGAGGCCATCGAACTCAAGAAACAGGTGGGAGCCCGACGGATGGTTCTGACCTCGATCAACCACGAGAATCTCCCCCACGACGAGTTGGAGGCGTTCGTGCGCGAGGTCGAAGGGGTGATCGTGGCCTACGACGGGATGACGCTGGAGGTGTGACCACTGTGAAGATCACGTTTCTGGGCACTGGCGCAGCGGAGGGGATCCCGGCTCTGAACTGCCCATGCCCCCACTGCACGCGAGCCAGGCGTGAGGGCGGGCGGCTGGTCCGGCACCGGAACGCCATCCTCTTCTCCCTTCCAGGTTATGAACTGCTCCTGGACACCCCTCCCGACATCCGAGAACTGCTGGCCCGGTATCAGATCCACCGGATCGAAGGGATCTTCCTCACCCACGCCCATCACGACCACACGGGAGGGTTGGAGGAGTTTCTCTACTGGCGGAAGGACCTGGACCTCTTCGTCGAACCCCAGGTGTATGAGTCCCTGCGGCGGGAGAACTGGGGGGACCGGTTGCCGGACATCGCCTTCCATTGTCCTATTCACCCGGGCATGGCGGTTCGGTTCGACGGGTTCTTCTTCACGCCGTTCGCTGTCCATCACACCATCCCCTGTTTCGGACTCGCCATCTACGAAGGGGGACGCAAGGTGGTCTACACCTCCGACACCAGCAACCGGTTCAGCAACTACGCCTACCGCCTGATGGCGGAGGCCGACCTCCTGATCGTCAACACCCCCCGCTTCACAGGGCCGCACGAAGGCCACATCACCTCAACGGAGGCAGTCGCGCTCAAGAAACGAGTGGGGGCTCGGCGGCTGGCCCTGACCCACTTCAACCACAACAACCGGACCCACGACAGTCTGGAGAAGTGGGCCCAGGGCCTGGACGGGGTCATCATCGCCTACGACGGGCTGGAGATCGAGGTGTAAGCCGATGGACCTTCCGCGGGCCATCTGTTTTTGGGCACGTTTTGCACACGTGTGCGATAACCGACGGGCGACGTCCGGCGCTTGGCACGCCCCGCACAGGAGGAGGTGACGGGATGGGATCGAAAGTGACCGTTGGGCTGATCGGTGCAGGACGGATTGGACGGTTGCACGCGAGGCATCTGGCCCTCCACGTCCCGGAGGCCGAGTTGACAGCCGTCGCCGACGTGGTGTTGGAGGCGGCGCAGCAGTGCGCGGCCGAGTTCGGCATCCCCCGGGCGGTGCAGGACCCCTATGAGGTGCTGGAGGACCCCGAGGTCGAGGCGGTGATTATCTGCTCCAGCACCGACACGCACACTCGGTTCATCGAGGCGGCCGCCGCTGCTGGTAAACACATCTTCTGTGAGAAGCCTATCGATGTGGACCTGGACCGCATCGACCGGGCGCTGGCGGCCGTGGAACGGGCCGGAGTGAAGTTGCAGGTGGGCTTCAACCGCCGGTTCGACCCCAGTTTCCGCCGGGCGCGGGAGGTGGTGGCATCCGGCCGGATCGGCCAGCCCCACCTCCTCCGCATCACCAGCCGCGATCCCGAGCCCCCTCCCATTGAATACATCCGGGTCTCCGGAGGGATCTTTCTGGACATGACCATCCACGACTTCGACATGGCCCGCTACCTCATCGGCAGCGAGGTCGAGGAGGTCTACGCCGCTGGCGGTGTGATGGTGGATCCGGCCATCGGGGAGGCGGGGGACATCGACACAGCGGTGGTCGTCCTTCGGTTCGAGAACGGGGTCATCGGGACCATCGACAACAGCCGCCGGGCGGTCTACGGCTATGACCAACGGGTCGAGGTGTTCGGCTCCGGGGGAGTGGTGGCCGTGGGCAATCGGACCCCGGACGCGGTGACCATCGGCGACGGTGAGGGAATCCACGGACCGCTTCCGCTCTATTTCTTCATCGAGCGGTACGTAGACGCCTACGTGGCCGAGATGAAGGCGTTCCTCCGTTGCATCCTGGAGGACACCGACCCTCCGGTGACGGGGCTCGACGGACGGGTTCCGGTGGTGATGGCCTACGCGGCCCGGAGGTCGCTGGAGGAGAATCGGCCGGTGCGATTGGAGGAGATAGAAGGGTAAGTCGCCATCCCCACCCCCGCGACTTGCGTGGGAGAGGGAAGAGGTATATTATGCAGGTTGTGCACACGTTTGCAAACAAACAGGCAACAATCTCTCGTTGAAGGAGGTATTTCCATGAAAGGTCTGGTGCTGGAAGCCACGTGGGATCCTCGGCCGGACTACCCTCTCTCCGAGTGGGAGAAGCAGACCGGCAAGGCAATCACTGGAAGCAGCGTCTGGCGACACCCCAAACTGGAGGTGCGGGAATGGCCCGACCCCAAGCCCGGCCCCAGGGACGTGGTCATCGAGGTGAAAGCATGCGGGGTCTGCGGCTCGGACATGCACTTCTACGAGACTGACGAGGAGGGGTACATCCTCTACCCCGGTCTCACCAAGTTCCCCACCATCCTGGGCCACGAGTTCTCCGGCAAGGTCGTGGAGGTCGGTCCGGAGGTGGAGACGCTACGGGTCGGCGATATGGTGACGGTGGAGGAGATGATCTGGTGCGGCCGGTGCATCCCCTGCCGCAACGGGTATCCCAACCACTGCACCAACCTTGAGGAGATCGGTTTCACGATCCCCGGTGCCTTTGCCAACTACATCGCCGTGGACGAGAAGTTCTGCTGGAAGATCGACGCTATCGCCGAGCGGTTCGGCGACGAGGAGAAAGCCTACGAGGTGGGAGCCCTCACAGAACCGACCTGCGTCTCGTACAACGCGATGTTCGAGCGGGCGGGCGGTTTCCGACCCGGTCACTATGTGAGCGTCTTCGGCGCAGGCCCCATCGGCCTGGCGGCGATCGGCCTGGCAAAGGCGGCCGGGGCCGGCATCATCGTCGCCTTTGAGGTCTCGCCCCAACGGCTGGAACTGGCGAAGAAGGTGGGCGCCGACTACGCCTACGACCCCCGTGAGGTCACACCCAGTGAGGTCCTGATGGAGTTGAGCAAGGGAGAAGGCTTCAACTTCCACATCGAGGCCGCCGGTGTGCCCCACCTGACGGTGCCGGAGATGGAGAAGGCTTTAGCCATCAACGGCAAAATCGTCCAGATCGGACGGGCTGCCCAGCGGGTGCCAATGTATCTGGAGGCCTTCCAGGTCCGCCGCTCCCAGGTCTTCGGCGCACAGGGCCACTCTGGACACGAGAATTTCCCCAACGTCATCCGCATGGTGGCTGCCGGGCGGCTGGACCTGAGCCCCATCATCACGCGGCGCTACACGCTGGAGAACGCCGTGGACGCTATCGCCAAGTCCGGCGAGCGGACCGACGGTAAGATCCTAGTGAAACCCAACGCCTGATAAGGAGGTGAAATGTCTCGGAAAGTACCAGAAGGTTTTCTGACGACCGACCAGCCTGACCTGCTCTTTGAGGACAACGCGGTCGGGCGGATGAAGAAGGAGATCTGGGAGGCCAGCGACGAGGAGATCGACGCGATCCTCGCCGAATACGGCATCCCCTCCCCCATCGAGTGGGCCAAGCCGGGCTCCTACATCCAGACGACGGTGCGCTGGCAGGTAGAGGAGAACCGGCGGAAAAACGACGTCGTCCTGATACCGGTGGGGTGCACGGAGTTGCATGGTCAGCACACCGTCAGCGCGCTGGATACCCTCTTCGTGAGCGCCATCTGCGAAGGGGTGCGTCGGTACACCGCGAAGCGAGGCGCGCCGGTCAACCTGGCCCTCCCGCCCTTGATGTATGGCGCGCATCCTTACCACCACCTGGGAATGCCCGGCACCGTGGTCGTGCGGGAAGAGGTGGTGCGGGAGTTGATGATCGATGTGATGCTGGGCCTGTGGAACGACGGCTTCCGCAAACAGATCATCGTCAACAACCACGGCCAACTGTGGGTGCTGGAGTCGGCGCTCCAGGAGTTTCAGAAACGGTACCAGCTGCCGGGCATCTTCCGCGTCATCGACTGGCACCGCGCCGTCCGGGAGTTCTTCCGCACCAAGGAGCGAGGCGGCCCCTGGGACACCGATTTCGTCCACGCCGCCGAAGCGGAGACGTCCATCGCGCTGCTGCTGGTGCCAGAGATGGTGGATATGGCCCGCGCTGTGGACACCGAGGGGAAGAGTTACCTGCCCGAAGGCCATTTCGACAAGTCGGTGGACCCCTACGGGCGGCCCAGCCGCTGGTCGGAGGGAGAGGGTCACTTCGCCATCGAGATCGCAGCGACCCCGGAGGGGGTGGTGGGCAAGGCCACCCGCGCCGACGCCCGGAAGGCGAAGCGGCCCCTGGCAGCCATCCTTCGGTACCTGACCCTGCTCAACGACCAGATCCTGGAAGCGTTCCCGCCGGGAACTGTACCACCGGTGGAGGAAGTGACGCTCCGTACCGCCGATGAAATGGAACCCTTCCTCAAGGAGCCGATGAGCCCCGGCTGGCGGCCCGTGTACGCACTGCCGCAGATCGGTCAGCGCTGAGGCGAAGTATGAGGAGGTATGCACCGATGGACCCCGAGTATCTGAACGAATGGTTCGATCTGCGAGGGCGAGTCGCCGTCGTGACCGGCGGGACGGGAGGGCTGTTGCGAGCGACGGTGAAGGCGCTCGCCCGCTGTGGGGTCGCGGTGGTGCTGCTGGCCCGCAACGTCGAACGGGCGCGACGGCTGGCGAGAGAACTGGAGGGTGAGGGCGGACGTGCCCTCGCCCTCCAGGCCGACGTGACCGACCGGGAACGGCTGGAGGCCGTGGCCGCCGAGGTGGATCGCGTGCTGGGACGGGTGGATTTCCTCATCAACGGTGCCGGAGGCAACCGCCCCGAGGCAACCACTGGTGCAGACCGCTCTTTCTTCGACCTCCCCGTCGAGGCGATCCGGGGCGTACTCGATCTGAACTTCACCGGCGCGCTGTTGTGCAGCCAGGTCTTTGGCCGTCGAATGGCGGAGCAGAGGGAGGGGGTGATCCTCAACATCTCCTCAATGGCCGCTCTCCGCCCTCTCACCCGCATCCCCGCCTACTCGGCGGCCAAGGCTGCGCTGACCAACTTCACCCAATGGTTGGCGGTCCACATGGCCCAGGAGTACTCCCCCCGCATCCGGGTTAACGCTATCGCGCCAGGGTTCTTCCTCACGGAGCAGAACCGATACCTGCTGGTGGACGAAGCGACCGGTGATTGGACCCCCCGCGGGAAGACGATCCTGGCCCACACCCCGATGGGCCGGTTCGGGGAGCCGGAGGATGTGGTGGGTACGGTGATGTGGCTCCTTTCGCCCGGTGCGACCTTTGTGACAGGGGTGGTGGTACCGGTGGACGGGGGATTCAGTGCATTTGGGGGAGTATAGCGGACTATACCCAATCGCCCCAGGGGCGGGATGGACGGACAGAGCACGGAGGTGATGGATGGCCGAGTATCCCGAGTCTGCCCGACCGTTGGCAGAACTGGAGCCCCGTTACGACTTCTTTATCGGTATCGACTCCGATGGCTGCGCCTTCGACACGATGGAGTTGAAGCATAAGGAATGTTTCATCCCCAACATCATCAAGCACTGGGGCCTCCAGCCCGTCTCTAAATACGCCCGTGAAGCGGCGGAGTTCGTCAATCTCTACTCCAAGTGGCGGGGGATCAACCGTTGGCCTGCGCTGGTGATGGTCTTCGACCTGTTGCGAGAACGACCGGAGGTGCAGAGACGGGGCGCGGCGATCCCCGAGGTGCCCAGGATCCGTGAGTTCATCGAGGCCCACGAAAGGACCGGGATCCCGCTGAGCAACGACGGCCTCCGTCAGTACATCGCCGAGCACGACGACCCTGAGCTGCGGCGAGGACTGGCCTGGAGCGAGGCGGTCAACGCGGCGGTAGCGGAGATGGTCCACGGGGTGCCTCCCTTCCCCTACGTGAGGGAGAGCCTGGAGTTCCTGGCGGACAAGGCGGATATGATCGTCGTCTCCGCCACGCCGGTGGAGGCGCTGACGCGGGAGTGGGAGGAGCACGACCTAGCCCAGCACGTCCGCGTCATCGCCGGGCAGGAGATGGGGAAGAAGGCCCTCCACCTGAAGTTGGCGGCAGGGGGAAAGTACCCGCCCGACCACGTCCTGATGATCGGCGATGCACCGGGCGACCTGCGGGCTGCCCGGGCAAGCGGGGCCCTCTTTTACCCCATCAACCCCGGTCGCGAGGAGGAATCCTGGCAGCGGTTCTACGAGGAGGCGATGCACAGGTTCCTGGCGCAGGAGTACGCCGGGGAGTACGAGGCGGCGCTCATCGCGGAGTTTGAGAGACTGTTGCCAGAGGTGCCGCCGTGGAAACGGGGTGAAGCGACAGGTTGACGAACCAGCAGGCTGGCGATGAGGGATCCCTGGCACGTCCGGCAGAACGGGAGAGACATCGTGACCGGCAGAGGATGTGAGGAGGGACGCCTGACTGAGGAAGAGGTCGAAGCGCTGGTGGCGGAGGCGCTGGCGCGGGAGGACCTGGTGGGAAAGCGAGTGCTGGTCATCGTCCCCGATCATACCCGCACCGCGCCCATCCCCCTTCTCTTCCGCCTGTTCGACGCGCTGCTAGCGGGCCGAACGGAAGCGCTGGACTACCTGGTCGCGCTGGGGACCCACCCCCCGCTGGACGATGCGGCGTTGAGCCGCCTCTTCGGCATCCCCGTTGTCGACGGACGGGCCGGGCGATCCCGCATCTTCAACCACCGCTGGGACCTCCCCGACACGTTCGTCACCCTCGGCGTCATCCCGGAGGACGAAGTGCGCGCGCTCAGCGAGGGAAGGCTTGCGCTGGAGGTGCCCGTCCGGATCAACCGGAAGGTGCTGGAGTACGATCGGCTTATCATCTGCGGGCCGGTCTTCCCCCACGAGGTGGTCGGTTTTTCCGGCGGCACCAAGTACTTCTTCCCCGGCGTCTCCGGTCCCGAGATCATCAACGTCACCCATTGGCTGGGAGCGCTCTTGACCAGTCAGGCAGTCATCGGCACGGCCGACACGCCGGTGCGCCGGATGATCGACCGGGCCGCGGCCTTTATCCCCACGCCTGTCCTCCACTTCGCGCTGGTGGTCGGAGAGGACGGAGGCCTCGCGGGTCTCTATGTCGGCTCCATCCAGGAGGCGTGGAGGGCGGCAGTAGCCCTCTCGGCCCGGCACCACATCGTCTATGTGGACCATCCCTTCCGGCAGGTGCTCTCCGTGATGCCGGAGATGTACGACGATCTGTGGACGGCGGCCAAGGGGATGTATAAGGTGGAGCCAGTGGTCGCCGACGGGGGGGAGGTGATCATTTACGCCCCGCACATCACCGAGGTCTCTTACACCCACGGCCGCATCCTGGACGAGATCGGTTACCACGTCCGGGACTACTTCGTAAAGCAATGGGACCGGTTCAAGGACTACCCCTGGGGGGTGCTGGCCCATTCGACCCACCTGCGGGGTGCAGGGACCTACGAGAGCGGCGTGGAACGGCCCCGCATCCGGGTGACTCTGGCCACCGGCATCCCCGAGGATCGTTGCCACCGCCTCGGCCTGGGCTACCGTGACCCGACCACTATCCGGCCGGAGGAGTGGGAAGGGCGGGAGGGCGTGCTGGTGGTGTGGAAGGCGGGGGAGAGGTTATACCGTCTGCGGGAATAGATCTGACCTGGAGGAGATCGATGGCATCTTACTCGTTCGGCCTCATCGGCTTAGCCGTGATGGGCCAAAATCTGGTGTTGAATGTGGAGCGGAACGGCTTTTCGGTGGCGGTGTACAATCGGACGCTGGAGCGGACGCGGGAGTTTATGGCGAAGCGGGCGGCGGGGAAGCGCATCGCACCGGCTTACTCCATCGAGGAGTTCGTTGGCCTTTTAGAGCGGCCCCGCCGGATCATGTTGATGGTCAAGGCTGGTCCGCCGGTAGATGCGGTGCTTGCCCAACTCAAGCCCTATCTGGAACCGGGTGACCTGGTCATCGACGGCGGCAACTCCTTCTTCAAGGACACGGAGCGGCGTGGAGGCGAACTGGCGGAGATGGGCATTCTCTACATCGGCACGGGGGTCTCCGGCGGGGAGTACGGGGCGCTTCACGGCCCCAGCATCATGCCTGGCGGACCAGAGGAGGCCTACCGGCTGATCGAACCGATCTTCACCGCCATTGCCGCCAAGGTGGATGGCGAGCCTTGCGTGACCTACATTGGCCCGCGCGGTGCTGGCCACTACGTTAAAATGGTGCACAACGGGATCGAGTACGGCAATATGCAACTCATCGCCGAGACCTACGACCTATTGCACCGGGGGGCAGGCCTCTCCGCCGCCGAACTGCACGAGGTCTTCGCCGAGTGGAACCGGGGCGAACTCTCTTCCTACCTCATCGAGATCACCGCCGACATCTTTGCCCAGATCGACGAGGAGACCGGTCGGCCACTGGTGGACCTCATCCTGGACGAGGCGAAGCAGAAGGGAACGGGGAAATGGACCTCCCAGAACGCGCTCGACCTGGGCGTGCCCACGCCGACCATCAACGCCGCCGTCACCGCTCGCATCATCTCCGCCTACAAGGCGGAGCGGATGACGGCGTCCAAGGTGCTTAGCGGCCCCTCGCCCGTCCTGGAGGTTGACCCGGGGGAGGTCATCCGGACCCTTCGCGACGCCCTGTATGCGGCCGAGATCTGCTCCTACGCCCAGGGGTTCGCCCTCCTTCGGGCAGCCAACCAGGAGTACGACTACAACCTGGACCTGGCGGCCATCGCCCGCATCTGGCGGGGTGGATGTATCATCCGCGCACGGTTGCTGAACGACATCCGCACCACCTTTGAGCGCAACCCTGATCTGCCCAACCTACTGGTGGATCCGACCTTCGGAGAGGTGGTCCAGGAGCGACAGGGGGCGTTGCGCCAGGTGGTCCAGTGGGCCGCGGCGCGGGGCATCCCTACCCCTGCCTTCAGCGCGTCGCTGGCCTACTACGACGCCTATCGCACCGCCCGCCTGCCGGCCAACCTGATCCAGGCCCAGCGCGACTACTTTGGCGCCCACACGTACCGACGGATAGACAAGGAGGGAGTGTTTCATACGGAATGGATTCAAGCGACTGGAAGAGGGGAGGAATGAGATGCCTCGACCGAAGAACGTCGTCGTCGCTCAATCCGGCGGCCCCTCGCCGGTGATCAACAACTCGCTACGGGCGGTCGTCGAGACATGTCGAGAAATGCCGGAACATTTCGGCACCGTCTATGGCGGCCTCCACGGTATCGAGGGTATCCTCAAGGAGGACCTCATCGACCTCTCCGCCCAGCCCGAGGAGGAGATCCGCCTCCTGCGGGTCACCCCAGCGGCCGGGGCGATCGGCACCTGCCGCTACAAACTCCGGCACGAGGAGGACTACGAGCGCGTGGTGGAGGTCTTCAAGGCCCACGACATCGGCTACTTCTTCTACATCGGCGGCAACGACTCGATGGATACGGCCTACAAGATCGCCAAACTGGCCCACGAGCGGGGGCTGGACCTGGTCGCCACGGGCATTCCCAAGACGATCGACAACGACGTGGGGGACACGGAGTTCAAACTGATCGACCACACGCCTGGCTACGGGAGCGTGGCCCGCTACTGGGCGCTCATCGTCCAGAACGCCAACGAGGAGAACCGCGGCTCCTGTCCCTCCGACCCGGTGTTGGTGCTCCAGGCGATGGGCCGGCGGATCGGATTCATCCCGGCCGCCGCCCGCCTGGCCGACCCCGACCGGGAGATGCCGTTGCTCATCTTCCTGCCCGAGTCCGGTCTCACCCTTGAGGAACTGGCCGACCGGGTTAACGACACACTTCGCGAGCACGGCCGGGCCCTCGTCGTCATCAGCGAGGGGTTCGAGGTGGGTGACATCGGTGCCCGCCGGGACGCCTTCGGACACACGATGTTCTCGTCCAGTCAACTGACCGTGGAGCGTGTCGTGGTCAACTATCTCAACGAAGTGGGCCTGGCGGCTCGCGGCGCGGCACGAGGCAACGTGCCGGGCACCGATCAGCGGGATAGCATCATCTACGCCTCCACGGTGGACCTGGAGGAAGCGTACAAAGTGGCTCAGAAGGCGGTCTACATCGCCGTGGAGGAAGGGTCCGGCTACATGGCGACCATCCTCCGTGAGCCCGGCCCGATCTACCGGGTTCGCTACGACAAGGTGGGCCTGGAGGCGGTCGCCAACTCCGAGCGTTCGTTCCCGGAGGCATGGATCGCTCCCTCCCGCACCGACGTCACCGACGACTTCGTCCGTTACGCCCAGCCTCTCATCGGCGACGACTGGCCTAGCGTGCCTCTGGTGGGCGGCCTTCAGCGCTTCGCCCGTCTTCGCCCGATCCTTGCTGAGAAGCGGCTGCCGCCCTACGTGCCGTGGGCATATCGGTAGACGCACCCTTGAGGAGCCTCCTAATGTCCGACGTCATTTTCGAGCGCTCGCGGCTGACGGTGGAGGGAGAGACGTTCCACACCGCGCGGCTGGGAGGGCAGGACGTCATCCTAGCCGTCTTCGACCCTGAGGCAGAGCCCCGCCGTCGGCGGTTTCTCCGGGGGGAGGAGGCTACCTGGACCCTCGGCGCTCGCCGGGTGGGGGTTCGCATCTGCCCCGCCGACCTGGACAACCTCCTGGCCTTCGACCGGCATGTCGCGCTGCAGCGGCGGTTGGTCGCGCTGAACCGGGAGGCCGGGCTGTGGTCGGGCCTGGGGACCGGCAACCGGGTCGTCGTCACCGCCGACGACGTGGCCGACCTTGCCGACGCCACAACGTTGGGCGTCTTTGAAGGCATCTTCCGGGCGATGGTCGATTCCCCGGTCCCCAACTGGTTCATCCAGCAGTCCATCGTCCGCGAACTGATCCCCGAGGGGGTGGATCCGGCGGACTTTCCCGGTATCGGTCACACGGGGGGGTACGGGCCGAGAGAACTGCTCCGCAGCGGTCTCTTCGCCTTCGCCAGCCTGGGTGGCTACACCCGTCTCCCCCACCCCATCGGCGCCGATGCTGACCATGCCATCGTCGCTGGCCGGGACGAGGAGAGCCTCGACCGGTCGCTGGCGCTGAACCGGACCGCCATCGCCGAATCCCGCCACTTCACCAAGTTCACCGTGGACACCTGCCACCTCTTCGATTTTCCCGTCTCGCTGAGCGCGGCGGAGCGGCGGCGGCTGTTGGATACGTTTAAGGGGCGTGTCTTCGCCATCCCCAACGTCCTGGAGGGTCGTGAGGGGTTCACCTACACCTTCGATGAGGAGGAGATCCTGCGCCTGGGCCGCAAATACTGGCGAGCCTGCCAGGTACACAAAGAACTGTACGATTTCGTCGCTCGCCTCAAGGGGGAGGAGCCGTTCGATTATGAGTTGTCCTTGGACGAGACCCCGACGCCGACTCCGCCCCGGGAGTTACTTTTCTACCTGGTGATGCTGGAAGAGGTGATGGGGATACCCCGAGGCGGGGTGACGTCGGTAGCACCCAGTTTCGGCTTCCGCAAGCGGACCGACTACGAGGGCGATCCCCGCCGCGACCTGTGGCCTCACGTCAACGAGTGCGCCAGCATCGCCGCCGCCTTCCGGCAGGTCCTCTGCGTTCACTCCGGAAGCGGCGCCGGGGTGGAAACAGGAAAGGGACCAGGGGTGGACCAGGCGCTGAGTGACGCGACTGGTGGGCACATTCAGTTAAAGGTCTCCGGGATCTACCAGGAGATCCTCTGGCGGGTACTGGCCGACTCCCCTCTCCCGGAGGCACGGCGGCTGTTCGAGGAGGCCTGGGAGCGGACCCGACGGGTGGCTGCGGTGGTGGCGGGGGAGATGCCGGCCGGTGAGGGGGATGCCTGGATCGTCGAGGCGGTGCGCGGGTACGGGCCCCAGCAGGCCCACCTGGCACGTGCTCTGCTCGCTCAGGCCGATCCAGCCCGCAAGCGGCCCGATGATGATTTCTTCCGTCACTTCGCCTATCTGGTTTGGCGGCCCCTGCGGAGGCGCATCTACGCTACTCTTACCCGTCCTGTGTGGGATCAATACGCCGAGGCTGTTGCTGCTTACACAAGAATGCGTCTTGGAGGGTTGTTCGGATGGAAAGATCGACCCAGTTCGACGTGACCATTATCGGCCACTTCGCTAAGGACCGGCTGGTCTTCCGGGACGGAGACACCGTCGTCGAGGAGCGGATATCCCCCGGTGGCGCTGTCTACTACGGCGGGATCGCTCTACGGCGATTGGGCTATGCGGTCGCTGTCATCACTCGGCTGGGAAAAGAGGATTTTTCCCTGTTAGACGTACTCCGGGCGGAGGGGATCCGCGTTTTCGCCACCCCCGCCGAGGCGACCTCCGGCATCGAGAACGTCTACCAGACGGCGGATCTGGACCGTCGGGTCTGTCGGCCCCTGGGCTTTGCCGGGCCGTTCCGCCCGGAGGAGATCCCCGACCTGGAGACACGCCGGTTCCTGGTGGGGCCGATCATGGCGGGGGAGGTGGACCTCCCCCTGGTGAAATGGCTGGCGAGGAAGGCCCCCCTCGCGTTGGACGCCCAGGGGTTCGTGCGGGTCCGGGAGGATGGGCGACTGGTCTTTCGGGACTGGCCTGAGAAAAGAGAGGGATTGGCCTGCGTGGATGTGCTGAAGGTCGATTCCGCCGAGGCGGAGGTGTTGACGGGAGAGACCGATCCCTACCGGGCCGTCCGCGCCCTGGCGAAGTACGGCCCACGCGAGATCGTCCTCACCCTTCCCCACGGTGTGTTGGTTCACGCCGAGGGACGCGACTACGAGGCTCCTTTCACTCCCCGCCGGGTGCGGGGGCGGACCGGCCGAGGGGACACTTGTTTCGCCGCCTACCTGGGCAAGCGGCTAGAGGCCCCACCTGAGGAGGCCTGCCGCTTCGCTGCCGAGGTAACGTCGAGGAAACTGGAGGCGCCGGGACCGTTCAGGGGGTTCGAATGAGGTTCAGCATCGTTCTTTCCGCCCAACCGACCCGTTTCGATGCCGTCGCCTTCCGGGGCGATTTCGAGCGGAACCTGGCCCGCATCGCCGCGATGGGTTACGACGGCGTCGAACTGGCGATCCGTGACCCGGCTCAGATGGACTATCCCGCGCTGAGGGCGCTTCTGGACCAGTACGGGCTGGCGGTGCCGGCGATTGGGACGGGACAGGCGTGGGGAGAGGAGCGGCTCTCGTTCACCGACCCCGATCCGGCGGTACGCCGGGCGGCCGTGGAGCGGGTCCGCGCTCACCTGCCCTTTGCTGCCCAGGTCGGTGCCCAGATCGTCATCGGCCTCCTGCGGGGAGTGGTCCAGCCGGGCGTGACCCACAAGCAAGCAACGGCCTGGATGGTGGATGCGCTGCAGGAGTGCACTCGCGCCGCCGCTGCGGTCGGGGTCCGCCTCTGCCTGGAGCCCCTCAACCGGTACGAGACCGATCTGATCCACACCGTCGCTGAGGGATTGGAGCTTATCGAACGGGTGGGGGCCGACAACCTGGGGCTTCTGCTGGACACGTTCCATATGAACATCGAGGAGGCGGATATGGCGGCGGCGATACGGGAGGCGGGCGATCGGCTCTTCCACTTCCACGTGGCCGACTCCAACCGCCGCTATCCCGGTGCGGGCCATATCGACTTTGGACGTCTCCTGGGCACGCTGGCAGAGGTTGGTTATGAGGGCTTCGTCTCCGGCGAGTTCCTTCCCTGGCCCGACGCCGAGACGGCTGCCGAACGCGCGATCGCGCATCTTCGGTCTGTGGCACCGCGGTTGGACCTACCGTGAGAAGCGAGGCCTGGCAATACTCAAGCGGCCCGGTTCGTCACCGGGCCGCTTTTTCCGTGTACCAGGTGGGCCGGGCAGGACTCGAACCTGCGAAGGCTGAGCCAGCGGATTTACAGTCCGCCCCCTTTGCCGCTCGGGACACCGACCCACGTTCGTCTGTTGCAGAGGCTCAACTAGGAGCCGACGGCGGGACTCGAACCCGCACCAGCCCGCTTACAAGGCGGGTGCTCTGCCGATTGAGCCACGTCGGCGCGGGTTCAATTATACCAACGCGTGCCCCTGTGGTCAAGGTGCGCTCTAGAATATACCCCAATTTCCCGTTCTTGTCAACCGATCCCGTCTGGGGCGTCTGGGGTTTAGACAGGAGTTCGGACACACCTGATCCGCCCCGCCGTAAACAGGCGGGGC
>DUEL01000022.1 GCA_011192125.1 Thermoflexia bacterium
CCCGCCGGCCGAGGAGGTCCCCGCCGCCGAGGCTCCCGAATGGCTGGAGGCAGCTCCACCGTCCGGCGAGGAAGCGGAGCCGGCCGAAGCCCCGGCCGAGCCGACCAGCCCGGAGATCCCCGACTGGTTGGCGGAGGCAGCCTTCCCGGAGGAGGCTCCCGCAGCCGAGCCCGAGGTCCCGGAGGTACCTCGTGGCCCCGCTGCGGAGGAGGAAGAGGCGTTCGGCTGGACCGGTTTCGAAATGGACGAAGAAACCCCATCTGTCCCGGAGGCTCCGACCCCTTCAGAGGAGGGATTTGGCTGGACAGAGTTTGAGGCCGCTGCAGTGAGCGAAGCCGCTCCGACCGAACCCACCGTTGAGGCGCCGCCTCCGGAAGAGGCTGTGCCGGAAGCCCCAACCGCACCGGCCGCCGAGGAGATCGAAGAGGTCGTAGAGATCGAGAAAATCGAGGAGATTGAGGAAGGCCTGCCAGAGATAACCCCGGAGCCGGTGCCCGAGGAAGCAGAGGCTCCCCCTCCAGCCCCGGCCGACCTGGAAACGTTACAGGAGCACCTGCGAACCCACCCGCGCGACCACGAGGCCCGGCTGACGCTGGCGCGGGCGATGTGGCAGGTGGGCCGCTACGCGGAGTCCCTGGAGGCGTATTCCCGTCTCCTGCGGGCCAACAAACTGGTCGACGAGGTGCTGGCCGACCTGGAGGGATACGTCGAAGAACGTCGTGACGATGCCAGCCTGCTTCGGACCCTGGGGGATGCCTACATGCGGGCCGACCGGCTGGCAGAAGCCCTGGAGGTCTACCGCGAAGCGCTGAAGAACCTGTAACCTGTGTCGAAACCCTACGTCGCCGACGGGCGGGGATCGCCCCGCCCGTTTCTTCTGCAACGTTGCGAGACTCTTACACCGACAGGAGGGAAACGTGGAACAAACGCTGGTCATCATCAAACCGGATGCCGTCCAGCGGGGGCTGATCGGTGAGATCATCCACCGCTTTGAACGTCGAGGCCTTCGCATCGCCGCGATGAAGATGATCCAGATCTCCCCCGAACTGGCAGAACGGCACTACGCCGTCCACAAGGGCAAGCCTTTCTATGAAGGCCTTATCCGTTACATCACCTCTAGCCCCGTCGTGGTGATGGTTCTGGAGGGGAACCGCGCCATCGAGATCGTGCGCAACACGATGGGCGCAACCGATCCGGCGAAGGCGACGCCGGGCACCATCCGTGCCGACCTGGGGATGGACATCGGCCGGAACCTGGTCCACGGGTCGGACAGCCCGGAGACGGCCGCCTTCGAGATCCCCTTGTTTTTCTCCGAGGAGGAAATCCTCTCCTACAGCCGTGAAGTCGACTCCTGGATCTATGAATGATCGAATAGCGGATCTTCCCCACCGGTCCGTGGTTGTCCTAACCGGTGCGGGAATCTCCGCAGAGAGCGGCGTTCCTACATTCCGTGGGCCGGAAGGACTGTGGAGGTCCTTCCGGCCCACAGATCTGGCGACGCCGGAGGCCTTCCGACGCGACCCGGCGCTGGTGTGGGAATGGTATGACTGGCGGCGCCAGCGGATCGCTGCCTGTCAGCCCAACCCCGCCCACCGGGTGCTGGCGGAGATGGAGGCCGTCATACCGGACTTCACTCTCATCACTCAGAACGTGGATGGGCTCCACCAAGCCGCAGGCAGCCGCAACGTGTTGGAACTCCACGGCAACATCTGGCAGGTCCGCTGCACGACCTGCAGATGGAGCGGCGAGGATCGACGCGTGCCGTTGCCGGAGATCCCCCCTCGCTGTCGGTGCGGCGGGCTCCTGCGACCCGACGTCGTCTGGTTCGGCGAATCACTTCCTCCCCACATCCTCGAAGCCGCCTGGGAGGCCACTAGCCGTTGCCAGGTGATGCTGGTGATCGGCACCTCCGCCGTGGTCCAGCCCGCGGCGTCCCTCCCCGTCACCGCCAAACGAAACGGCGCTTATTTGATCGAAGTCAACCCCGCCGAAACCCCTCTCACCCCCCTGGCCGACGAGGTCCTCCGGGGCCCCGCCGGAGAGACGATCCCTCGGTGGTGGATCCGCCACCAACCGCCGAAATAGCGTATCCCCAACGCCCATTCGGTGTTATCCCTTTGTGGTGGTGAGCCACCACGCGCGACTACACGTGCCCCAACCCAAAAGACAGGAGGTGCGGATGGGCAACCAGAAGATCGCCGTCGTCACGGACAGCACAGCCTACCTACCGCCGGACGTGCAGGAACGGCTCGATATCCCGGTGATCCCCCTGAACCTCGTCTGGGGAGAGGAAGTGCTTAAGGACGGAGAGGATATTATCCCGACTGCGTTCTACCAGCGCCTGCAGGCCGCCTCGACGATGCCCACGACCTCTCAACCCTCCGCTGGCGAGTTCGTCGATTTCTTCCGTCGCGTCGCGGAGGAGAAGAACACAGATACCATCCTCGGCTTCTTTATCTCCTCCGAACTGAGTGGGACGGTCGCCTCGGCAGAAGCGGCAAAGAATCTCCTAGATGACCTCAACATCGTCGTGGTAGACTCCCGGTCCACCTCGATGGGGCTTGGCTTTCAGGCGATGGCCGCCGCCGAAGTGATCCACGCTGGAGGTTCCATTGAGGAAGCCGTGCAGGCTGCCGAGACCATTCGCTACCGACTGCACGTCCTCTTCGTCGTGGACACACTGGAGTTCCTCCATCGAGGAGGACGCATTGGCGGCGCGCAGCGGTTCCTTGGAACCGCGTTGAAAATCAAACCGATCCTGGAACTGGAAAACGGCAGGATCGAGTCTGTAGAACAGGTCCGGACGAAAAAGAAAGCCGTGGCAAGGCTGGTTCAGATCGCCCAGGAGCGGGCAGGAGCCCATCCTGTACCACGAGCGGCGGTAGTACACGCCAACGCAGTCGAGGACTGCCGCCGACTTCAGGAACAGGTTCAAGAGGCCCTGTCCCCCCAGGAGATCTATATGACTGAGGTCAGCCCGGTCATCGGCACACACACCGGGCCGGGGACGTTGGGGGTGGCTTTCTACACCACCCCATAGGGGCCTGGACTGCCGCTGGGCTGTCCTGGCAGGCGTGGACAACGCCTGCCCCATCCAGGGGAGAGCGAACTGTGGGGGAAATCGCTCTCCCCTTTCCACTTGTCAATTTCCTCGTTTCTGCTACTATTCCACTGTCAAACCTATCGCACCGCAAGGAGGTCGCTTTGACGCCGATCCGGACTATCCGTCTGGTCATTCTGCAACGTCGGGAGCGAGAACGGGCCCGGAACCGTTCCGGTCCGCGCCGGCTGCTACAAATCACAGGCTTTGCCCTGTTCCTCGTTTTCCTCGCTGGCTTTTTCACCTTCTCCGGGATCGTCGGCGGGATCGCCGGCGTCTACGCGTACGTAGCCAAAGACCTGCCGGAGCCTGAGCAGATCGAGACCGTCGAGGAAGACTTTGAGACCACCCGCATCTACGACCGAACGGGCAAGGTCCTCCTCTGGGAGATCATCGATCCCCACGCCGGGGACCGCGTGTGGGTCCCCCTGGACCAGATTCCCGAGCACCTGATCTGCGCCACTGTCGCCATCGAGGATCGGACCTTCTGGGAGAACCCCGGCATCAATCCCCGGGGGATCGCCCGCGCCTTCGTCGCCAACCTGCGGGGAGAGCAGATCCAGGGCGGTTCATCGATCACCCAGCAGTTGATCAAGAACGTCCTCATCCCCCCCGAGGAGCGCGTCGTCAGCCCCGAGGGGCCCACAATGCGCGACTATGCCCGTAAGATCAAAGAGGTCATCCTAGCTCTGGAGGTCACCCGACGATATAGTAAGGAAAAAATCCTAGAGTGGTACTTGAACACCAACTTCTACGGCAACCTGGCCTACGGGATCGAGGCAGCCTCCCAGGTGTACTTTGGGAAGTCAGCCAGCGAACTGACCCTGGCCGAGGCAGCTACCCTGGCGGCGATCCCTCAATACCCTCAGCTGAACCCTTTTGACAACCCGGAAGCGGCGCGGGAGAGGCAACACCTGGTGCTGGACCAGATGGTCCGACAGGGCTGTATCACGCCGGAGGAGGCGGAAGCAGCCAAACGTGAGCCCTGGCACCTGGCCTCCCCCACCGAACAGTTCGACCTGAAGGCCCCCCACTTCTCCGTCTACGTGCGCAATCAGTTGGAGGAGATGTTTGGGCCAGACCTTGTCTACCGGGGCGGCCTGCGGGTTTACACCACACTGGACTACGACCTGCAGCAGCAGGCGGAATGCGTAGCCCGGGCGCACATCCGCCGCCTCTCCGGAGAGGACGAGCAGACGGTGATCGAGCAGGCCATCGCCGAGGGATGTGAGGCCGCTCAATACCTCCCTCCCCTGCGGGCCAGCGACGTGGGGAAGGACCACCACGTCACCAATGCCGCGGTCGTGGTGATGCGGCCCGGCACCGGCGAGATCCTGGCGATGGTCGGCAGCCTGAACTATTGGGACGAGAACATCGATGGTCGGTTCAACGTCGCCCTGGCGCTGCGCCAGCCCGGCTCCGCCTTCAAACCCTTCACCTACGTCACCCTCCTCTCCCAGGGGTACAACGCCGCCCACCTCTTCTGGGACGTGCGCACCGCCTTCCAGCAGCCGGGGAAGCCCCCCTACGTCCCGGAGAACTACGACCGCAAGTACCACGGCCCCCAGCGACTTCGTCTAGCGCTCGCTCGCTCGTACAACATCCCCGCCGTCGCCGCCCTCAAACTGGCGGGGGTCGACAACGTGATCCGCACCGCTCACAAGATGGGCATCAATTCTCTGGACCGAGGGCTGGAATACTACGGCCTCAGCCTGACCCTGGGTGGCGGCGAGGTCCGACTCCTGGACATGGTCTACGCCTACAGCGTCTTCGCCAACTACGGTGCAATGGTCGGTAAACCCATCCCCCCAGAGCGGATCCGCCCTGGTTACCGAGAACTGGACCCGGTGGCCATCCTGCGAGTGGAGGACCGAAACGGCAACGTCCTGTACGAGTACACCGAGCCACAACGAAAGGAAATCCTCAGCCCCCAGTTGGCCTACCTGATGATCAGCATCCTCTCCGACCGAGAGGCCCGCTGGGCAGCGTTCGGGCACCCCAACCCTTTGGAACTCTCCAACGACCGCCCGGCTGCCGCCAAGACCGGCTCGACCAATGATTGGCGAGACGCCTGGACCATCGGCTTTACCCCTCAACTGGTCACCGGCGTGTGGGTGGGCAACAGCGACAACTCGGAGATGGACAACGTCCCGGGCTCCAAGGGGGCCGCGCCGATCTGGCACGCGGTGATGGAATACGCCCTCCGCGACGAAGAGATCCAGCCTTTCGTGCGGCCCGATGGACTGGTGGAGCGTCAGGTGTGCGCCCTCTCTGGCAAACTGCCCACCGAGCACTGTCCTGTGGTGACAGAACTCTTCATCCCCGGCACCGAGCCGACGGAGCGGTGTAACATCCACCAGGTCTTCCGGGTCAACCGAGAGACAGGGCGGCTCTGCACCGTCTTCACCCCGCCGGAACTCTGCGAGGAGCGCGTGTACGAGGTTTATCCACCGGAAGCCCAGGACTGGCTAGCCAGTCTCCCGGAGGATCAGCGACCGCCAACGCCGCCCACCGAGTACGACACCATCTACGGCCCCGCTCCCACCGACGCCGAGGTCGCCATCACCCATCCCAGCCCCTACTCCTACATCAGCGGTGGGGTCATCACAATCACGGGTAACGCCCGTGGAGGCGATTTCGCCTTCTACCGGCTGGCCTTCGGCGAAGGGCTCAACCCCACCGAGTGGATACAGATCGGGCCGGATCACTACAATCAGGTAGACAACAACATCCTGGAATTCTGGAACGTGACCGGGTTGGACGGGCTCTACAGCCTCCAGTTGACGGTGGTGGACCACAGCCAGGCGATCCGGCAGGCGACCATCCAGGTCACGGTGGACAACATCTCCCCGACGATCCGCCTGACGTATCCTCCGGACGGCAAGGTGTACACCTACGGCAAGGATGAGTGGGTCAACATCAACGCCGACGTATCCGACAACTACGCCATCGACCGGGTAGAATTCTACCGCAACGACGAGGAGACCCCCTTCGCCGTGCGCACCGTGGCACCCTACAACATCAACTGGTTTATCACCGAACTGGGAAAGCAGCGGTTCCGCGCCGTGGTCTACGACGCGGCCGGGAACCGAGCGGAGTCCGAGGTCGTCACCATCGAGGTGCGGCAAGAAGAGGAGCCCTAGCAAGGTGAACGAAGGTCATCTCAAGCCGCCCTCTCTCTACTACACATCCCACCCCGGCAACGGCCCGCCGGCCGTGCTCATCCACGGCGCATCCACCTACGCCCTCGACCTGCCGGGGCATGGTCGATCGGAAGGCGCGGGCCAGGAGAGCATCGAGGCCTACGCGGCCGATGTGGTAGCGTTTCTGGACGAACTTGCGATCGAACGGGCGGTGCTGATCGGCCACTCGATGGGCGGAGCCATCGCCCAGATGATCGCCCTCTCGCATCCCGATCGGGTCGACCGGCTGGTTCTCCTGGCAACAGCAGCCCGCCTCCGTGTCGCTCCAGCCATCCTGGAGGGGATACGGACCAACTTCGAAGAGACGGTCCGTCTCATCTCCCAATGGGCGTGGGGGCCGGGGGCAGACCCGCTGTGGGTCGAACGAGGACGCGAGATGATGGAAGCGTGCGGCCCCCAGGTCCTGTACGGAGATTTCCTCGCCTGCGACCGGTTCGACATCCGCGACCAAGTCGCGGCGATCGCCTGCCCCACCCTCGTCCTCGTCGGCTCCGAGGACCGGATGACACCCCCTCGCTTCGGCCGATGGCTAGCCGAGCAGATCCCTCAGGGAGAGTTCGCCCTCATCGACGGGGCTGGGCATATGCTGGCCCTGGAACGACCCCAGGCGGTCGTGAACCGCGTGGCGGCCTTCCTCGCTCAGGCCTGAGCGGGGTCCCCGACTGTCCCTCTATCTCGCCGTCTGCGCGAAGAGATTGAGGAACTCCTCGTTGTCCTGCGTATTGCGCATCAGCCGCAGTAATTCCTGCATCGCCTGGGGTAGATCGTAGCCTGCGGAGAGGGAGTCGAGGAACCGCTGCCGCATCAACCACACCTTCTGCAGCGTCTCCGGGTCCAGGAGCAGTTCCTCTCGCCGCGTCCCCGACCGCTCGATGTCGAAGGCCGGGAAGATGCGGCGCTCCTGGAGGCGGCGGCTGAGGTGCAGCTCCATGTTGCCGGTCCCCTTGAACTCCTCGTAGATCACATCGTCCATCCGGCTGCCGGTGTCGATCAGGCAGGTGGCGATGATGGTCAGGCTGCCTCCCTCTTCGATGTTGCGGGCCGCGCCGAAGAAGTTCTTCGGCGGATAGAGGGCTGCCGGGTCCAAACCACCCGAGAGCGTCCGTCCGCTGGGTTGAACCACCAGATTGTACGCCCGAGCCAGGCGGGTGATGCTATCCAAGAGGATGACCACGTCCCGCCCGCACTCGACCAGCCGCTTGGCCCGCTCCAGGGCCATCTCCGCCACCTTCGTCTGGTGATACACCGGTTCGTCGAAGGTGGAACTGATCACCTCCGCCTCCACCGAGCGGTCCATGTCGGTCACCTCCTCCGGCCGCTCGCCGATGAGGACGACCATGAGATGGACCTCTGGGTGGTTGGCCGTGATCCCGTTAGCGATCTGCTTGAGGACCGTGGTCTTACCCGCCTTCGGCGGGGAGACGATCAGCCCTCTCTGCCCTTTGCCGATCGGGGCGATCAGGCTGAGGAGCCGGGTGGTCAAGATATGAGGCTTCGTCTCGATGACCAAGCGCTCGTCGGGGAAGATCGGGGTGAGGCGCTCGAAACGGGGGCGCTTCTTGGCCTGTTCGGGGTCCATCCCGTTGACCGCCTCGACGCGCAGGAGGCCGAAGTACCGCTCGTTCTCCTTGGGAGGGCGGACCTGTCCCACGACCATATCCCCGCTCCGGAGGCCGAAGCGGCGGATCTGGGATTGGGACACGTAGATGTCCTCTGGCCCAGGCAGATAGTTCCGCGTGCGGAGGAACCCCATATTGTCGTCTACGATGTCCAGCACGCCGCCACCGAAGATGAGCCCCTCCCGTTCGGCTTTGGCCTGGAGGAGACGGAGGATGAGGTCCTCTTTCTTCAGACGGCTGTAGCCGGAGACCTCCATCTCCTTGGCCAGTTCCCGGAGTTCGGTCAGGGTCTTCGCCTCCAGGTCGGCCATATCCAGATCGATCGTTTGCACGCTTTTCTCCTTCTCCTGCTCTACAGTTTCGGTACCCTCTGTTGCCATCTCTCCTGCCTCTACGACGCTGGTTGATCGTACTGCGCGATGAACATTTCTGCCCGCTCCACCAGGTCCCGGTTACCGATGAACAACGGTGTGCGCTGGTGGAGGGTGGTCGGCGTGATATCCAGAATGGGGCGTGTGCCATCCGAGGCGTACCCCCCCGCATGCTCGACGATGAAGGCCAGCGGGATCGCCTCGTAGAGAAGGCGGAGCTTGCCGCGGGGCTTGCTAGGATCCTTTCGATCGGCAGGATAATAGAAGATGCCACCCGCCAGCAAGTTCCGATGGAAGTCAGCCACCAGGGAGCCGATATATCGGGAGGAGAGAGGCTTCCGTGGGGACTCCTCATCCAGTCCCTGGAGCCAACGTGTGAACCGCCGCACCCCTTCGGTCCAGTACGGCTCGTTGCCGTGATTGACACTGTAGTACTTGGGCTTTTCCGGCAGGCGAATGTTGGGATGTGAGAGCAGAAACTCACCCACCTCCGGATCGAGAGTGAAGCCGTGGACGCCGTTGCCGGTTGTGTAAACCATCATGGTGCTCGAGCCGTAGATCACGTAGCCAGCAGCGACCAGGTTCCGCCCCGGCTGCAGGCAATCCGCCACCGTGCCGGGTCCTTCTTTCGAGCGCCGCCGATAAATCCCGAAAATCGTACCGATGCTGACGTTGACATCGATGTTGGAGGAGCCGTCCAAGGGGTCAAACACCAGCACATACCGGCCGACTGGATACCCCTCAGGGACACAGACGACGCCCTCCTCCTCCTCAGAGGCCATGATAGCGACACGGCCGGTGTAGGAATTGATGCGGATCAGCGTCTCGTTAGCGAAGACGTCCAGTTTCATCTGGGCTTCGCCCTGGACGTTCTCCCCTCCTGCCAATCCCAAGATCTCCGCCAGACCCGCTCGCCGGGTCTCTCGGGCGATGATCTTGGCCGCCAGCGCGATGTCATATAATAGGCTAGTAAAGACCCCAGTGGCTTCCGGGTGGGCTCGTTCTTGCTCCAGGATGTGTCGCTCGATCGTGATGACTTCCTTGTTCATCTAGCCCTCTCTCGCTACTATGACAGTCCTATCCCATGTACCACACCCACTTCGACCCTCGCATGTCCCGAATGACATCGGTGGTCGAAAGGATCCCCAGCGGTGTACCCCTCTCGTCCACCACCACCAGTCGATGGATGTGGCTTTCCAGCATCTTCTTCACCGCCTCGGAGACCGGAGCGTTCTCCGGAATCGTGATCACGTTGGGTGTCATTACGTCGGCCGCCTTGATCTGAGAAAGATCCTCTCCGTAGTGGGCAATCGCGTCGACGTGAGAGACCACCCCCATTGGCTCTGCCCCTTCCTTCTCAGCCACGACGATGGCGTGGATATCGGTGTCGGCCATCACCCGCACTACCTCTTGCAAGGGGGCATTGGGACGGCAGAAGATCACTCCCTTATGATAGATGTCCTTCACACGTCGCTCGGCCATAGGCCTCCTTCCCTCCATTCAGCCAGCGGATCACTCCGCCTCCCTCACAGCCCTCGAATCCACACGGCGAAATAGTACCCAATCACCACAGCCCACAGCGCGCTGTCGATCCGGTCCAGAGCCCCCCCGTGGCCGGGGAAGAGCGTGCCCGTGTCCTTCACTCCGACCTCCCGCTTGATCATCGAGACCACCAAGTCCCCCACGGGGGCCAGCGTGCTGACCAGCAATCCGACACCCAGTCCGTCATAGAGGGTGGGCCCCAACGGCCCCGACCATCTTTGCCACAAGGCGACAAGGCCTGCCGTAGCCAGCGTCCCGACGGCGATGCCACCGACGTATCCTTCCCACGTCTTACCCGGACTAAGGACAGGGGCCAGTCGATGCCGCCCCCACGTCCGTCCAACGAAGTAGGCACCACTGTCGGCAAGCCATATCGCCGGTAACACCGTCAACAGCCACCACTGTCCCTCAGGAAGGTTCCGAAGCCGAATGATGTACGCCCCACACCACCCTACATAGAGTGGACCCGCGACACTTAGCGCCCAGTTGACCACTGGCGACCCCTCGCGGTGGGCCAGTTGCCACGTCAGCGAGGCCAGCAGCACCGCCGTAAGCCCCGGACCCAACAGCCCCCAGCGAGGAAACTGGGCGTCCAGTAACAACACCCCCAACGTTGCGAGCGCGGAAAACAAGGAGGGGCGGAAACGTTTCCGCTCCATCATTCGGCAGAACTCGAGGACAGCGATGCAGAGCAGCGCTGCGACGAGGCCGAACAACCACAACCCCCCGCGCCCAATGATGAACACCGCCAGGGGCACTACTATGAGAGCGGTGAGAAGACGAGTGCGAAACACTTTGAGAGAGAATGCAGGAGTTCTAGCCTGGTAGCAGCCCGAACCGGCGCTCGCGCCTGCTGAAGGCCACCAGCGCCTTATACAATTCGTCTTTATCGAAATCGGGCCAGTAGGTGGGTGTAACGTAGTACTCGGCGTAGGCTCCTTGCCAGATCAGGAAGTTGCTGACCCGCATCTCGCCACTTGTGCGGATGATCAAGTCGGGATCCGGCAGGCCGGCAGTGTAGAGATAGCGACTGATCAGGGCTTCGTCCACTTCGTTGGGCAGCACTCCGTCCTCGATGATGCGGCGAACTGCGTCTACGATCTCCGCCCGTCCGCCATAGTTGAAGGCCACGTTCAGGATCAACCGCTGATTGTCCTTGGTCAAATCCAGCGCGTGGAGGATTTTCTGTTTGAGCCTTTCGGGGACTCGCTCCAGCCGCCCGATATGCCGAATCTGCACACCCTCCCGGTGCAATTCCGGCAACTCCCGGTCGATGGCCCGCTCCATCAGGTTGAGCAGCCCCCTCACCTCTTCCTCCGGCCGGCCCCAGTTCTCGGTGGAGAAGGCATAGAGGGTCAGCACCTGGATGCCGAATTCCACGGCAGCCCGCAACACCCGCCGCAGATTCTCGACCCCCGCCCGGTGTCCGGCAAGCCGGGGAAGGCCCCGCTCCCGGGCCCACCGGCCGTTGCCGTCCATGATGATTCCCACGTGGACAGGGATCTTCTCAAGAGGAGGGTATTCCGTGCTCTCTTGCTCGCTCTTCTCTGCCTGAGAGGACATAGAGTTCTTACCCGAGGTCACCAGAGTAGTCTAGACCTCAAGGATTTCCCGCGACTTCCGTTCCCCCAACTCATCCGCCTTCTCGGCGTAGCGATCGATCAGATCCTGCAGATCATCCCGGGCGCGGAAGAAGTCGTCCTCAGAGATCTCCTTCTCCTTCTCCATCCCGCGCAGCCGCTCCAACGCCTCCCGACGGATGTTCCGCAAAGCGACCTTCGCCTCTTCCACCCGCCGGTTGACCATACGGACCAGTTCTTCACGCCGCTCCTGGGTGAGGCTGGGGACCACGAGCCGGATGATTTTGCCGTCGTTCGTGGGATTCAATCCGAGATCGGAGGACATAATCGCTCGCTCTATCGCATCGAGAGAGGTGGGATCGTACGGTCGGATGGTGAGCAACTGGGGTTCGGGCGCACTGATGACGGCCAACTGATTCAGCGGCGTTGGCACTCCGTAGTATTCCACCATCACCCGCTCCACCAGGGCCGGACTCGCCCGCCCGGTGCGGATCGATCGCAACTGATCCTCGAGCACCTCCAAGGTCTTCTTCATCCGCTCTTCGGTGTTCTTCATCAGCTCCTTGATCATCATCGACTCCTGCTCCCCTAGCGAGCGATGAGCGTGCCGATCTTCTCCCCTCGCACCGCCCGTTTCAGACTCTCGGGCTGCCACAGGTCGAGGACGATGATCGGCAGGTCGTGTTCCATACACAGGGTGATGGCCGTGGCGTCCATCACGCCGATCCGCATGTTGAGGGCCTCCAGATAGGACAGCCGGTCGAAGCGGCGGGCGTTCGGATTTTGCTGCGGGTCTTCCTCATACACGCCATCCACCTTGGTCGCCTTGACCAGCAGGTCGGCGTCGATCTCCATAGCCCGCAGGGCAGCTGCCGTGTCTGTGGTGAAGTAAGGGTTACCGGTGCCTCCGCCGAGGATGACCACCCGCCCTTTCTCAAGGTGCCGAATGGCCCGCAACCGGATGTAAGGCTCGGCGACAGCCCGCATCTCGATCGCGGTCTGCACCCGCGTCTCCACCCCCAGGCGGCTAAGGGCGTCGGCCAGGGCGAGGGCGTTCATCACCGTAGCCAACATCCCCATGTGGTCGGCCGTAGCCCGGTCCATCCCGTGGCGCAGGCCATCCCGACCCCGCCACAGGTTCCCCGCCCCCACAACGATGGCGAGCTCAACCTCAAGGTCCCGCACCTCGATGACCTTCTGGGCCACCTGTTCCACCCGCTCGGGTGCGATGCCAAACCCGGAGGGTCCTGCAAGGGACTCCCCTCCCAGTTTCAGCAGAACCCGCCGGTAGTGTGGCCTTACACTCCCCTGTTCGGCCATCCCTCCACGTCCCTACTCGAGGCTTTCCCCGAGTTCATAGCGCGCGAAACGGCGCATGACGATGTTCTCACCCAGCCGAGCGATGTGATCTTTGATCAACGCCTCTACGGTGATGTCCTCGTCCTTGACGAAAGGCTGCTCCATCAGACAGACCGTCTTGTAAAACTTCTCCAGTTTCCCCTCGACGATCCGGTCGACGATGTGTTCCGGCTTGCCCTCCTCAAGGGCCTGAGCCCGATAGATGGCTTTCTCCGCCTCGATCACTTCTTCGGGGACCTGATCACGCGAAATGTAACGGGGGGCAGCAAAGGCGATGTGGAGGGCCAGGTCGTGCGCCAGGGCACGGAACTCGGGCGTGCGAGCAACGAAGTCCGTCTCGCAGTTCAACTCCAACATCACACCGACCCGGTTGCCCGGGTGGGCGTACACTTCGATCAGCCCCTCAGAAGCCTCTCGGTCCGTGCGCTTGGCCGCCTCGGCCAAGCCCTTTTCCCGCAGATAGGCCACCGCCGCCTCGAAGTCCCCTCCACTCTCTTCCAGCGCCTTTCGGCAATCGAGAATCCCCGCTCCGGTCGCCTGCCGGAGTTCCTTGATCATTGCAGTGGTGATCTCCAACTTTCTCCTCCTTCGCTATTGAATTCGACGGGCTACTCCGAGACCGGCGCCTCCCCTCTTACCTCTTCCGCCTCCGAAGCCACGGGTTCTTCTCTTTTCTCTTCCTCAGCCTCCTCCGCGCCGGCGGTCTCCTCCAGCGGTTCGACCTGTTCAGGCGCTGCATCCGCCTCGGCCGACTCAACCAGAGCAGGTTCCCCCTCTTCCTCCTCAGCGAAGGATAGCTCACGCAACCGGGCGATGGTGGCAGCGCTGAGGTACTTTTCATCCTCCGCAGTGAACATCTCCACCTCAGCGACCTCCGGCTCCTCAACCTTGCGCAGCGCGATGCCCTCCAACACGGCGTCGGCGACCAGCCCGGTGATGAGCTTGATCGAACGAATTGCGTCGTCGTTGGCCGGGATGACGTAGTCGATGGGGTCGGGGTCGCAGTTGGTATCCACAATCGCGATGATGGGGATCTCCAACCGGTTGGCCTCTTTGATGGCGGTCGCCTCCCGCCGCACGTCCACCACGTACAACAGGTCTGGCAACCGCTGCATCTCCTTGATGCCGCCCAACCGCCGGTTCAGTTTTTCGATCTGACGGGTCAGCCCCAGGGCTTCTTTCTTCGTCAGCCGCTCGAACTCGCCCCGGTCCCGTCGCGCCTCCAGGTCCAGCAGGTACTCGACCCGCCGTCGGATGGTGCGCCAGTTGGTCAACGTACCGCCCAGCCATCGCTGGTTAACGTAGGGCATCCCACACCGCTGCGCTTCTTGAGCGATGATCTCCTGCGCCTGCCGCTTCGTCCCGACGAAGAGGATCGTTCCCCCTTCGGCAACGGTGTCTCGGATGACCCCGTAGACCATCTCCAGCGCGCGGATCGTCTGCTGGAGGTCGATGATGTGCACCCCGTTGCGCTCGGTGAAGATGTAGGGCTTCATCTTGGGGTTCCAGCGCCGGGTGCGATGACCGAAGTGGGCCCCTGCTTCGAGGAGCGCTTTCATCGATGTAACAGCCATTGAGGATACCTCCTTTTTATCGTTTTTGGACCTCCGCCCTCTTCCTCCCGCCGAGGGACCGGACCGGCTGTCAGTCCGGCACGACCCCGACGGTCCAAGGGCGTGCGTTTTGGGGCGTTAGCCCGATGGTTGATTCTACCACAAAGTGGCCGGGTGAGCAAACAGCCCGAACCTCGCTACTCCTTCTCCTTCTTCCCCGTGGTCGCCTCTGAGGGGACGGTAAACCGATAACCGACCCGACGGACCGTCGTCAGAAAGACGGGATGGGAGGGATCGTCCTCGATGGCCTTCCGGAGCCAATGGATGTGGACCTCCAGCGTCCGGGTGTCGCCAACGAAGTCGGTCTCCCAAACCTGCTCCATCAGGAAGCGCCGGGTGAGGACCTGACCAGGGTGGCGCATAAAGACCTCCAGCAGGCGCGCCTGCTTCGGAGTGAGCCGATGGTTGACCATCCCGCGGCTCACCGTCCGCTGTTGCACATCGAGCACCAGATCCCCCACCCGCAACACGTTCTCACCGATCGTCGGCAGAAGCCGACCGATCCGGTTGAGCAACTTACGGGCGGTAAAAGGCTCTCGAAGGTGGACGTTGACCCCACTTCCCCGTTCGACCTCCCAATCCGTCGGCACAATCAATAGAACCGGAACCTGATACCCATCCGCGCGCAGCGACCTGGAAAAGCGATAGGGGTCGAAACGGAGGTGTCGCCCGTCCACGATCACCAGATCAGGCAGAGTCTGCTCCAGAAGCAGAAACGCTTCACGGCGCGTATGAGCTTTGGTTACCCCGTATCCCTTCTCGACCAACGTAGGGGCCCACGAGCGACGACCCGTCTTACGACCTTCGACCAGAAGAATATGAGGCGACATCCGGTCCGTTCCTTCGTCCTTTCTCAGAGGCCCAACCCACCGGGGGAGGAATCCGTTCCAGAAGCAGTGGACTGCGACAATGCAGTTTCAATTATATTCGGAATCACGAAAGTCCACAAGTTCGCCGATCTTCGCATAGCCTGTTGAGTCCATCTAGGATGTCGAGTCGCGAAACAACAGAGGTCCTACGATGACTACACGAAATGCTATCAAGGTTGAGCCGCCAGCACGCTCTCCAAATCGGTCAGCGCCCGTTCCATATACGCCCGATACCGGCGGCGCTTGTCCCGCACTGACGGAGAAAGGGGAGGTAAGAGCCCAAAGTTGGCCTTCATCGGCTGGAACGTCGCCGGATCGGCATGGCTCACGTAGTAACATAACGCCCCTAGCATCGTCGTCCTGGGTAGAACCAGCGGCTCCTGGCCCAGGACGAAACGAGCCGCGTTGACACCCGCCACCCATCCGCTGCCGACGCTGCCCACGTATCCTTCTACACCGGTGATCTGTCCAGCAAAGAAGAGACCCGGGCGACCGCGAAAGGCCATCGTCGGTTCCAGCAGGCGCGGGGCGTTTAAGAAGGTGTTGCGATGCATCTGACCATACCGGACAAACTCAGCCTCCTCCAACCCCGGGATCATTCGGAACACCCGTTCCTGCTCCCCGTACCGAAGGTTGGTCTGGAACCCCACCATGTTGTAAAGGGTCCCCGCCAGATCATCCTGCCGCAACTGGACGACGGCATACGGCCGCTTTCCCGTCCTCGGATCGATCAGGCCCACCGGCCGCAGAGGACCGTAGGCCAACGCATCCCGCCCCCGCGCCGCCAACACCTCGATGGGTAGACACCCTTCAAAGAACCGGGGATCCTCCCGCTCAAAGTCCCGCAGAGGGATCCGCTCCGCGGTCACCAGCGCCTCCACAAAGCGATCGTACTCCTCCTCGGTCATCGGACAATTGATATAATCGGCCCCACCCTTTCCGTAGCGCGAGGCCCGGAAGGCGATGGACATATCGATCGAATCCGCCGCCACAATCGGAGCCATCGCGTCGTAAAAATACAGGTATTCCTCTCCCGTCAGTTCGGCTATGGCCTGCGCCAACGGCTCGGAGGTCAACGGCCCTGTGGCAATCACCGTCGGCCCGTCTGGGATCTCCGTCACCTCCTCCCGGATCACCTGAATCCGCGGGTGAGCCTCGATGCGCCGCGTCACCTCCTCGGCGAATCGCTCTCGATCCACTGCCAGCGCGCTCCCGGCCGGTACCCGTGTGACATCAGCGCAATCCAAGATCAGCGACCCAAGGCGGCGAAGTTCCGCTTTCAGCAGCCCTGGAGCGCGATCGGGCAGATCGGATCCGAGACTGTTGGAGCAGACCAGTTCGGCCAGACGGCCAGAGACGTGCGCTGGCGTCATCCTACGAGGTCGCATCTCATAGAGGATCACCTCTACGCCCCGCTCGGCAGCTTGCCACGCTGCCTCGCTTCCAGCCAGTCCTCCACCGACGACGACCAACCGCATCGCCATCCTCATCCTCCCAGCCGCCCGATCACCCGACCAACTTGTATCCCCGCCCTCGCACTGTGAGCAGATACCGGGGGTCGGTCGGTTCCGGTTCGATCTTCGCCCGCAGGCGGCTGATCAGTTTCTCGATCCGCGCATCATCTACCTGCCCTATGTACGATTCTCCCCACACACTCTCAACCAGGTAGTACCGATCGCACAGGTACCCCTTTCGCTCATATAACGCCTTCAACAACCGGAACTCCAGGTCGGTCAGCATCGGGATCCGGCGACCATCCACGTAGACCTCCCCCGTCCGCTCGTCCAACCGGACCCCTCTCGGGAAAGTCTCCCGCTGCAGCCTTTGCCTCCGAACAAAATCCACAAATGCCTCCCCAAAAGGCCGCCCCTCCTCATCCACCAACCCCAGTAACTGCAACGGTTCCAGCGCCAGTTCCCCTTCCCCCCTCCCACCCACGAGCCGCACCAACGCACGCCGCTCCTCATCCGTCAGACAGCTCCAGAGCCGCTCGTTCTCAGCCAGAACGACCGGGTCTCCCGGCAACGCTTCGACCACCAACGCCGTACCCATCCGCCCATAGGTCTCCGGAGCCAAGGTCTTCGCCCGCACCAACAACCGCACAACCGCCCGCACCAATCCAGGATGCCCCCCTGCCAGGGTCAACACAAAAGCGACCTCCTCCTCGGAGAATTCGACCCCCTCCTCCTTACCAATCTCCCTTATCCACCGGGTTACTTGAGGGCTTGGTGCCATCCCCATCCGGCAGAGGTGCCCAGCGAACAGTTCGCGGAACTCCACCGTCTCTTCCCCCCGTCGAATCTCACCCAGAGGCCGCTCTACACCGACCACATACACCAGCGCCGACCCGTACCGGTCCCGCAGCGCTCGCAGATTCAGGAAAACCCGCCCCTCCAACGCCGAGAACGGTTCGTCGAACTCGTCCAACACGATCACGAGCGGGTGATCCATCCACTCACACAACCGCTCCATCCCCTCAGCGAAGGCCACAGGGATCACGAAGGGGTTCGGAGGTTCCACCACGCGCCGATAGAGGTCCTCAAGCACGGCCTGCAGGTCACTCCCACCTTCCAGCCTCCCGAGCCACGACCGTACCGTCCGCAACACCACCTCGTAGAACCCCTGCTCTGAGAGGTCCACCATCTGATTGCAGTCCACATAGACGGGCAGCGCTTCCCTCTCTCGAACGCGCAACCTCCTCGCTGCACACAGGTGCCGCAGAAGCGTGGATTTTCCCGTGTTGCTCAACCCGACTACGGCACAACAGAGTCCATCCTCCAGAAAGGACTCCACACAAAGTTGCTCTCGCTGGTGAAGAAAGACTGTCTCGGACACCCGTTCCCCCTGCGGACAGCAAGGGACGCCAACGGCGACCTCGCAGGGTCACACGTCGGCGCCCTGATGACGAATTCCGAAGAGCGGTTCAGTGGGCCGTTCGCAACCGTCTCGCAGCCAGCAGGAGGAACAGGAACCCGACCCCCAGGAGGACTGCGGTGAAGGCCCCTATCCCTGTCTGGGTGACCGTGGTGGGCACCTCAGCGGTCGGCGTAGGCGTTGCGGCCGCCCGCGTCGGCGTCACCCCAGCCGCGCCGATAGGTGTTCCCCCAGTGCGGGTGGGAGAAGGCGTCGCCGTCGGTCGGGGGGTCGGCGTTGGTGGAAGCGGTGTGGGCGATGGCTCGGGAGGCGTCGCAGTCGCCGCTGCCACCTCGATCTGCGCCTCCGTCGTCGCCGCCACGGCTGCCTCAGCAGTCAGGGTCACCTCGGCTGGCGGTGGGGGCTGCGCACTCCCTCCGAAGATGGTGCCCCGGGCGACGAGCAGCGCCCAAACGCAGAAGGCGATGATTCCGATCAGCAGCAGGCCACTCATCAGGCCCACGAGGATGATGAACGTGCGGTTCTGCCGCTCCTCTCCCTCTTCCGGCTCCTCGAAATCCTCGATGTCCAGATCTTCTAAATCGATGCTCATCGTTCCCTCCTCCTGTTGGCCTGCCGAAGCCAACCCTGCTCAGTGGAAATGTCGAAACTTTAACGCAATATCTCCAGGTTGATCAGAGGAGCGATCAAGGTCTCCCCATTTCCTTCTACCCGCACTCTGGCCGCGGGCAACCGGCTACCCACCTGCGTGCGCACCCAGACCGGGAACGCCTCCACCTTTCCCACAACCCCTCGGTGAGGTGCCCGCAACAGCCGCACCGTATCTCCCACCTGCAACGGAGTATCCGGATCAAAGGAGGTCTCCCTCTCCGGCACAGCAGGCAGCGGTATGACGATCTCCGGCCGTATACTTCCCCAATGGCTCCGGAAACGCCCATCCAGCATCGCCTCGCGCCCATCGTGCGCGGATAACAACTGATAGGCGTGGGCACACATCGGCGTTGCGCCGATCCCGTCGGTGATGATGACCGGGAAGGGGACCTCTTGCGCCTGTGGGATCGCCTCTGCCAGGATCCCTCCACAGATGATCCCCCGCACCTGGACCTCGATCGCCCGCTCCAACACCTCCACACCAAACCGGCTCCCACCGATCAACACCATCCCACGGCAGGAGACATCTATATCTTTCGCCCGCAATGGAGCATCCGGCGCCTTCGAGATCACTCGCAGGATCCCGTTCCCTTCCTGACCGTTTCCCCAGGCTCCCTGAACCCACGCCCCGTGAGCCTGCAGCACCACCCCGCGCTCCGGGATCACCTGGACGACCTCGCCGTACAGGTTGGCCCTCAGTTCGATCTCCCTCGGCGGTGCTTCGATCAAGACACGCCCCCCACCGATGCCGGTGACGACCCCCTCGATCGGTGCACGCACCGTGCGCCGGATCAGCCCACGGGTCGCTGCGATCACCTGCCCCTTCTTAACTCGATCCCCCGGTTTGACCTTGAGATACTTACGGACGGCAGAGGTGGACACCCCCAGGCGATGGGAGACGTTCACGATACGGAAACCGGACGGGAGGCCAGCCCGAGCCACGATGTCCACCGGTTCCACCTGGCTCCCCTCCTGTGCCAGGACATCGCCAGGAACCGGCAGCAATCGCTCCCGTCGTATCACGGTCAAGGGCGTCACAACCGTCTGCGGCGGATAGACCCTCACGCCTACCCTCCCACGTCCCACAGCCACTGCTGCATCCGCGCTCGGCGCTCCTCCGAATCCTCAGGCAACCGGAGGGGGCGTCCCCGTGCGTCGATGATCAGACCGACCAGTCCTCCCCGCACCCTCTGCTTTCCTCCCTTGCCGGGCCGCCCCAATCCCACGTCGATCCCGCTGCGTGGGCGGAGCTCTAATATCGCCTCCTCGCCCATCGGCAAGGGGAGCACCTCCAGCGCCCCCTGCTCCACCTCCAGTTCCAACTCCCCTCCCCGCTCGTACTTGATACGCACGCGGAGGATGAGCTCCCCCTCCCTCGCCTGTCCGACCGGCGCGACCACGGTCGCCAGGTTGAGGATCCCTCCCCCATCCAGTGTTTCCACAGCCGCTAAGGGTTTCAGCTGAGCCACACCCCCCAGGACAGGTGCCAACCCGTGCAGGTCCAACAGCAAGGTAGAGATCCCCACCGGCTCGATAGCGTCCAACGCGATCAACGCCGCCTGGCCTGGGCGAGGGGCGCCAGCCAGAATCCCCCCGCTCAGCAGGATCGGATCGAACTGGGGAGTAAGATGGGGGTAAAGGCGACTGCCACCGGCGGACCATCCCCCTTCTGCCACCTTTATCGCGTCCCGGATCATCTCCCGAGCCACAGCCTGCTCCAGCCACAGCTCTTCGGCCACCTCCGGCACCGTCCAGGGAGAGATCTGTTTGTTCAGCAAGATCTCCCGCGCCGTCTCCGGTTCCATCGACACCGGGACCCAGCGGAGGAGGCTGTCCGGGTCCTCTTCCAGTCTCTCAAGCCCGCCAAAGGCGACTCCTTTCCCCGCACGTACCGTCAGGTGCAAATCACCGTCGAAAACGGCCGCTACCGTCGTATGGGCCGCACCGACGTCGATCCCCAGCGTCCCCTTGGGGGATTCATCCAGATACCAAACATACCGAATCAACTGCGCGAAAGCGGCGGCCGTCGGGGCAAGCGGCAACATACTCCACCGCTGGAGCCACTCCCCGCCCGGCAGTCGACCCAGCCGCCGCTCATTGTAGAGGGCCTCCAACTCTGCCCGAACGCCCTCCTGATACTCGACATCCGGCTCGGGCCGCACGTTGTCGGCCGAACGGACTTCGGCCAGACCGCCAACCGCCTTCACCACCCGCTCGCGCAGCACCTTGTTGCCAGCGAAGAGCACCGATGGGCGTCGATCCTCCTCCAACATCGAGCAGGCCAGAACCGCCGCGCTCACCAGTTCCAACACCGGCTCGGTCGCTCCACCGTCCGTCCCGCCGACGAGGCAGATCACCTCCGGATTCCGATCCAGTACCAGCCGGACCTGCTCCTCCTCCGACATCCACCCCACTTTGGGATCGCGGGTGATGAGCCCTACAACCTGAGAGTAGGTCCCGGCGATGGCCCGCTCCGCGCTGGCCAGGCTCAGGTCGCGGACCAGGCCGGCCAGGACGACCCGCAACGGAGGGGGTGCGCTGACCAGCCCCACGAAGGCATCCACCCCCGCGCCATCCTCCCGCTCCGGAGAGATCAACGCCCCCTGTTCGTCCAACAGGGTCCGGCCCGTCGTCTCTTCGATCTGCTCGATGGCATGCTGGACGCCAAGGATGATGTCCTGCCAGGGGGTATCCACCGTCGTCAACGCCTCCCCTCGAGCGACGAAGCGGTAGGCCCCCGCAACACGATCGAGCAGGATGGCCTTCGTCAGGACGGTCCCGCAATCGGCGACCAGGATCGAACGAATCCCCTCTTCCGCCATATTCGCTACGTCATCCTCCGAAGAGCCTCCATACCGCTAAGAGGACATCGACAACAGTGTAGACCCGTTTCACCAACACGGTGAGCGTGGCAACGAGCGCGCCCGCAAACACCGCCCCAAACGCCGCCAGCAGGAACAGCCGTCCGATCCTCCCGAAGAACCCGATAAGCGATGCCCCCCATCCTCCCGGACCGGGCCGTTGGCGGAAGGTGAAGGTGAACGCCAGGAGCGCACAGACCGTCCCCACCAGTGCGAGCGACCCGTTGATCAACCCCGAAGGGCCACCCGCCGCCCAGTCGAACACCGATCCGGACGCATCGATCTGGGGAATGAGAGTGCCCAACAGAGCACCCCCTACAGCCACCGCCGCCCCCACTCCCACCAGGAAGCCGGTCGATATATTCCCCAGGACAGCCAAACGCGGGAACCCCTTCAAAAGGAGAAGGGCCCCAAGCACGACGGGTATCAACAGACCATAAGGCTGCGAGCCGCCCTGTTGCAACGAGGGCAACGCTATGCGAAAGACCACGGTCCCCACAACGACGGCGACCACATACCCAACACTCGCCCCGATCAGTATGTACAGCGCAAGTCGATAGAGGGGATTGTCTCCCAGGATATAACTGAGAATCAGGACCGTCAGGAGAGCCCCCACGATCCCGCCGATCAGGTCCATCGTCATCGGCCCTTCCCTCCCGCGAGGAAAACGACCATCCCCACCGCCATCAACGCCGCCACCGCCCACTGCCCCCACATCACTGACTGGAGGTAGTACGTCAGATGTCTATCCTCCTCCCCCCGGAGGTCCTGATAGACGGTAGCACCAGGCAGCCCGACGACCAAGCCTTTCAGTGCCCCTGCGCCTGCCCGCTCCAGATAGGGACTCGCGCTCACCTCCACCCGCGCGCTGACGCCTGCCACGACCGGCAGGTCGGGATAGCGGGCCGAGGTCTGCTCGATCCAGGTCAGCACATCCTCATCCTGCCCCCCGAGCACGACGACCAGATTGACATCCTCCGCAGAGGACACCCCCTCCATCGCCGGCATCTCCGACGCCGGTACGCCAGCGGGATAGACAGGGCGCCGGGCCAGGTTGGCCAGGAGCCCCTGGACGCCGGAGGCCTGACCGGGCTGGTACCCCAGGTTCACCACCCGCGCCTCCCGATCCGCCGCCTCCACCAGAGCTGAAAGCAGACGATCCGCCAGCGCCGGCCCTTCCGGTCGTGTGCTCACCAGGATCAGCCGCCCTCCGCGATCCAGAATGTGTCGAAGAAGGGTCTGCGCCACAAGGTCGACCTCCTCGGCTTCGGAAGGCCCGTATTCGATAGATACCAACACCGGAGTCCCCTGGTGGACACGCGTCTCGACGGTGGTATAGGCCGCCTGTACGTCGGGAAGCAGTGCCGGAGCGGCTGAACCACCACCCTCCCCAACGGGCAGCCACATACCCGCCATCGGAGCCAACACTGCCGCCAACAGCAGCAGTCCGATGATCAGCCGCTGAATCGCCAGCCCCACCCCTCGCTCCCGTCTCCGTTCAATCCGCCGAGGCGAGATGATGGGACGGGTCAGCAACTCTTGGAACAACTCCGCCCGCGCGATGCTGGCAGGCTTGGCAGTGACGGAGGGGATGGACACCGCCCTCTCCGCCGCCTCGACCGCAGGGCTGGGAGGAAGCGTACCCCTCAGCCCCTCTAGCACCCCCTCTGTCTCGACCGGCTCCTCTGGTGTCCCTCCCTCCTCACGCGGACGGAGGGCCTCCAACCAATCCGGTATTTCCGCGGGGGCCAGCCCCTCGATCTCCTCTTCGCCCTTCTCTTCCGGCACTGGCAGAGGAACCTCGTCGGTGGGAGCCAACTCTTTCAACCAATCCGGCACTTCACCTGGCTCAAGCGTGGGGACCCCCTCCTCGGAAGTGAAGACGCGGACCCCCTTCCTAACCTCTGGCTCCTCCGCTTCCGTCGGGGCTTCCTCGGCCGGCGCTTCAACGGGCGACACGGCCTGTAGCAGCCAGGTCGGTAACTCCGCCTCTTCCGGCTCTTCCGCCTCCTCCGTGGGAGGGAGAGACACTTCTTCTTCGGCTTCCCTCTCGGGTGGAGTGGAAGGTGGCTCAACCGCTTCCGCGATCTCTCGCAACCACTCAGGAGCCTCCGCGCCGGGTTGCACCGCCTCGGCCTCCTCCGTGGGAACCCCCACGAAGGGCCCTCCACCGACCTCTTCGCTCACCTCCTGCAACCACGCGGGGGGCTCTAGCTCCCCCTCGGGAGGCGGAGCAGCTTCTACCTCTTCCTCTTCCACCGAAGCATCGGGCGGACTCACCTCCCGCAACCAGTCGGGAACTTCCGCTGTTTCCTCTGCCTCCTCTTCGGGGGAGACCACTTCCTGTATCCACTCGGGAACCTCGCTCTCCCGTTCAACTTCTTCTTCCGGCGGGGCAGCCTCCGGGGCCGATTCCTGCAACCACTCAGGAACCTCCGTCTCTGCCTCCCCCTCAGCCTCTTCGCTCGGCGGAGGTGCAGAGGGCGTCAACTCGCGCAGCCAATCGGGGACCTCAACCTCCGCAACCGGCCCGGCCTCCTCTACCGGAGGCTCCTGCTCTTCCTCCGCCTCTTCCATCGTAGCGCGCAACTCGGTCAGCCAGTCCGGCTCCTCTTCCGCGGGAAGTGAGACCTCCTCGGAGAACGGCTCAGCCCCGGACACCTCTTCTCCTGACGGCACCTCCGGCTGGGCCTCCGCCGCTTCTTCGGCGACCAAGGGGACCAGACGGGCCTGGCACTGCTCACAGACGACACTGTCCGCCGGGTTCATCGCGCCACACATCGGGCAGCGGCGACCGGCCTCCTCCCCACCAGACAGCGGCGTGCCGCAGGCCCTGCAGGAGCGACTGTCTTCCGGATTGGCTACTCCGCACTTCGGACAGGAGATCATACGCACCCCAACCTATACATCGCTGTGAGGCCGATCCATTCCTGTGATCACGCGCAGCCCCATCAGCAACGTCCCCAATCCCACGCCGATCAGGAACCCCCGCATCCCGGCCATTGCTGGCACCTCCATCCACCACTGGCGGAGGGCTGCCAGCCTCTCACCGATCACACCCGGCAGCGGGGTCGTACCCAGCAGGACGACCAACGCAGCGACGAGGAAAAACAGCGTTTCCGCACTCCGCCGATGACGGAGCAACCGAAAGGCAGAAAAGGCGAGCACGATCGCCACCAACCCCGCGGCTGCAGCCTGAAGGGGATACAGCACGTACCCGAACCACCAATCGCTCGCCGCCCGAGCAGGTTCCGCCACCAGCCCAGCGGCGGTTATAAGAAGAGAGATCAACGCCGTCAGAATCAGAACCAGACTATATCCCCACCCGGAGGCCCGGCGCGCCAGCCGACCCAGGTGGACCCGCAGGACGTTGAAAAACCCGAGGATAAAGGCGAACGCGGCCACGATCACCGCCCACTGCACCATCTCATCCCGGACGGTGGTAAAGGGCGGGACGGGGAGCAGATAACCCAGCAGGGTCAGCACTCCAGCCCCGACCGCCACTGCCGTGGGAAGGATCCGCTTTCCGAAGCGCTCCATCCAGCCCCCTTCTCAGAAGAGCCCCAAGACCTTCAGCAGGAGCAGCACGATCACTACAAGACGCAACAAATCCTGCACTTTCAGACTCGCCAGATAGCGGGGGAGGCGGCTCAACCGCGCACCAGCCGCGTAAAGCTCCTCGCCGACGGCCAGGAAGGTGTCCGCAGGATAGAGAGCACTGACGGCCCGCAGTTGATCGGCAGCGGCCATTTGCCGCATCCCCATCCCCCCGGCAGTGATAAAGGAGACCTCCTCTCCGTATGCCCCTGCCAGCACGTTCCCCATCACCCGGTCGTGGGAGACGACATCCGAGGCCCCAAGAGCGTACACCACGGGATCCGCTGCGACGAATCGAACTGAGGCAGGGTCGTACCGCTCTGGAGCTCCGATCCGACCGCTCGCCCGCCGCAGGACGTCTTGCGCCAGGAGCATCAGCGTCGGATCACCGACCGTGACCACGGGTGGGGTGCTGTAGGCGACCGCCGCGTCTGCAATTCCCTCGAGAACCTGGAGCCCCGCCAGGGAAGTCGCTGTCCGGCTTCCTCCGATCCCTCCAAAACCCAGGCCCAGGTGTAACGGCCTCCCCGCTTCGGCCGCCATACCCACCTCCCCTGGGATCTGGTCAAAAGCGGAGAGCGGACGAACATAAACAGGCCGTCGGCGACGGGCTCGGGCCCAGAATAGAGCCAGAAGAACGAGCCCCAGAAGGATCAGCAAGAGCGCGAGGATTTCTGCCTTCCCCATTTAGCACGACTCCCGTTCTGCAGGCGATTCCTCCAGGCGGGCCAGCAATCGGTCTATGGAACGACCATCCATCAACCACTCAGACACTTCGGAAAGGAACCGCCGATCGACGAGGCCCTCCAGAAGTGGCTCGCCCAGCACGACGGCCTGACCTAACATGGGTCCCAGCGCACGGACCCCCTCCAGCAACAACAGGACCAACGGCGACCACCCGGCGGCAGTCAGACGATGGACCCAGGCCTCGATCTGTCGCCCCGCGTCGGTCTCGCTGCTTCCCATCGGTAGTATACCGGGTTCCGGCGGTTTTGACAACGCACCCAACTCGTCAAGGCTGGCTTGAAATTTAGTTCAGTATAGCACGATTTTATCCAGGGACAACTACACCTGTCCTTTCAGGGGCGACGCTCCTTCGAGGCGCGTCGCATCTTCCGCCCACCAGGATCACGGGTTCGTCACCCTCAAATTGTCAAAATGGACTTCGACTCCTCCCTCATAGAAAGCACCAGCGTATAGGGCGATGTCGCCGTGAGAGAACTGAGAATCCTCCCCCTGGGCCAGTTGCTGCCCGTTAACCACAAAAGTAAAGCGGTTCCCCCGGTAGGTCACCTCCAACACATTGGTCGCCTGTCCACGATGAATGGCCTCGGAGGGGGTCCAATCATTCCCCAACAGCACCTGCTGTCCGTCCACGAACTTACTGACCAGGAAATAGCCATCCCCGCTGATGGAAAAGCGGTAAAAATTGGAGGGATCCTGCATCCGCACCAGGACACCGTACTCGTTGTCGTCCGGCCCGGCAACCTGCGTAGCCTCAACAGAAAGGTGAAAATCCCTCAGGTCTTTTCCCGCTACTGCCCAAGCCAGCTGGTTGGGAACGATGACGTGCACTCGCAACACCCCGTTCTCCACCACCACCTGCGCTGTAGCGTCCGATTCAGCCTGCCAGCTCCCAGGGGAGGAGAAATCGTCGATCCACGGTAGGGGCTCCGCCTTCTTGCAAGACCCCAGAAGCAGCAACAGCACCAACCACAGGAACGATCCTTTCCTCTTCATCCCCCTCTTCCCCTCCCCATGCGCAAACGTCCTCTCACCGTTACCAGGATTATAGCACGGGAAAGGAATTTGCAAAAGAGAGAGAAGCATCAAGTCAGGACAGGCACCACTTGCCACCTCCGGTTTTCTGGTATATCATGATTCTCACAGCATAAATCCAGCCTGAAGGCTAGGAGAAAGGAGGGATGCCTCGGTAGACGACAAGGATCGCATCTATTATTACCCCGGTAGGATTCACCCCTTGATTACCAACCATATCAGAGAAAGGAGAAGGTGAGATGTCCCGAAAGACAGCGTGGAGCGTTCTCGTTCTGGTGCTTGTTGCCGCAGTCGTGGTGTTTAGCGGATGCAAGCCGGCCGAGCCGGAACTGGGCTCTGAGGAAAACCCCATCGTCTGGGCCTTCGTGCCCTCCGGCGAGATGGAACGGGTCGCGGCGGGGGCCCAGCAAGTGGCAGACCTGTTGCATGAGCAGACCGGCCTCTACTTCAAGACCTTCGTCGCCACCGAGTACGCCGGCGTGATCGAGGCGATGTGCAGCGATCCGCCTGAGGCCCACATGGGCTCTCTGGCGACGTTCTCCTACGTCCTGGCCGCCGATCGTGGCTGCGCCGAGGCCGCCCTAGTGTCGGTCCGCTACGGCAGCCCCACCTACAACGGCCAGATCATCGTCCGCGCCGACAGCGGCATCACCAGCATCGAGGACCTGAAGGGGAAGACCTTCTGCCGCCCCGACCCGCTCTCCACCAGCGGCTGGATCATCCCGATGCTCACCATGCGGGCCGCCGGACTTGATCCCGATACCGATCTGGCGGAGATCGTGGACGCTGGCGCGCACGACGCGGTGGTCGCCGCTGTCTACAACGGCGACTGCGATGCTGGCGCCACCTACGTGGACGCTCGCTCCCGCATCGAGGACGAGCATCCCGACGTGATGGAGAAGGTGGTGGTCATCGAGGTCACCGCCGACATCCCCAACGACGGCGTCCAGTTCGTGCCCTCCCTGCCGCAGGAACTGAAGGACAAGATCGTGGAGGGCCTGCTGGCCATCGCCGAGACCGATGAGGGCAAGGAGGCGCTGGATATCGCCTACCAGTGGGCCGGCCTGATCAAGGCGGACGACTCCTTCTACGATCCGTTCCGGCAGGTGCTCCAGGCCTCCGGTATGAGCATCGAGGAACTGGTCCAGGAGTAATCCTGTCCACAAAGCGGATCCGAGGAAGCAAGAGGGGGGACCTCCGGGTCCCCCCTCCTAACAGCGAGAGGGAAGATGCTAGAGGTCAAACATCTTACCAAAATCTACGAAGATGGGACCGTCGCCTTGCGAGACGTCAGTTTCACCGTGGAGGACGGTGAATTCCTGGTCGTCATCGGGCTGAGCGGCTCCGGCAAGTCCACTCTCCTTCGTTGCATCAACCGGCTCATCGAGCCGACGGAGGGGCAGATCATCTGGAACGGGATCGACATCACCGCGGCCGATCCGGCCCAGCTCCGCGAGATCCGCCGCCAGATCGGTATGATTTTCCAGCAGTTCAACCTGGTCAAGCGGTCCTCCGTATTGACCAATGTCCTTGCTGGCCGGCTGGGCTACGTCAACCCGTGGGCCAGCCTGCTGCACCGCTTTCCCAAGGAGGACATCGAGATGGCGATGCAGGCGCTGGAGCGAGTAGGCATCGCCGATCAAGCGCACAAGCGGGCAGACGAACTGAGCGGTGGTCAGCAGCAGCGGGTGGGTATCGCCCGCGCCCTGATGCAACAACCCAAGATGATCCTAGCCGACGAGCCGGTGGCCAGCCTGGATCCTGTCCTCGCCCATTCCATCCTGGGCTACCTGGAGCAACTGAACCAGGAAGAAGGGATCACCGTCATCTGCAGCCTGCACTTCCTCGACCTGGTCCAGCGATACGCCACAAAGGTCATCGGCCTGAGGGACGGTCGGATCGTCTACCGGGGCACCCGGGAGGATATCCGCCGGATGACCGATGAGGAGTTCAAGGAGATCTACGGCGAGGAAGCGGTCCGGGTGAGCGTAGGCCCACGCGAAGGAGGAGCGTAAATGGCGACACGGACCATCCAAAGAGAAAAACTCCCCAGCCTGGTCCCTCCGCCAGTAGCCGGCATTGCCTCCCTGATCATCCCCGGCCTGGGACAGGTCCTGGCACGGGAGACACGGAGGGGATTGCTTTTATTCGGCTCTCTGGTCAGCATCACCGGACTGATGGTCTGGCGAATCTACGACCTGGCGCACCTGGAGCCCGGTCCGCTGGCGATGCTCAGGAAAGCCATCGCTCGCCGTCCTGTCTTCGTGGTGCCGATGCTGATCGGCATCGTGGCTCTATGGTTGTGGAACGCCTGGGACGCCTACCGGCAGGCCCAGCCCGACGTCAAAGGGGGGGCAGGCATCTTCGTCCTCGTCATCGTCCTCTTCTTTACCCTCGGCTGGCAGATCGGTGAGATCGACCTCTACAAACTGGGCAGCGAACTCCCCGACGCCTGGCGACCGCTCTCTCAGGTCCTCTGGCCCTGGCCGGCAGCCGTCGAACGGGAGGAGGAGATCCTCAGCGCGGGAGCCGACATCTTGGTTCCCTGCGACGACAACCCGCCCCCACCACCAGAAGAGGTACCCGGTCAGCCCTACCTAGTCGCCACGCCGACCTGCGGGGAGCTCTCCGAACTCGGTGAGAACAACCAGATCATCCCTGGGACCACGCTCAAACTCGTCGGCCGAGGGTTCGCGCCGAACACGGAGACGAAGATCTGGTGGGTCGACCCGCTGGGCAACGAGTTCGTCGTCCGTCAGAGCGGAGAGTACGTGGTCTTCCAGACGGACGACACCGGCTCTTTCGAGATCGAACTGATCATGCCCTACCGGCTCATCCCACCCAGCGCGGCCGGTCCACAGATCCACCGGGTAGAGGCACGGCAGGTGGTAGGCACCGGCCCGGCCCGGCCCAGCGAGCCGTTGCGGATCAGCATCGCCCGGATGATCGAGACCATCTTCCTGGGGATGATGGCGACGATCTTCGGCATTTTCTTCTCCATCCCGATCAGTTTCCTGGCCGCCAAGAACTTGATGTCCGGCTCCTGGCTCACCCTCGCCGTCTATTACTTCACCCGCACGATCCTCAACATCGTCCGCTCCATCGAGCCGCTGATCTGGGCCATCATCGCCGTCGTGGTCGTCGGCCTGGGACCCTTCGCGGGAATCCTCGCCCTCACCATCCACTCCATCGCCGCTCTGGGGAAACTCTACTCTGAGGCCATCGAGAGCATCGACCCCGGCCCCATTGAAGCGATCCAGGCCACCGGCGCAAACCGGCTCCAGACCATCGTGTACGCCGTCATCCCCCAGATGATCCCTCCCTTCGTCTCTTTCTCGATCTACCGGTGGGACATCAACGTGCGGATGTCCACCGTCATCGGTCTGGTGGGCGGCGGCGGCATCGGCTTCGTGCTGATCCAGTACATCAAGTTGCTGGACTACCGAGCCGCGGGGATCGCCGTCTGGTTCATCGCCATCACCGTGGCGATCCTGGACTACGTGAGCGCGGAGATCCGGCAGCGGTTTGTATAGGATAACCACAGAGACACGGAGGGCACAGAGGGGCACCAAGGGGTTCAGGAAAACTTCATGAACCTCTGTGTCCTCTGTGTCTCCGTGGTGAGATACATATGGCCGAACTGGCGGTCGTGATCGTTAGTTGGAACGTGAGGGACCTCTTGGCCACGTGCCTGAGGTCCCTCTTTGCCGACCTAGAGCGATGGGGACGGACAGCAGAGGTCTGGGTGGTGGACAACGCATCCACGGACGGCACCCCGGAAATGGTGACCCGGAAATTCCCCAATGTCCACCTCATCGCCAGTCCGAAGAACCTCGGCTTCGCCGCCGGAAACAACCTCGCGCTGCGCGAGATCCTTGCAGGGGATGACTCGGGCGCCGAACGTCGAACATCGAACATCGAACGTCAAACGTCAAGCGTCAAGCGTCAAACGTCCTTCGTCTGGTTGCTGAACCCCGATACCGAAGTGCTGCCGGGGGCGACGGCGGCGTTGGTGGAGGCGCTGGAGGCCCATCCGGAGGTCGGCGTGGTCGGCGCGAAGCTCCTCTACGCCGATGGCTCCCTCCAGCACTCCGCCTTCCGCTTCCCCGGCGTCCTCCAACTGGCGTTCGACCTCTTCCCCCTCCCCACTCGCCTCTACGAGACCCCCCTTAACGGGCGATACCCACGACGACTATACGAAGGCGAAGCGCCGTTTTCCGTGGGTCACCCCCTGGGGGCATCGATGATGGTCCGGACGGAAGCGATCCGGCAGGTGGGGCTGCTGGACGAGGGATACCGAATGTACTGCGAGGAGATCGACTGGTGCTGGCGAATGCGGAGGGCGGGCTGGAAAGCCCTCTGCGTACCGACAGCACAGGTGGTCCACCACGCCGGCCAATCCACCCGACAGGTCCCCATCCCCTCGTTCGTGAACCTGTGGACCAGCCGGGCGCGGCTCTACCGGAAGCACCACGGGCCGGTGCGTCGTCACCTGGCACGGACGTTGGTCCGGCTGGGAATGCGGAGGCGAATGCGGAGGGCCTCGCAGGAGTGGCGGGAGGCGTGTGAGGCCGTGCTCGAGGCTTGGGAGTGGGTGACTAGGTGACCGAGCGATTGGGTGACCGGGGGAGGATATGGAGATCGCGGCTGTTGTGCTGACGCTGAACGAGGAGGAGAACATCGAGGAATGCCTGGCGAGCCTGGCATGGGTAGACCGGCGGGTGGTGTTCGACTCGTTCAGCACCGATCGGACGGTGGAACTGGCCCGACAGGCTGGCGCGGAGGTGATCCAGCACCCCTTCGAGAACTACGCCCAGCAGCGGAACGCCGCCCTGGAGCGGGTCGAGGCGGAGTGGATCTTCTTCGTGGACGCCGACGAGCGAGCGACACCGGAACTGGCGGAGGAGGTCCGAACAGTAACCGCAGGGGATCTAGAAGAGGTAGCCTGGTGGATCCCACGCCACAACTACATCTTCGGCCGGCTCACCCTCGGCGCAGGCTGGTACCCCGACTATCAATTGCGGCTGGTACGCCGTGGTTACGCCCACTGGGAACGGCCTGTCCACGAGATCGCTGTGGTGAATGGACCGTCGGGACACCTTCAGAACCCGCTCATTCACTACAACTACCGGGACCTGGCCGACTTTGTCGAGCGGCAGAGACGGTACACCGACTATGACGCCCGCATCCTGCTGGAGGAAGGGGTCTGTCCCCGCTTCTACACCCCCTACTCCCAGGCAGTGCGCCACTTCTGGTGGCGGTTTGTCACCCTGCGCGGGATACGGGACGGACTGCACGGACTGCGGCTGAGCCTACTGATGGCCTACTTCGAGGCGATAAAGTATCGACGGTTGCGCAGGATGGTGTCGGAGTAGCACCTACCCCTGCCGCTGTGCCTCGATCACGTTGGGCACCTTATTGATGCGGGCCAGGATCCGTCCCAACTGCCCGATGTCGGTCACCGCCATTGTAATGTAGAGGGTGACCATATTCTGATCCCTCGTGATGCTGATCCCCTCGATGTTGATTCCCTCTCGGGTCACGACTCCGCTGATGTCGTGGAGAAGACCTGCCCGGTCGAAGGCGAAGACGGAGACCACCACAGGGAACGTTTTCGCCTGCGCCCCCCAACTGACCTCGATGAGCCGCTCCGGGTCCCGAACGTTCAGAACGTTGGGACAATCCCGTCGGTGAATGGTGATCCCCCGCCCCCGGGTGACGTAACCCACGATCTCCTCGCCAGGGATCGGATTGCAGCACCGCGCCAGGCGGGTCAGCAAACCACCGGTGCCCAGCACCTGCATATCGGTGGAGACCTGCGCGGGGATGGGGGCGGGGGGTGGTATCTCCGGGCGCGTCGCCTCCTCCTTACGGCGGGCCTCGACCACCCGGGCGGCGATCTGACGGCTGTTGATGTCGCCAAATCCGATCCGGGCCAGGAAATCATCCACTTTCTCGTAACCGAACAGAGCTGCCACCTTCTCGTGCGCCATCCCTGTCAGGCCCAACCGCCGCAACTCACGCTCCAGGATCGCTCGTCCCGCAGCGATATTCTGTTCTCGGTCCTGCCTTCGGAACCACTGTCGAATCTTGGAACGGGCGCGGGCCGTCCGCACGTACCCCAGGTCCGGATTCAGCCAATCCCGACTGGGAGCCGCTCGCTTCGCCGTGATGATCTCCACCTGATCCCCTGTCCTGAGGACGTAGTCCAGCGGCACCCATCGGCCGTTCACCTTGGCCCCTCGGCACCGATGGCCGATCTCCGTGTGGACATAGTAGGCAAAGTCGATAGGCGTAGCGCCGGCCGGCAGGTCGATGATCTTCCCTTTAGGCGTAAAAACGTAGACCCGATCCTCAAAGAGGTCAGTGCGCACGGCCTCGACGAACTCCCCGGCGTCGTCCGCGTCGCTCCGGGCCTCGATTTGAGCCCGCAGGGCCGCGATCTTTTCTTCGAACTGCCGATCCCGTTTCGTCCCCTCCTTATACCGCCAGTGGGCAGCGATACCGTACTCAGCGATGCGATGCATGTAGTGAGTGCGGATCTGCACCTCCAGCGTCTTGCCATCCATCCCCACCACAGCGGTGTGGAGGGATTGGTACATATTCTCCTTCGGCGTGGCGATGTAGTCGTCGAACTCACCGGGGATAGGGGTCCAGAGATTGTGGACGATCCCCAAGACGTGGTAACAATCGGGGATCGTGTCCACGATGACACGGACCGCCCGAATGTCGTACACCCGCTCCAGGGGGATCTGTTTACGCTGCATTTTCCGGTAGATGCTGTAGATATGCTTGGGGCGGCCGGTGATCTTGGCCCTGATCCCTTCCAGCCGGAGCTGATGATCCAGTATGGCGATGTATTGCTCGATCTCCTTTTCCCGTTCCTCCTTCCTGGCGGCCAACTGGCGAGCGATCATGTAGTACAGATCCGGCTGCAAATAACGGAACGCCAGGTCCTCCAGCTCCCCCTTCCAACGCCAGATACCCAGCCGGTTGGCCAGCGGGGCGTGAATCTCCAACGTCTCCTTGGCCAATCGCCGCTGCCGATCCGGAGGCAACGCCCCCAAGGTCCGCATATTGTGCAAGCGATCGGCCAACTTGATCAGCATCACCCGCGCATCCTTGGCCATCGCCAGGAAGGTCTTGCGCAGGCTCTCCAGTTCCCGTTCGTCCCGCTCGGCGGCCCCCATCCGGCCCAGCCGGTTGATCACCTGCAGTTTCGTCACCCCGTCCACCAGACGGGCCACGGTCGGACCGAACCGCTGCTCCAACTCTTTGATCGAGACGCCGCAATCCTCCGCCACGTCGTGCAAGAGGCCGGCCGCCAGCGTCTCGACGTCCATCCGCAAGTCGGCCAGCAATCCCGCGACCGCCAGGCAGTGCCGAATGTAGGGCTCCCCGGAGAGGCGACGCTGTCCCTCGTGAGCCGCCGCAGCGAACTCGTAGGCACGGCGGACCAGGTCCCTCCTCTGCTCGTCCGGGACCTTGGTGAGGATCGCCTCAATACTCGGAGAGGGATACTCCGCCATTCTGATCCCAATTCCTCCTTCCCCAATCGAGTATAGTACAGGTGGTAGGATTGTCAACGCCCGTGCCAAACAGATCCCACCACAGGAACACAGAGGGCACAGAGCTTCCACCGCGGCTCGACCCCCAGAGATCCGTCCATTTGTCAAAAAGCGCAGAGACGGGTATAGTCTGAGGCGAAGAACGATGAGGGTGATTGCAGGAAAGGCCAAAGGGCGAAAACTGAAGTCGGTGCCCGGTGGAGGGACCCGCCCCATCACCGACCGGGCCAAGTCGGCCCTGTTCAACATCCTGGGAGAGGACGTGATCGGTTGTCGGTTCCTCGACCTCTTCGCCGGGACCGGACAGGTGGGCATCGAGGCCCTCAGCCGAGGAGCGGCTGAGGCGGTCTTCGTCGAACGGAGCGCGGCCGCCCTGCGCACGATCCGTGAGAACCTCGCCCACACCGGCCTGACCGATCAGGCCAGGGTGGTCCGAGCCGACGTCTTCGAATTCCTGCGCCGGGAGCCAGAACCGTTCGATTACATCTACATCGCTCCACCTCAATACCAGGGCTTGTGGGCAGAAACCCTGCGAGCGCTGGATGCTCACCCTGGATGGTTGGCAGAGGACGGCTGGGCTATCGCCCAGATCCATCCCAGGGAGTACGAGGACCTGCCGCTGAAGAACCTCCTGCTGTTCGACCAGAGGCGGTACGGCGGGGTGATGCTCTGTTTCTTCGCCCTCACGGAGGAACCATTGGAATGAGCCGGCGTAAACGACGACCTCGGTACTACCTCGTATCCCTGGGATGCGCCAAGAACACGGTGGACGCTCAGGGGATGGCCACGTTGCTGGAGCGCGCAGGATACCGCTCTGCGACCTCCCCTCAGCAAGCCGACCTGCTGATCGTCAACACCTGTGGATTCATCGCATCGGCGCGAGAGGAATCGCTGACGGTCATCTCCGAACTGGCAGCAGCCAAGCGACCTGGACAGCGGATCCTCGTCGCCGGATGCTGGTCGCAACGGGACCCCGAGGCGATCCTCTCGGCTGTGCCCGGGGTGGACGGGCTGCTCGGCACCCGCCGCTGGATGGACATCGTCGAGGTGGCGAACCGCCTGATCCGCCACAGCCCCCCCACCCCACTTGTCCATCGCTCGGAGGCTACCGCCGGGCGAGACGAGCAGGGGATCCCCCGCGTGGCGATCCAGGGAGCCACCGCGTACATCAAGATCGCCGACGGCTGCAGCCGAACCTGTGCGTTCTGCGCCATTCCACTTATCAAGGGACCCGCCGTCAGCCGACCGCCGGAGCGCATCCTCGATGAGGCCGCGTTGCTGGCAGACCGGGGTGTGAAAGAGATCATCCTGATCGCCCAGGACACCACAGCCTATGGGCGTGACCTGGGGATGGAGGACGGGCTGGCTGAACTGCTAGAACGGCTGGTAGAGCGACTCCCCGATGTCCCGTGGATCCGAGTGATGTACGCTTTTCCCGGCGCGGTCACTCCCCGCCTGATCGAGGTAATGGCCCAACATCCACAGGTCCTGCCCTATCTGGACATCCCCCTCCAACACGCCCATCCCGCGGTGTTGCGGCGGATGCGGCGGCCTGCCGACGTGGACTGGGTCCGTCGAACCGTGACGATGTTGCGGGATCGCATCCCGGAGATCACCATCCGCACCGCCTTCATCGTGGGATATCCGAGAGAGACGGAGGAAGAGTTTGCCGCCCTGCTGGAATTCGTCAAGGAGATGGAGTTCGACCGCGTCGGTGTCTTCACCTATTCTCGCGAAGAGGGGACTGAAGCCGCCCGCCTGCCCGACGACGTCCCTCCAGAGGTCAAGGAAGAACGACGGGCAAGGCTGATGGAGGTCCAACAACCGATCTCCTTCGCCAAGAACCAGGCCCTCGTCGGCAGGGTTCTAGACGTGCTCATTGAAGGACGAGGGGACGGGATCAGCGTAGGCCGCACCTATCGGGACGCGCCGGAGATCGACGGGCTGGTCCTGCTTGAGGAGGACCTGCCAGTAGGGGAGATGGTCACGGTGACGATCACCGGCGCGTTAGAGTACGATCTGATCGGGAAACGCGTGGACACGTCCCCAACCACAAGTGCAACGCGCCTTTGAGGCGCGTTGCACCCACCACCGGCCTCTTTACTGCCCACGCACGACCTGCACAACCTCCTCCACGTTCGGCAAACCAACGCGCGTGTAAACCACGTTCCCGGCCCCATCGAAGACCAGGAGGGTCGGCACCCCGCGCACGCCGTATCGCTGGGCCAACGCTAACCCGGGGTCGGACGCCACACTCAACCGCATTACCTCCGCCTCACCCTCCAACTCCGCCTCGATCCTGTCCACGACAGGCTTCGCCAGAAGGCAGGCGCTTCAGGTGTTGGAGAAGAACTCCACCACCACTGGACGGCCGGAGCGGATCTTCTGGTCGAACTCCTCGGTCGACGCAAGATCGGTGGGCGACGTCCGCAAGAAGAACCATGCCGCCAGCAACCCGCCCACGAACACCAGGAACAGCCAGTTATCCCGTATGAATTGCAGAACGAAATCCATCCTCCTCCTTCCTTACCCCCTCGCTTTCATACTTCCTGCCCCTTCTCTTCACCCCTCCTTACACCCACACCCACACTCTCCCTCTCCCGGATGCTCACATTCGCACACCTCTGCGACCGCCTCGATCTCCACTCGCGCCCCCAGGGGAAGCGCAGCGACCTGGACCGCTGAACGGGCCGGAGGATCCTCCGGGAAGAACTCCGCGTAGACCTCGTTCATCCGGGCAAACTCTTCGATATCCTGGAGAAAGACGGTCGTTTTAACCACGTGGCGCATACACGATCCGGCTGCTTCCAAGATCGCCTTCAGGTTCTCCAGCGCCTGGCGGGTCTGCGCTCGGATGTCCGGCCCGGCGAACTCCTTCGTGCCAGGAACGATGCCCAGCTGCCCAGCCGTGAAGATCAGATCACCTACCCTCACCGCCTGGGAGTACGGCCCGACAGCCGCCGGTGCCTTGTCGGTTGAAACAACCTGCCTCATTTCTTCCCTCCTCCAAGGATGATCCACCGCCACCATTGTAACTCACTATTCGCCGGTTGCAAAATGGAACGACCCGTGGTAAAATATCGCTTGTATGGGACTGGTTCCCACGGGCACTGGGGGCTCGTCTAACGGTAGGACAGCGGACTCTGGATCCGTATGTGGGGGTTCGAATCCTCCGCCCCCAGCCTAAAAACGGATAAGCGGCGGCCCCACGCCGGGCCGCCGGGGAAAGCCAGCGGCCCGGCCATAAATGGCCGGGCCCTTGTAGTTACGGTGGAGGACGAGATGGCCGAGGCCTTCAATCCCACCGAGTGGATCACGACGAAAGAGGCGGCGGAATTGACGGGGTATACAGCCCGATATCTCCGCAAGGCCATAGCACGGGGCCGCCTGCAGGGGATAAGGCGCGGGCGTGATTGGTTTCTGAAGCGAGACGAAGTACTCAGTTACGCAGAGGAGATGCGCCGTCTCGGGCCCGCGAAGCACGACCCTTGGCGAACAGGAGCCCGGAAACGGGCTGTTGACGCAAACTAATCCTCTGCTCTAGAAACTAAGGCTTGATCAAGCGTCAATGCTTGACAAGCCTAAAATTTTGTGATATACTGGTTCCGCAAGGGGAACAACAACCCCTTTCTTTTATACACGTAGTAGTTCCGTTAGAGGAACCGCCAACTCCGTGTGATCCCAGTAAAGGAGACTTTATGGAAGATCTGACCAGATGGCTTACGACCACAGAGGCTGCTACCCTCACTGGCTATGCCCAAGCCCATATCCGGATTTTGGCCAGAAAAGGCCGCATCGAGGCGCGGAAGATCGGCCGGGACTGGCTGGTCAACCGAGACAGCCTGCTGGCCTACAAGCGTCGGATGGACAACCTGGGGCCGCAGAAGCACAACCCCTGGAAGGAAGAGGAACCGCAAGGAGAAAAATGAGGGTCTCGTTTGTCAAGAAAAAACCCCGTGCCGCTACACGGGGTTATCGCGGAGGCGGGCCGTTTGCCGGTACCCTCTTGAACCCCGCCCCACTTTAGGATACCACACCGACCCGTTCCGGTCAAACGCAACCCGCCTCCGGGAAGGGAGGCGGCGCGATGGAGACGAATAGTGGAATCGCCGTTCGGTTTTCGAAGCACGCAGTTCAACGAGCCGGGGAGCGCGGCGCGGATGTCGCCGCGCTGCGCCGGGCCATCCTCGGCCTGGCCCCCCGGCTCGCGCCGTTCACAGGCCATCGGGTGGCCCTGGTCCGGCGGGGGGAGCCCATCCCGGTGGTCCGACCTTGCTCCGACCACATTGAGGTCATCACGGTGCTGGCCAGGGACCACCAAGTACTCCGTAGCGACACGATTGCCATCACGGTGGGGAGAGACGGAAACGATGACCAGCGGCTTGCAGCGGCTTGAACGCTCAGGCAAGTTCACGAAGCGAGTGCACGAGCGGCACAACGGTCAACTCGACCACCTGCTTTCGTACAACCTCATCTGGCTCGCTGCAGACGACTTGCAGCGGGCGTGGGGTATCGTGAAGCACTGCGCAGTGTGCGAGATGCGGCACCCGAAGCGGTGCACAGACCCGACGCAGTGTGTGCTATTACCGGATCGGCTCAAGTGATGACCCAGACAGCATAAGGAGGTCAGGATGTACCATCGAATCATCATCGCAGGGCATCTCGGGCGTGACCCGGAGATGCGCTACACGCCCGACGGGACGCCCGTGACCACGTTCACAATGGCGTCCAGCCGCCGCTGGACGGGCCAGAACGGCGAACAACAGGAGGAGACCATCTGGTTCCGCATCTCCGCCTTCGGGCGACTGGCCGAGACTTGCAACCAGTACCTCTCGAAGGGGCGAGCGGTCCTGGTCGAAGGCCGTTTGCGGCCCGACGGCAGCGGCAACCCCCGTATCTGGGTCGGCAACGACGGAATCGCACGGGCCAACTTCGAGGTGGTGGCCCAGACCGTCCGGTTCCTGGGCGGACGTGGGGAGGAGACAACGGAGGAGGCCCCGCAAGCGGCCCCGGTCTACGAGGAGGAGGGCGAGGAGGAGGAAATCCCGTTCTAGCCAATGCGGGGAGGCTTCGGCCTCCCCTGCCCGGCCGTCGCCGTGAAAGGGGGCGGCCGGGCAGGAGGGGCGGAAGATGATGCACGTCTATCGGGACGGAGAACACGGCAACAACATAGAAGCCCGCATCCAGGAAGCCGTAAAGGATTTCTACTGTCGCTACCGCGTGCTCCCGGCAACGGTGGTGGTGCATCCCTCCGAGGCCGAGGCGGCCCGGTCCGCGCTGGATGCGTTGGACCTCAAGGTGTCATTGCAGACAAGTGGCGGATGCCTGG
>DUEL01000023.1 GCA_011192125.1 Thermoflexia bacterium
CAGTGTTATAGTGGGATCGGTCATCGGTCGCCTCCTTTCTCTTGGGTTGTTATCTCGCACCCACAAGGAAGCACCGGTGACCACTTTTGTCAAACCACGATTTTACACCACATTATGAGACATTATCTAAACAGGCGGGGCGGGCGGGAAATCGCTCTTCAGGCCGGTGCCAGGCCCGCCGAGAAGGAGGCTCACACCCGATGTCCGAACTCCCGTCCAAAGGTCAGTGTGGGCCTTATGTTGCGGGAACCCCCGCCCTGGGGTATAATCCCTACACAAATCGATGAAAATGGGGCGGCGAGCGTTCACTGCTCGCCGCAGGTTGAAACGGAGAGAGATGGACACCCTGAATATTGCACTCTGGTTCGCCGCCGGCCTGATCTTTCTGCTGGGGCCGATCATCCTGGTCCACGAACTGGGCCACTTCCTAGCAGCCCGCCGGGCGGGGGTCCGCGTGGAGGAGTTCGGCCTGGGGCTCCCCCCACGCCTGCTGACCCTGTGGGGAGAGCCGGGCATCATCGCCGTCGGCAACGTCCAACTGAACGTACCCCGTCGCCTCACCCTGCCCGCGGGGCTGGGCCTGGGCATGCCGGTCGAAGCCATAGCCCTTCGGGAGACCGATGGTTCCTACCGCCTGGTCCGGCTGCGGCCCCTTGGAGAGAAGGGCTCAACCAACAGGGAGCAGTCCCTGCAGGAAAGGCCCGACGGCCGCTATGTCATCCGAGGTCCCATCACCATATACGAACCCGGTATCCGGTACACCCTGAACTGGCTTCCCTTCGGCGGCTTCGTGCGGATGACCGGGGAGGAGAACCCTTCCGACCCACGCAGCCTGGCGGCGCAGCCCAAACGGTGGCGATTGGCCGTGATGCTGGCTGGCCCCGCGATGAACCTCCTGGCCGCCCTCCTGCTCCTGGTGGCTGGCTACGCCACCGGCTACCCCGAACAGATGCACGTGATGGTTGAACGCGTCGAGCCGGGGACCGCTGCGGAGGAGGCCGGGCTGCTCCCTGGGGACCAAATCCTCGCTATCAACGGTGAAAAGATCGTCGAGGGGCCCATCCAGATCCGGGAGATCATCCTGGACTCGGCCGGTCAGCCCCTTGTTCTGGAGGTGGTGCGCGACGGAGAGCCCCTCCGACTGACCGCCACGCCCCGCTTTGTTGAAGGTCGATGGTTCCTTGGCATCGCGATGGAGGCGTGGCCGAACCCAGAGAGCGTGCACCGATACCCGCTCCCCCAAGCGGTAAGGATGGCCGGCCAAGACATCTACCGGGTGCTCGACACCCTCGTCCACCTGCCCACCCTCCTCTCCCAGGGAGAGATCAGCGCCCAAGAGGCCCGCCCGACCAGCGCTGTCGGCATCAATTCCATCCTCACCCTCGCCTTGCAACAGAGCCTGGAGTGGCGCGTGGCCTTTCCGGCGTTGGAGATGGCCGCGTTGGTCAGTTTCTTTCTCGGCCTCACCAACCTTCTTCCCCTCCCGGCCCTGGACGGCGGTCGGGTCCTCTTCGTCCTTATCGAGGCCATCCGCGGACGGCGCATCCGTCCAGAGGTGGAGGCCCTCGTCCATCAGGTGGGGATGTTCGTCCTTCTGGCACTGATGCTTTTCTTTGTCGTTCAAGACATCGTTAATCCGGTGGTGGCATGGTCTTTGTTGAACCGATGAGACGGTCGATCAAAGAGGTTATCAGCCAACTCCGCTCCGGCTCCGTCACTCGCGCGCGGCTGTACGACCTCTCGGGCCTGGATCAGGCCGAGGTGCGGGAGGTCGAAGCGGTGTGGCGCGATCTGCCGGTGCGCGTCCGCCGCGAGGTCATCCTCACCCTGGTCGAGGTGGCCGAGAGCGACTTCGAGGCCGATTTCGGGGCGGTCTTCCGCATCGCGCTGGACGACCCGGACGCGACGGTGCGCGAGGCAGCGGTGGAAGGGCTTTGGGAAGACGAGGACGTCCGCCTCGTCCCACGTTTCGCCGCCTTCCTGCGGGAGGACCCCGCTCCCAACGTGCGGGCGGCGGCGGCCGCGTCGCTGGGCCGTTTCCTGCTGCTGGGCGAACTGGGCAAGATCCGCCCCCTCCCCCATCGACAGGCCTACGAGGCTCTCCTGGAGGCCTGCCGGTCGGTGCGGGAGACGCTGGAAGTGCGCCGTCGCGCGCTGGAGGCGATCGCCTACTCGGGCGAGGAGGAGGTCGCCGACCTGATCTCCGAGGCCTACCGACACCCCGAGGAGAAGATGCGCATCAGCGCGGTCTTCGCGATGGGCCGGAGCGCGGACGAGCGATGGGCCACCTACGTGCTCCGGGAACTGATGAATCCCAACCCCGAGATGCGGTTCGAAGCGGCCCGTGCCTGCGGGGAACTGGGCCTGGAGGAAGCGGTCGCGACGCTCATCGAACTGGTGGAAGACGTGGACGCCGAGGTGCAGGAGGCAGCCATCTGGGCGCTGGGACAGATCGGCGGAGACGAGGCCCGGAGCACGCTCAAGCGGTTCCTCCGCAGCGAGAACGAGGCCCTCCGGGAAGCCGCCCGAGACGCGCTGCGGGAACTGGAGTTCCTCCACGGCGACCTGGGCGCTCTCCTGCTCCCCTTCGACTTTTTCGACGAGGACGACGAGGGAGAAGAGGACTTCCTGTGAACCTCCAACGCTACCTTCTCTGCTGGCTTATCCCTCTGCTTCTGGCAGGGACGGCCTGGGGGATTGCAGTAGCGTATGCCCAAGACGCACCCCCGATCACCGTCTCTTACGCCTCTGTCCATTACACCTTCGGCCAGCAGGCCACGTTCGAACTGGGGGCCTCGGCCCCGACGACCATCACCGCCGCCTACCTCTACCTCCAGCCCCAGGGAACCGAACGGGTGGAGGTCCAGCCGGTGCCGATCGAACCGGGCCCCACTATCCACGCCCGTTACGTACACGACCTTCATCTCTCCCCCTTCCCGCCCTTCAGCCAGGTCTCCTGGTGGTGGGAGGTCCGAGACGCCGCGGGGCACTCCCTGCTCACCGAACCGGCCTCCCTTTCCTACATCGACAACCGGTTTTCGTGGCACACCACCGCTGAAGGCCCGGTCTCCATCCACACGGTAGTTGACGATCCGGTGCTCGCGCGGGCAGCGCTGGACACGGCCCGAAACAGCATGGAATCCATCGCCCAACAACTGGACGCCCCGCTGCCGGAGCAGGTGAACATTTACATTTATCCCTCCCAGGAGGACATCCGGGCCGCGTTGGAGATGGCCGGGCGGGAGTGGGTCGGCGGGCAGGCCCGGCCAGAACTGGGCGTCATCCTGGTCTCCATCCCGAACGGTCACAACGCCCTCCTGCGGATGGAGCGGGACATCCCCCACGAATTGACCCATCTGCTGATCTACCAGATCGTCGGCCCGGAGGGGTACCTGTCCGTCCCGGCCTGGCTGAACGAGGGGTTGGCGACGGTCAATGAACTCCAGCCGGACCCCCTCCTGGAGGTCACACTTGAGGATGCGCGCAGTCGAGGGCGGTTGATCCCACTGAGCGAACTGTGTGTTCCCTTCCCCGCCGACCCGGAGACCGCCCTGCTCTCCTACGCCGAGAGCACCAGTCTGGTCCGATACATCCAGCGCCGCTACGGCAACGGGGGCATCCGTGCGCTGCTGGAGGCCTACGCCGACGGGGCCGGGTGCGAGGGAGGCGTCTTGCAAGCACTGGGTGTCAGCCTCCGGCAACTGGAACTGGCATGGCACGCCGATATGATGGGGCTCGGTCGCTGGCTGACCTGGGTTTCGGAGAACCGGGCCTGGCTGGCCCTCTGGGCCATCAGTATCCTGACCGTCCTCCCGATGGCCGTCGGGCTTCTTCGTGGCAGAACCTCATCGGAGGCTTCGTCTCGATGACTGCACCGTTGCTCGTATTCGACCTGGAGACGCAACGAATCGCCAGCGAGGTCGGCGGATGGTCGAACATCCGCGCTCTTGGGCTCTCCGTGGGGGTGACCTATGACCCCGAGAGCGATCTGTACCAAGTGTACACCGAGCCGGAGGTGGACCGGTTGATCGCCGACCTGCGGGCGGCTCGCCTCATCGTCGGTTACAACCTCTACCGGTTCGACTACGAGGTCCTCCGCGCCTACACCGACGATCCCCTAGACGATCTGCCCACGGTCGACATGCTCCGCGACCTCTACCAGGTGCTGGGCTGGCGGCCCAAACTGGACGACGTGGTGGCGGCTACGCTGGGGGAGCGGAAGAGCGCGGACGGCCTCGCCGCTGTCCGCTGGTTCCGTGAGGGGAAGTTGGACCAGGTCATCGAGTATTGCAAGCGGGATGTGGAAGTGACCTGGCGGCTGTACGAGTTCGGGCGACGGAACCGATACGTCGCCGTGCACGATCGGAACTGGCGGCTCCGAAGGATCCCGGTACGGTGGTAAACAAGCCGTTCGAACCCGCCTATCTTGCCCTGCTCCGCTCCGGCGAACTTCGCCGACGGGTGGAGGCCGCCTACGAGCGGATGCACCACTGCGACCTCTGCGGGCGAAAGTGCGGCGTGGACCGGTACACGACCCACGGGGCGTGCAAGACCGGGACCCAGGCCGTCGTCGCCAGTTACGGGCCTCACTTCGGCGAGGAGGACCCCCTGCGCGGATACAGGGGATCCGGCACCATTTTCTTCTCCTGGTGCAACCTCAACTGCCAGTTCTGCCAGAACTACGACATCAGCCAGTTGGGGCACGGCGAGGAGGTGGAGCCGGAGGAACTGGCGGCAATGATGCTCTCCTTGCAGGCGCAGGGGTGCCACAACATCAACCTGGTCTCCCCCAGCCACGTCGTCGCCCCCATCCTGGCCGCCGTGCTCATCGCCGCCGAGGCGGGGCTGCGGTTGCCGCTGGTCTACAACACCGGCGGCTACGATTCGATGGAGGCGCTGCAGTTGCTGGACGGGGTGGTGGACATCTATATGCCGGACATGAAATACGCCGACGAGGAGATCGCCCACCGCTACTCCCGCGTGCGCGACTATCCGGCGGTGAATCAGGCGGCCGTCAAAGAGATGCACCGACAGGTGGGCGATCTGGTTCTGGACGAGCAGGGCATCGCGCTGCGCGGGCTCCTGGTCCGCCACCTGGTGCTCCCTGGAGGACTGGCTGGCACACCAGAGATCGCCCGCTTCCTTGCCGAAGAGGTCTCGCCCGACACGTATATTAACATCATGGACCAGTACCGCCCGTGCTATCGGGCTCGCCAGCACCCTCCACTGGATCGACCGATCACGGCGGAAGAGTACGCGGAAGCGGTAGAGGCGGCTCGCCGGGCGGGACTGCATCGTTTCGACAAGCGAGAGACGCGCCTGTGGCGTCTCATCTGGTAGAACGACTTGGGGAGGGAACGGCAACACGATGGACGGTAACCCGGAGGAACGAGCCCGGCTTCACGCCGTCGTCGAAGGACGGGTGCAGGGGGTCAACTTCCGATACTACACGGTCCGTACCGCCCGCCGCCTGGGGCTGACCGGGTGGGTCGCCAACCGGTGGGACGGCACGGTGGAGACCGTCGCCGAAGGCCCTCGGGCAGCGCTGGAGGCGTTTCTGGATTTCCTCCACGAGGGTTCGCCTGCCGCCCGGGTCACCCGCGTGAACGCCCGCTGGGAACGACCCACGGGCGAGTTCACCGACTTCACGGTGCGATACCTATGACCCACGACCCGACCCGCACTCGAGAACGGTTGGCCTGGATTATTCTCCTGCTCTCCTTCATAACCTGTGTCGGGCTGGCGATCGGGTTCCCGTTAGGAGTGCGCCAGTTCGTCCATACAGCCCGGCTGAAGCAGGACGTGCTGCTGGAACCCCAGCAGGGCACCCCCCGGCTCCAACGGAGGGGACGGGGGCCCGTCGTCGCCCTCGTCGGGCCGACGTGGGACGTGCCGCCGGGGACGGTGGTGACCACCGATGAGTCGGCGCGCAGTCTGCTGACCATCTACGCCCCCGGCACCGAACCCATCCCTGTCGCGACCATCCAGATCTACGGCGGAACGTCTATGACCCTTGTCGCGGCCCGGTCGCCCCGCTTCGGTGCCAGCCCGCTCCCCCACGAAGTGATCTTGGAGGTTCCCAGGGGGCGCGTCCGCATCGCCGTCACGCCCGCCTACGGACGGTCCACCCGCGTCGAACTGCACACCCCCCATATGACAGCGGTCCTCAACGAGGGAAGTTTCGAGACCCGGGTGCGTGAGGGCGAATCGGAACTGACCGTGCGGAGCGGGGAGGCGCAGGTCACCACGTTAGACGGCGAGGAAGCCACGCTGGTCTCCTCCCAACGGGCCCTGGCCCAATCCGGCCCGGAATCGCTGATGATCCTCTCCGCCGAGCGGAATCTGGTGGTCAACGGAGACTTCACCGCCCCGCTCACCGAGGGGTGGGAGGTGTACCATAAAGACGTACAGCAGGAACCCCCCGGCGCGGTCACCACGGAGACCTTCGGGGGACGCCGGGTGGCACGCTTCCGGCGCGCGGGGCAGGGACACGCGGAGGTGGGGATCCGCCAGCAGGTGAACTACGACGTGCGCGACTTCTCTTCTTTAACCCTGCATCTCAACGTGATGGTGCTGGGGCAAAGCCTCCCCGGCTGCGGCTCCCTGGGGTCCGAGTGTCCCATCATCGTCCGCATCGACTACAAGGACATCGAAGGGACCGATCGAACGTGGTACCACGGCTTTTACAGCGTGGACAAGGCTCCCCAGGATCTCCTGTACCCGTGGGACGAACAGATCCCCCTGCGGACCTGGTACTCCTTTGAGGGGGACCTTATCGAGGAGTTCGAAGTGCCGCCAGCGCGGATCAAGACGATTTGGATCTATGCCTCGGGGTGGTCCTTCGACGCGATGGTGACAGAGGTCGAACTGCTGGCTCAGGAGTAAAAAAGAACCGCGGAGGCGCAGAGGACGCAGTGAGGAACTCTGCGCTCCCTGTGCCTCCGCGGCATTTTACCACTACATCTCTTCCAACCGGCGACGCAACGCTTCTGGCGTGGCCACCCGAATGGGCAGGTAGCGAGTGCGGGGGTAGTACTGCCGGAAGAACGCCTCCAGGTCGTCGGACCAAGCCTCCGGGTTGACGGCGATCACCGTCTTGTCCTCCAGCGCGCCGATCCCTGCATCGTCGGCGCTACCGCCTATGGTCCATCGATACCGCTCCCAGGCCCCGCTATCTAGGATGGCCTGTACCCACTCCTTCCCGGCCCCCGGCGGAAGCAGGACGTAGGTGCGGGCGTACTGTTCCCGCGGCAGCCCCCACACCGGCCCAGCGAGCCTCACCTCAACGTCCGCCTCCACAGGCCGCTGCGCATCCCCCCCAGCGGTGAAGACTGCGTGATAGGTCCCCGTCTCGGTGGGGACGAAGGTCCATCCCCAGGCATGCCCATCCGGCGGGGCACCTACCTCGACCGACGACACGGGCACCTCCCCCGACGGCCCGGTGACCTGGAGGCCGACATCCTCATAAGCGACGTTGGAGGTCACCGTCACCCGGACCGCCTCCTGCACCACCGGCTCGGACGGCTCGAAGGTCATCCGGATCCACGGCGCGGGAGCCACCGCCTGAAGCACAACGTCGTCCCAGTAGGCGTCGTTGTGCTTGAAGGGCCAGAGGGCGCGCGAGCGGAGGAAAACGGTCACTCGGTTCGCGCGGGCCGTCGCTTCGACGGGGGGTACAGGGCGGTGTGCGTTGTAGATGTGCGCCCCCTTGCCCCAGACCACCGTCTCGGCATAGGGATCGGTGCCACCCGTGGGATCGATCCCCACCCAGAAGGTGAAGTTCTGGGCGTTGCTGTCTAGCCCCGGAGTCCCTTCCACAGCGTAGAAGTGGTTGTAACCGACCCCCTCCCCCTCGCTCCAGCGAGGATCGTCCGGATGCGGTCCCTGGTCGTGGTTGCTCCAGGCATGGGCCCAGGCGGTGAGCCGAAGGCGGGTCCCCGGTTCGACCGCCACCTGCTGGAACAGGCCGCCGTCGTGGATGCGGAAGAAGGTGAAGAAGAGGAGCGCTTTCTGCCCGGAGTGGACGCGCACCGGATCACCGGTGATCCAGGCCTCGCGCACCTCTGGCTGCGCCCATCCCACGGGGTTGTTCGGGTCGTGTTCGACCGGCAGGCCATGTCGGAACCAGATGGTCCAGCCGGGCGGGGTGAAGATGTTCTCCCGTTCCGTCTCCTCGACGCGGCCGTCGGTGTGGAAGATCACGCACCGATGGGAGGATTCCTCCCACCAATCAGCCTCGAAGCCGCCGTTGCGCACCAGGTTCTCACCCATTGTCCGCCCCCTTTACTCGCTAGGCTCTACTCACCCGATTTCAAAAACCCAGCCCTCGTTCCCGCAGGCTGACCCATCGCTGGTGGCCGATCACCAGGTGGTCCAGCACCTCGATGCCCAGGATCTTCCCTGCCTGCACCAGGTCCCGGGTCACAGCGATGTCGTCCGGAGAGGGCGTCGGGTCGCCGGAGGGGTGATTGTGGGCGACGATGATCGCCGCGCAGTTCCTACGCACCGCCTCACGGAACACGTCGGCGACCCGGATCTGTGTCTGGTCGAGGCTGCCCTTGTAGATCGATTCGGTGCCCAGCACACGGTTGCGGATGTCGAGGAAGAGGACGTGGAAGTGTTCCTGCTCTCGATGGCCGATCTCCGGCATCAGGAGCATCGCGGCGTCGGCGGGCGACCGGATCTGAGGCCTGTCCTCCGGCGCGGCGAGCATCAGACGACGCCCCAGTTCCACCGCCGCTTGGATCTGGGCCGCTTTCGCGAGCCCCACCCCTCGCTCCGCCCTCAGTTGGGAGAGGGGAGCCCGGGCTAGCCCGGCCAGCCCTCCATACCGGGCCAGGAGACGGCTGGCCATCGCCAGCGCGCTCTCTCCTCCGGTCCCCGTGCGCAGCAGGATCGCCAACAATTCGGCGGTGGAGAGGGCTCCCGGCCCCAGCCGGTATAAGCGCTCTCGTGGTCGCTCCTGCTCCGGCAGTTCTTTGATTGTCGGACGGTACATCGAGGCTTCGTTGTCGGCCGCCATGTCAACCGCTACTATACCCCGACCATCGCCGATGTCAAGTCGACCACCCGAGGTTTGAACGTGAGTTCGGGCACGGCTCCCCGATGGGAGGACCACAAAGACACAGAGGACACGGAGGAGCGTTTAGGTCAAGAAGAAGACTCCGTGTCCTCTGTGCCTCGGCGGCGAGAAACGATGTCGTGTCCGGAGCCCGGCGTGCCCGGATTTGCGATCCGACTCGCAAGAGGTTATAATGACCAGGAGTCGGGGCGGGCAGTTCCCCTTGGAGATGAGCACCCGCCCCGACAGTTGGGGTAGGGACACGTCGCCGTGTCCCTACTCCTCTTCCCGCTCGAGTTCGGCGATCCGCCGCTCGATGGCCTCCAGCTGCCCCTTCAGCCACTCCGCCCGGTCGCGCAGGAGATCAACCTCCTGCTCCGGCGTCGGCGGGCCGGCGAAGGGATCAGTGGGCGGCACGCCGGTGGCGTGATACCCATAGCGCCAGCGCCAACCGCCACCCCAGCCTCCGGCCCTACGCCTGCTCCAGCCCCGACGCCATCCTCTACCCCAGCCGTGCCGCCACCCCATCCCCATCCTGGGGACTGCGGGGTTGGCGCAGCCGGGAGCGTCGTGACCGGCGCAGTATCCGGCACGCCGACCGGTCATCGGCCCTAGGCCCATCGGACCCGTTCCATCACCTGCTGGCATCCGTCTCACCTCCTTTCTGTAAGTTTTGGCACCCTGCACATCATATCCCGTTTCCTGCTTCCTGCGTTCTCTCATACCTCCACGCCGAAGAGGGCGCGCAGAAGAGCACCGATACCGAAACTGATCGCCGCCACACCCAGGCTGATCACGGCCATCTCCAGAAAGCGACGCCGGAAGGGCACGTCCCGCGCCACGGAAATGTAGTAGTTGAAAAAGGCGATGATCACGAGCCCTGCGACCAGCGTCGCCGCCAGGCAGACGACGTAGTTGCTCAGCACCAGATACGGGAAGATAAGGACCAGGACGGCAAAAATGTAGGCCGCGCCGGTGTACAGCGCCGCCTTCACGGGGTCCCGATCCGTCTCCTCGGCGCGGGTGGAGAGGTACTCCGACGCCGCCATCGAGAGGGCAGCGGCGATGCCGGTGACCGCGCCCGTCATCGCGATCAGCCGGGTGTTCTGCAGGGCGAAGGTCAACCCCGCCAGCGCGCCGGTCAACTCCACCAGCGCGTCGTTCAGCCCCAGGACGATGGAGCCGGTGTACCGCAGCCGCTCCTCGTCCAGCATGCCGATCAACGCCTGCTCGTGCTCCTCTTCCTCCCGGGCGATCCTCTCCGCTCCCGGCAACACCTGCTCCAGCCGGGCATAACCCTCGTGCGCCCGTCGCTCGCCACGCTCCATCAGTTTGACGGCGAAGGTGATGCCGAAGATCCGGCCGATCAGGAAGTACAACCAGATCTTTGGCCGGTTGGGCCGGACCTCCTCCCCTGTGTACTCGCTCCAGTAGCGGGCGTGCCGAAGTTCGTCGGCGGCGATCCGCTCCAGCACCTGGCGGTTCTCGGGAGAGCGGACCGCGCGCGCCAGCCGACCGTAGATGTGGTGCTCCGTGACCTCGTCCCGCTGATACGCGATCAGGTCCCGGCGTTGCTCCGGCGTAAGGCTCGGTCGCTCCTTCATCCCTTCTCTTCCGGCTCCACGACCCACTGAACGGTGCGGAGAAACCGGGCCAGTTCCCGCCGCACCTCCGGCCATCGCGCGGGGTCCTCCACCTGGCGGGGGAGTTCCTCCATCGCCCACTGGTACATCACCCGCGGCAATCCCCGCACGGCCACCTCGATCTCACCCCGCTGATACCGATCCCACGCTTCCGTGATGATCTGGGAAAACCGCCGCTGCGCCACTCCCACAGCCTCGCGGTCGCCCCGCTCCAACGCTTTCAGAAGCTCCCTGGCCTCCCTTTCCATCTCTTCGAGCACAGCCATCGTTCACCTCGCCCCACCGACGTCTCTACGAGGATCGCGCTCGCACTCCCTATCTCCTGTCGCCTGCTTCTTGCCTCTCGCTACTTCAGGAACACCGGCACGCTCTTGGTCGCCGGCAGCCGCCTCAGAACCTCCTCGGCCAGCGTATCGATCGCCTCGTTACGGTACCGCTCCACCTCGCCTGCGTCGCAACGGCGAGCCAGTTCGGGGTCCAGCGGCAATCGGGCCAGCACCGGAACCCCCAGCATCGCTGCCGTGTGGGTCGCCTGGCTCGGACCGAAGACCTCGATGTGCTCGCCGCACTTGGGGCAGACGGCGTAACTCATGTTCTCCACCAGCCCGATCACCGGCACACCCATATGCCGGGCCATCCGCGCCGCTTTGCGCACCACCATCCCAGCCAGGTCCTGCGGCGAGGTGACCAGCAGCACCCCGTTGAGAGGGATGGACTGCATCACCGTCAGCGAGGCGTCGGATGTACCTGGCGGCAGGTCCACCACCAGGACATCCAGGTCGCCCCATACCACGTCTCCCCAGAACTGTTGGATCGCGCCGCTGATCAGGGGGCCGCGCCAGATGACCGCTTCGTCCTCGCTGGGCAACAGCAGGTTGATGGACATCACCTTGATGCCCGTCCGGGTCTCAGCAGGGAGGATCCCCACCGGCCCCATCGGCGGCGGCTCGTGGAGGCCGAACATCCTGGGGATGCTGGGGCCGGTGATGTCGGCGTCCAGCACGCCGACCCGCTTCCCCTGTCGCCGCAGCGCCGTCGCCAGCATCGCTGCCACGGAGGACTTCCCCACACCACCCTTGCCGCTCATCACCGCCACCACGCGGTCCACCCGGTTCAGGTGGGCTGCCGCGCCCTGCCGCTGCTGTCGCTGCTTTGGCCAGATACGTTCCTTCTCCTCCGGGGTCATCTCGCGCAGGTCCACCTCGACCCGCTCGATCCCCTCCAGCGCCAGCACCGCCTGCCGGGCGTCTTCCACGATGCGGTCCTTGAGTGGGCAGGCCAGCGTGGTCAACGCCAGCGTGAAGCGCACCGTGTCGCCTTCGACCCTCACGTCGTGCACCATTCCCAGGTCCACGATGTTCTTGCGCAACTCCGGGTCCTCAACTCCCCGCAGAGCCTCTACGACCTTTGCCTCGTCCACCGGTTCCTCCTCAGATACGGTATGCGGAATTCACAACTCAATGGTGCTCACCTTCGCCCTCTTCCATATGGCGATGGTAGGCACTCAAAAGTCGGTCGATCAGCCGCCGTGTCTCCTCCAGATCCTGCGTCCACAGCGCCAGCGCCTCGTTCCCCAGCGCGGTCAGGCGGTAGACACGACGGGGCGGCCCCTGGGTCTGTTCGTCGTCCCAGAAAGAGGTGACCCAGCCGCGCCCCTCCATATCCCGCAGCGCCCGGTAGACGACACTGGGGTTCAGCCCCCCCAGGCCGAACTCCCCTAATCGCTCCAAAAGGGTGTACCCGTGGGCCGGGCCATGATGCAGGAGCAGGAGCAGCGTCGGCTCCAGGAACCGCACCGCTCGGCGAGAACAGCCCCGCCATCTCCATCGCCGTCTTGGCATTCGATCGTCCTCCTGTGTAGGAGAGTATAGCACAGTATGTGCAAGTTGTCAATAGTCAAACCGAAAATAGTCGCTTCCACAGGGAGAGTGGGGGAAACGAAGAGCCTCCCGCAGGCCTTCGCGCCTGCGGGAGGCTCCTGTCGCATGGGGTCAGCGCTTGATGCGGAAACGGGCCACGACCGGGTCGTGGTCGGAACTGCGGCGGGCGGTGTCGGCCACGTCCGCATAGACGTTGGGGTAGTCCGCATTGATGTGAAGCGGCGTCACGCCGACGAACCCCCGCCGGAGGTTCGGGGTGATCAGCAGGTGATCCAGCACGCCCGACCTGCCCTGGTAGATGTAGGTGTACCGCTCCGGCTTCCCCACATCCAGCAGTAGGTCCTCCAGCCCGGCGCTGGTGAGCACCGTCAGCGGCTCCGAGTCCAGATAGTCGTTCAGGTCGCCCAAGACGATGATGGCAGCCTTCGGGTCGGCAGCCTGGATCTCCTGGACCAGCCCGGCCACGAACTGAGCCTGCTCGATCCGTCGCGGCAGGGTGTACTCGACCTCGGGGGTGTCGCCTCCCTTGGACTTGAAGTGGCTGACGATCACCCACAGTTCCTGGGAGCGCCGATGGCGCCACGTGTGAGGCTGGGCGGACCCCCACCTGGGGATCGCGTACCGCACCTGCAGGTGGACCACCAGCGGAGGTCGGGAGAAGAGGCGGTTGCCGTCCAACACGCCGTCCCCGTCGCTGTCGCAGGTGATCTCGTTGACCGGATTCCGGGGATCCCGATTGCCGTCCGGCCCGAAGCCGTCCACCAGGGTCGTGCAGCCCTGCCGGGCCTCGTAGCCGAGGACCGTCACCCGGTCGGTCCGGTAGAGCAACCCCACGTCGATGCCGCGGCCGTCCGGTCCGTCCACCAGCACCGCGCCGTATTCGGCCTCGATCTCAGGTCGGGCTGCCAGGTCCGCCAGCACCGTCAGATTCTCCGCTTCCTGCACGCCGATGATCGTCGGCTCGCCCAGTTCGTCGTGGATCGCCTCGGCGAGTTTGTCCAGTTTCAGTTCGTAGTCCTCCGCCGAGAGGACAGGATCGTCTTTCTCTGGCTCGTCCACCGTGTCGAAGAGGTTCTCCAGGTTGAAGGTGGCGACGGTGAACTCCATCGGCTTCACCCAGACCTGGCGCAACAGCCGCAGGAAGGCGGCGATGTCCCGGCCCGTGATCCGTCCGTCGCCGTTCAGGTCGGCGCTCTCAGGGGCGGGGGGCACCGTCTCCCCCAGGTGCTGGTGGATGACCGCCAGGTCGTCCAGGTCCACGTCCCCATCCCCATCGACGTCGCCGTACTTGGGCGGGTCAGGGGCGGGCAGGAGGGTCGGCTCGGCGACCAGTTGCATCTTGTAGGCGCCGTAGGTGTAGTCCAGCGGGCCCAGCAACCCCAGCACCCGATCGCCCACCTTCGCCTCGGGGGTGATCTCGAAGAGGCCGGAGTCGTCCACGCCGACGACCTCGCCGGTGCCCGCCGGGTCATCCTGGAAGACCCGGTCCAGCCCCAGGTCGCTTCGCACCACCCAGGTCTCGTCGTACCGGCTGGTGGGGCCGACCACCGTCGCGTCGTCCATCTTGACGTACATTCCCTCCAGCGATTCCAGATAGGCCCGCGCCGCATCGTCGTCGAAGGGCGGGTTCAGATCCACCGGCTCCGGGAGGGGGTTGCCCTCGGAGAGGACGGTGATGTTGCTCACGTAGGTGCTGATCTCGGTCAGGTCGTAGTACTCCTGCACCGTGCCGCGCACCTCCACCAGGTCGCCCACGCTCACCACATCGTCTCGATTCCTCTTGTAGACGAAGATGCCGTCGGAGGTAGCGGGATCGCCATCGCAGTTCTCAAACTGGATGAAGAAGCCGCGCTTGCTGGTCTGATCGAAGTCGGCGAAGACCACGCCCTGGGTGCGGACGGTCTGGCCCTCGTAAGGGGAGGTGAAGCCGCTCCCCTGGATCTCGCAGATAGAGACCAGCGGCGGGGCGATCCCGATGTCGCCGTCGTCGCGAGGCTCGATCTTGAAGTGGCCGTAGGAGTAGTAAAGTGGCCCCTGGACGAAATCCAGCAGGTCGCCCGCGTTGGGTGCATACGAGTACGTTCCTAGGTCGTCCACCCGCACCCCGCCCGAGCCGTCGTCCACCAGCCATTCGCCGTACCCCAGGTCAGGCTCGGTCACGGTGACGTTCTCTACGCGGACCAGGACGGATTCCCACTGCTCCTGGCTCACCTCCCCTGTGGGCAGCACGGCGGGGTCCGGAAGCGGGTTACCGCTGGAGAGCACCGTCGCTTCGCCGAAGGCGATCTCGGTGAGGCCGTAGTACTCGCTGACCTCGCCGGTCACCTCCACTAGGTCGCCCACGTTCAGGAAGCCGTCCGGGTTATAGAGAAAGAGACCGCTCCAGGGACCGGTGCCATCCTGGATGAAGAAGCGACGGTTGCGGCCGTCGTAGAAGAAGGCGGTGACAACGCCCCGTGTGGTCACGGTCTGCCCTACGTAGGGAGAATCGCCGCTGGGATCCTCGGTGTACTGGATGTCGTGGATGGGGGTGATCCCCGGACCCGACGGTACGGCCTCTTCGTTGACCGCGCCGGGCGTGTTCAGGGCCTCCCCGGGCTCAGGAGTGCCGGTGAAGCCGGGAAGGCCGGCCCCGTGGAAGTCGTTGCGCATCCAGTCCGCCACCGCGTCGGTGTCGGTGCCGTTGGGGATGCGGGATGCGCCGCCGGGGGTGTAGGAGACCCCGTCGAAGCCGCGGGTGAGCGTCACGGCGGCGTAGGTGTGATCGCTGCTTCCGCCGTCGTGGACGGCTACGTCGTCCACGATGCGGGTCCACGGCATGGTGTCCAACACGCCGTCGTTGTCCGCGTCCAGGTCGTCCCCGAGGCTGCCGGTGAACCCCTCGACCAGCAGGAGCGTCACGGTGCCGTTCTCGATCTCGTTGTTCAGGAAGCCAGTGGTCCAGAAACCGTTCCCGTCGGTAGTGCCCACGGGGAAGACGCCGTCCACGACCCCGGCGCCACTGCTGTCTCCTTCGATCTCCAGGAGCGTGTAGGCGGAGTAGTCGGTGTCAGGGGCACCGAAAACCTCGATGAACTCGTGGGTGTCGGTTCCGTCGTGGTTGAAGACGAACTCGTTGATGAGGGGGTCGCCATCCGCTGCCACAGCCGGTCCGGCTGGAAGGGAGATCGCAGACAACGAGACCAGCAGGCTGATGAGAGCCAGTGCGACCCATTTCCCGACCGTCCGATCCTTTTCGCTCATTATGCCCTCCTTTCGCAGATTGTCACAGAGTGGTTCCCGCCACGGAGATGCGGAGGACATGGAGTTGGGAACTCCATGCTCCCCGCACTTCTGTAGTGTTCCACAACAGGGGTATCGGGGGAAAGACACGCATATCCTCGTCTCTAATCGATTATACCACAGGGCGGTTGCAAGGCGGCTTAAGCAATCCATAAAAATTTCTAAATGGTCGCACGCTCCGTTTGCGCTCCCTCCGCCAGGGGGTATAATCGAAGCCGGAGGCAGAAGATGCTGGTGCGAGACTGCATGACCCCTAACCCTATCACCGTTCGCCCGGAGAGCGACCCACTGGCGGCGGTGGCCCTTTGCAAGAGCGGCGGGTTTTGTCGCCTGCCGGTGGTGGACGAGGAGGGGCGGGTCGTGGGGATTGTGACCAAGAACGATCTCACGCTCTTCCTTTCCACAGCGCCATCCCCTGGCGTGATGCAGCGACAGCACCGGATCGAGCAGGTGATGCATACCCCAGTGGTCACCGTCCTAGCCGATTATCCCCTTGAGGAGGCCGCCCGCCTGATGATCGAGCACGACGTGGGGGGACTTCCTGTGGTGGACGAAGAAGGGCGGCTGGTGGGGATCATCACCCGCTCCGACCTCTTCGCCCAGTTCGCCGAGGCGCTCGGAGCCGACACCCCCTCCCTGCGGATCACCGTCCAGGTGCCGGATCGACCGGGGGAACTGGCCAAACTGGCTGGGCGGATCGCCGAAGTGGGGGGGAACATCTGCTCGGTGGTCTCCCATCGTCCAGGGGAGGAAGGACGGATGAACCTCACGCTGCGGGTGGAGGGGGTCGACCAAGGCGCGCTCCTGAAGACGGTCCGCGCCGATCCGGCGGTGACGGTACTCCACGTGTGGGAGCGCGGGGACGAGAAGGAATGATCCCCAGGGGCAGACGCTTCCTCTTCACGTTGACCGCCCTCCTGGCGGCGGGGCTCCTGCTGGTCGGCTGTGGACCTTCGCGTGGCGCGGAGCGACGGCCGGCTGGGGACGCCTTTCCGCCGCCGGAATCCACCCCACCCCCTCAGTCACTGCTGATCCCCGGCGAGCCGGTGGGGGGACGGCTGGAGGAGGGAGAAACGGATCGGTGGGTCTTTGCCACCGAGGGAGGCCGCCTGGCGACGGTGGAGGTGTGGTTCCGGCCGTCCACGGCCTCTGGCCCGGAGGCGGCCGTCGCGGCCGTGTTGGTCGGACCCGAGGGAGCGACGCTGACGGAGGAACCCGGCACCGTCACCCTTCCTCCCTATATCGTCGAACAGGAACTACCCCAGACCGGTTCGTACCTCCTCCGGCTAGAGGCCCGTTCCGGCACGCCCGGCCAGTACACCCTCCTCGTCACCCTCTCCGAGGAGCGCTATCTCACCCGCCCCGAGGTCTACACCGGCACCCTCCCCCTCGAACCACCGGTGGAGGAGGGGGAGGAAGCCTCCGGAGGCTGGGGCTTCATTTGGCCCAGCCCCCGCCGGGCCATCTCCGGCTGGTACTTCCACGACCCAGAGAACCCTCGGCACAACGGCCTGGACATCGCCGCCTATCTCCACGACCCCATCTACGCCGCTGCTGCAGGCACCGTCGTCTTCGCCGACGTATCGGGTGGGTACGGCAACCTGGTGATCCTAGAACACGCCGACGGGTGGGAGTCCTGGTACGCCCACCTCTCCGTCATCTCGGTGGTCGTCGGGCAGGAGGTGGAACAGGGGGAGGTCATCGGGGCCGCCGGGAGCACCGGCTACTCGACCGGTCCCCATCTCCATTTCGAACTGCGGTACCAGGGAAGGCCGGTGGACCCGCTGGTCTACCTGCATTGATAGATACCACAGAGGCACAGAGAACATAGAGAACGCTTGTCCAAAATAGTTAAAGGAGAAACGTGACAAAGCCACCGCAACCGAGCGTCGAAGAGATCCTGGAGGAGGTGGAGCGGCGGCGGGCAGCACGACGGCGGGCGGTCCGACCGCTGAGCACCGCCGACCGTCTCGTCGTCTGGATGGCGCGCCACTGGCTGATCTTCCTCAACCTGGGAGCGTTCCTCTACATCGGCCTTCCGTTCCTAGCCCCGATGCTGATGCACGTGGGAGTGGAAGCGCCGGCGCGGGTCATCTATGCGATGTACCAGCCCCTCTGCCACCAACTCCCCTACCGCTCCTGGTACCTTTTCGGAGAACGGATGGCCTACACCTATGACGAACTGGCCCAGCAGGTCGGGGAGGAGGAACTGATCCCTCATGGCTTCGTCGGCAATCCAGACCTCGGCTACAAGGTGGCTCTCTGCCAGCGGGATGTGGCCATCTACGGCTCTATCCTTCTGGCCGGGCTGGCCTACAGCCTCAGCCGTCGCCGATGGCCTCCGCTCCCCCTCTGGGCGTATATCCTGTTCGGCGTCGTGCCCATCGGGCTGGATGGGGGGATCCAACTGCTGACCTACATCTTGGCCTACCTCATCCCCGGCTTCCCCCTAAAGCCCCTGGAGAGCACTCCCCTCCGGCGGACGGTCACCGGTATCCTCTTCGGCGTGGCGACGGTGTGGTTCGTGTACCCTCGCCTGGAGGAGGTAGCCTCCGACATCCTGAGGGAGGCCAAGAGGCGATTGGAACTATCCCAACCTGGCTCGTGACCCAGGGAGCAGATACAACCCGCCAGTGGGCGAGGCCGCCCTTCGGCGACCCCGCCTTCCCTCTCCGAAGGAGGCGCCGTTTGGCCGCTGGCAACCTCCAGTCACCGGACGGCGGGGTCTCTCACTATCCCCGAACTCTTGTCCAAACCTCAAGGTTATTTAGGGATACGGGCGAGGACGGGGAGGCCGAGGGCTTCCAGTTCCTCGGGGTCGCGGACGGTGGGATCGAGGTAGTGCCAGGCCAGCGCCAATCCGATCCCGACGGCCAGGGCCAGCCCCAGGCGGACGACGGGGCCGAGCAGTTGGGCCCGGAGGCTGGGGGGAAGGGGGAACGGCTCCGGACTGTCCAGCAAGCGCACCGCAGGGTCCAATCCCTCCAGTTGCGGGAAGTAGGCCGCTCCGTTCTGGGTCAATTCGTCGGCGATGGCCTCAGCCAGAACGCGGCACTGGGCGGGATCGGGCCAGGTCAGGTATACCACGAGGATGGATTGGGCGTTGTCGGTGACGATGGCCGCCTGGACCGCGGCCGGGTCCGCCGTGACTCCCCTCTCCGCCAGTCGATCGGCCACCGCCTGGGCGAACGCCCGCGTCTCGGCCACGTCGGCCAGGCCGTTGGCGATGTACTCCGAGGTCAGCCACGGGTAGTACCGGTCGTAATCGAGGCTCAACCCCGCCGGTTGCGTGCCCGCGGCGAACCGCATCACCACCTGATAGACCGTCGGCGGTGGGTGGTAGGTGACCAGGAGATGGGCCAGTACCACCACCACCGGCGCGGCGACCAGCCACCATCGGCGGAATATCACGCGCAGGAAGTGACGAAGTTCCATAATATGCCCCCTCCGTTTTCCTCATTCTCCGCGTAGTACGTCCCTCACGAACTGATGCATCCGCTGTCGAAACACCTCCACGTCGAAGCGAGCAGCGTTGCGGACGCAGTCCTGAGGGTCCACCCCGTCGGGGTTGAAGGCGCGGACGGCGGCGGCCAGTGCCTCGGGTGTGGGTTCGCGGAAGAAGGCCCCTGTTTTCCCCTCGATCACAGTGTCCAGCGCGCCGCCGGCCCCGAAAGCGATCACCGGCCGCCCGGCCGCCTGTGCCTGCACCGGCGCGATGCCGAAGTCCTCCACCCCCGGTAGCACGTAGGCCCGGCAGCGCGCGAACAGGTCAGGCAAATCCTCGTCCGGCACGCGGCCCAGGAAGGTGATGGTGGGCCCGGCGATGGCCTCCAGCGCCTCCCGATCCCGCCCATCCCCGGCGATCACCAGCGGCAGCCCCAGTTGGTTGAAGGCCCGCACCGCCAGGTCGATCCGGCGGTAGGGGACCAGGCGGGAGACGATGAGGTAGTAGTCGTCGTGCCGGGGGGTGGGACGGAAGCGAGTCGTGTCCACCGGGGGGTAGATGACCACCGAGTCCCGCCCGTAGTAGCGACGGATGCGGGCCTGCACCTCCCGGGAGATGGCGATGAAGTGGTCCACCCGCTGCGCGGCCCGGTAGTCCCACCGCCGCAGGAGGGCGACCAGCGGGCGGAGGGCGGCCTTCAATGGGGCGGGGATCGCTTCCCGCGCGGCGTAGGCGTCGAAGTTCCACACGTACCGGGTCGGTGTGAGGCAGTAGCAGATGTGGACCGCGCCGTCGGTCCGCACCCCGTGGCAGAAGCCGGACTTGTTGCTCAGGACGACGTCGTAGCCGGAGAGGTCGATCCGGTTGAAGGCCAGTGGGTAGAGGGGGAGGTAGGGTTGGTGGCGACGGTAGATGCCCGGCAGTCGGTCCATCCAGGTGGTGCGGATGTCCCACGCGCGGTACTCAGGGGGCATCCCATCGCGCCAGTAGATCGAGGTGTAGATCGGAGCGCTGGGGAACATATCCACCAGCGTCTCCAGCACATCCTCCGCCCCCCCCATCTGGTTGAGCCAGTCGTGGACGATCGCCAGGTTCACCCCGTCCGTTCCCATCGGGTTATCCACCGGCGCAATTATAGCCCACCCCCCACTGCTTGACAATCCTCCACCCGATGGTACACTTCCCCTGCATTTGCGAGCTTAGGTTGTGGATTGCGAATCTGGAGAGGAGCATGACACACTACGAACCAGTCATCGGCCTGGAGGTCCACGCCCAGATTCACACCGCCTCGAAGATGTTCTGCCGTTGCCCCGTGGTCGAGGACACCGGGGATCTGGAGCCGAACACCTACGTCTGTCCGGTCTGCACGGCGATGCCGGGGACGCTGCCGGTCATCAACCGTCGGGCGGTGGAACTGACGATCATGACCGGCCTGGCCCTCAACTGTGAGATCCTCCCCGTCAGCCGCTTCGCCCGCAAGTCGTACTTCTACCCCGATCTGCCCAAAGGATACCAGATCTCCCAGCACGGACTGCCGCTGGCGAGGGACGGGTATCTGGAGATCGACACGGAGAACGGGCCCCGGCGGGTGCGGATCGACAACGTCCACCTGGAGGAGGACACGGGCAAACTGTTCCACGTGGGGAACGTGAGCCTGGTGGACTTCAACCGGGCGGGCGTCCCGCTGATCGAGATCGTCACCAAGCCGGACATGCGCTCCGCCGAGGAGGTCCGCGCCTTCGCCGTCAAACTGCGGGAGATCCTGGTCTACCTGGGGGTCAACTCCGGGGATATGGAAAAGGGCGTGATGCGGTTCGAGGCCAGCGTCAGCGTCCGTCCCGTCGGCTCCGACGAACTGATGCCCCGCCACGAGATCAAGAACCTCAACTCCTTCCGCGCCCTCGCCCGGGCCGTGGCCTACGAGATCGAACAGCAGATCAAGACGCTGGAGAGCGGGGGGCGGGTGACCCAGGAGACGATGGGGTGGGACGACGCGCGGGGGGTGACCTATACGCAGCGGACGAAGGAGTACGCCCACGACTACCGGTACTTCCCCGAGCCGGACCTGCCGCCGCTGGAGGTGAGCCGGGAGTGGGTGGAGTCGCTGCGCCGCCAGTTACCCGAACTGCCGGACGCCCGCCGCGCGCGCTTCCGGGCCGAGTATGGGCTGGGGGATTTCGAGACCGAGTTGCTGGTGGCCGACCGGGCGGTGGCCGACTACTTCGAGACGGCGGTGGGCCTGGGGAAAGTCTCTCCCAAGACCCTGGCCAACTGGATCACCGGCGACCTCTTCCGACTGATGAAGGAGACAAGGCGGGGGATCGACGAGATCCCGGTCTCCCCCGAGGGGTTGGTGGACCTGATCCGGCGGGTCGAGGAGGGGACCGTCAACCTGAACACCGGGCGGGAGATCCTGGAAGAGATGGTCGCCACCGGCAAGGAGGCGCGGCAAATCATTGAAGAGAAGGGACTCGCGCAGATCTCGGACGAGGTCGCGCTGCGGGAGATCATCGAGCAGGTGCTGGACCAGCACCCGGCGCAGGTGGAGCAGTACCTGGGCGGGAAGACCCAGGTGGCCGGCTGGCTGATGGGGCAGGTGATGAAGGCGACCAGGGGACGGGCCAATCCCCAGTTGGTGCGCAGCCTGTTGACCGAAGCACTGGAGGCGCGGCGAGAGGCCCGTTGACGCCTGTCATATGGAGGGTATGCCGTTCGTCACTCCCTGGGCCCTGTTGGATGTGCTACAATTGAGGCGGCACTGCGAAACGAAATGGGATGTGCACCCAGGGAATGTGGAACACACGAAGAGACAGAGGACTCAGAGACCATCTTAGGGGAGCTCTGCGTCCTCTGTGTCTGTGTGATGGGGAGGTATGGTAGCACCATTCTACGCTTGAGGAGGAAAACCGTATGGCCGAAGAACTGAATCCCTTTGCCATCGCGCAGAAGCAATTGGACCAGGCAGCGGAGATCATGGGCCTGGACCCGGCGACCCACGAACTGCTTCGCTGGCCGCTGCGCGAGCTCCACGTCACGTTGCCGGTGCGGATGGACGACGGCACGGTCAAGATCTTCCACGGCTTCCGCGTCCAGTACAACGACGCCCGCGGGCCGACGAAGGGCGGCATCCGCTACCACCCTGAGGAGACCATCGACACCGTCCGAGCCCTGGCCGCGTGGATGACCTGGAAGACGGCGGTGATGGATCTGCCCCTGGGCGGCGGCAAGGGCGGGATCATCTGCAACCCCAAAGAGATGTCCCAGGGCGAACTGGAGCGGCTGAGCCGGGCCTACATCCGCCAGGTGGGCCGCATCCTGGGCGAGGAGATGGATGTCCCCGCGCCGGACGTGTACACCAACCCCCAGATTATGGCCTGGATGATGGACGAGTACTCCTTTATGCGGGGGTACAACGTCCCCGGCGTGATCACCGGCAAGCCCATCCCCCTGGGCGGCTCCCAGGGTCGAGGGGACGCCACCGCCCGCGGCGGGATGTACTGCATTCGCGAGGCCGGGAAGGTCCTGGGGATCGACCTGAAGGGAGCCACCACCGCGATCCAGGGATACGGCAACGCCGGGCAGTACGCCCACCTGCTGGGTGAGGAACTGCTGGGCCTGAAGGTCGTCGCCGTGTCCGACTCCAAAGGCGGCATCTACAACCCCGATGGGCTCGATCCCAAGGCGGTGATGGAGCACAAGCAGAAGACCGGCTCGGTGATCAACTTCCCCGGCGCGAAGAACATCACCAACGCCGAACTGCTGGAGTTGGACGTGACCGTGTTGATCCCGGCCGCGCTGGAGAACCAGATCACCTCCGCCAACGCCGACCGGATCAAAGCCAAGATCGTGGCCGAGTTGGCCAACGGCCCCACCACCCCGGAGGCGGACGAGGTCCTCTTCAAGAACGGCATCTACGTCATCCCCGACTTCCTCTGCAACGCCGGCGGCGTCACCGTCTCCTACTTCGAGCAGGTCCAGAACGCCTACGACTACTACTGGGACGTGGAGATGGTGCACGAGCGGCTGGACCGGAAGATGACCGCCGCCTTCCACGCGGTACACGAGACGGCACAGGAGTACAAGGTCAACAACCGGATGGGTGCCTACATCGTCGCTGTGAGCCGCGTGGCGGAGGCCTGCAAACTCCGCGGGTGGGTCTAGCCCTCTCAACGCCGCTTCTCAAGCCCCCGCCCCTCCGGCGGGGGCTTTTGACTTTCATGCCGATTGGGTATATAAAGATATGGGTCCTTCACGCGCGGTGTGGCCTGGGAGCGGGGAGCCTCCTAATGGACGTGGAGCACGAATCTCCCTACATAGTTCACAGGTTGCCGGCTCCGTCGGAACGTCCCATTGCGTTCCCTTCACGTCCCCTAGGCCGTTCCCTCCCGCGGCTTGAGGGCTCCGGCCCTCAGGTCTCCCACCTCCTGGGCTTTCTTGGACCCCCTTCCGTATCCCTCCCTCTACCCTTGCCTATCGGTTGGATACCGCTTTACATTTCTCCATCGTGACGACGAGGAGCGTCGTGCGTGGGTAACGTGGGGATTCCCCGCGCGGTCTCCCGTGCCGAGAAAGGAGGTGAGACGATCGGGCGACGAGGCGACACATAGCGTGACATCGGTCGTGTCGGATCGGTGGACTTCCGCAGGAGAATCGAACGACGGTCAAGGAAAGGAGGAAGAGTGATGAACCTGCAGCGTCCCAATTCGGGTGACGTGACCCAAACCACAAACCGCGCTAAGACGGTCGTCCCCAGTTCTGGGCTTTGCACTCGCTGCCTGGACGGATGCACCGGTAACTGCGAGATCTTCCAGGCGACGATGCGGGGCCGCGAACTCCTCTACCCTAAACCCTACGGCGAACTGACCGCTGGCGCCGACAAGAATTACCCCGTGGACTATTCCCACCTGAACATCCAGGGCTATGCGATGGGGGCCAAGGGCCTGCCAGAAGGAGTGGAGCCGGGTCCGGACAGTGCCCTGTTTCCTGCGGTGAACACCGAGGCGGAGATCGGCTACGAGCACAAGGTCCGGATGCGGATACCGGTCTTCACCGGTGCGCTGGGCTCCACTGAGGTGGCCCGTCGTAACTGGGACCACATCGCAGTGGGAGCGGCGATCTCCGGCGTGATCCTGGTCTGCGGGGAGAACGTGTGCGGGATGGACCCCCATGCGGAGATCGATCGAAACAACAAGGTGGTCGAATCCCCGGAGATGCGCCGACGGGTGGAGATCTACCGTCGCTGGTACGAAGGGTACGGCGACCTCTTCGTGCAGATGAACGTCGAGGACACCCGTTTCGGCGTGGCGGAGTACGTTATCGAGAAACTGGGGGTGGAGACCATCGAGTTGAAGTGGGGCCAGGGGGCCAAGTGCATCGGCGGCGAGGTGAAGATCGACAGCCTGGAGCGGGCGCTGGAACTCCAGCGACGGGGTTATTTGGTGACACCGGATCCCTCTTCCCCGGTCAACCAGGCCGCCTTCAAGGCTGGTGCGCTGAAGCACTTCGAGCGCCACTCCCGGCTGGGCTTCATCGAGTACGAGTCGTTTATGAAAGAAGTAGAGCGGCTGCGCCGCCTGGGGGCCAAACGGGTCACCCTGAAGACCGGCGCCTACTCGATGCGGGAGTTGGCGATGGCCCTCAAATGGGCGTCCGACGCCCATATCGACCTGGTGACCATCGACGGGGCCGGGGGCGGGACCGGGATGAGCCCCTGGAGGATGATGGTCGAATGGGGGATCCCCACCTTCTACCTGGAGGCGATGACCTACGAACTGTGCCAGATGCTGGCCGCGAAGGGAGCCTACGTGCCGGACATCGCTATCGCGGGTGGGCTCTCCACCGAGGACCACATCTTCAAGGTCCTGGCGATGGGCGCTCCCTTCGTCAAGGCGGTCTGTATGGGCCGCGCCCTCCTCATCCCGGCGATGGTCGGTAAGAACATCGGCGAGTGGCTGAAAGAGGGGAAACTCCCCAAGACCGTGAAGCAATACGGCGAGACCGTGGAGGAGATCTTCGTCAACTACGAGGTCCTGAAGGACAAGTACGGCAAAGCGGTGGACGAACTGCCGCTGGGGGCCATCGGCTTCTACTCGTTCGTGGACAAACTGCGCGTGGGGCTGCAACAGTTGATGGCCGGCAGTCGGAACTTCCGCCTCTCGACCATCAGCCGCAACGACCTGATGGCGCTCACGGAGGAAGCGGCGCGGGTCTCCGGCATCCCCTACGTGATGGAAGCCTACCGGGAAGAGGCACTGGAGATCATCAACGCCTGATCGCCAGCCGCCTGCCACAAATCTCCCGTCCGGCATCGGCCCCCGGGCCGGTGCCGGACGCTTTTCGTGCGGACCTCCCTACGTCTCACCGCCGAGGTGCAGAGGACGCCGAGTCTTCTGAGGCTCCCTCGGCGTCCTCCGCACCTCGGCGGTGCGAATGAGAGACGATCGGGTGGGTCAACACGACGGGCGAACGTCCCATCCCCGCCGCTGGCTCAGATCATAAACTCCCCGCTCCGGTAGAAGAGTTCGCCGTCCACGTAGATCTCCCCGCCGTCCCGCATATCGCAGATCATATCCCAGTGGATGGCGGACTCGTTCTTGCTGCCGGTCTCCGGGTAACCCGCCCCTACGGCGAGGTGGAAGGAGCCGCCGATCTTCTCGTCGAAGAGGATGTTCTTGGTGAACCGCTGGATCCCGTTGTTGGTGCCGATGGCGAACTCCCCCAGATAGCGCGCACCAGGGTCGGTATCCAGCATCTGGAGCAGATACTCCTCGTTCTTCTCCGCCGTCGCCTTGACGACACGCCCCTTCTCAAACCACAGTTCGATCCCCTCCACCTCCCGCCCGCCGGTGATCGCCGGGTAGGTGAAACGGACCCAACCCTCGGCGCTGTCCTCCACCGGGCCGGTGAAGATCTCGCCGCTGGGCATGTTGTGGTGTCCGTCGGAGTTAATGAAGACCCGGCCCTCGATGGAGAGGGTAAGGTCGGCGTTGGGCCCCTTGATCTTCACCTCCTTCTTCCCCCGCAGCCACTCCACCAGCCGCTGTTGCATGTCGTGGACCTCCTGCCAGCGGGCGACGGGGTCCTCTTGGTCACAGAAGCAGGCTCGGTAGACGAAGTCCTCGTAATCGCGGAGGCTCATATCCGCCTCCTGGGCGTAGGCGGGGGTGGGGTACAGGGTGCCGACCCACTTCAACTCGCCGGTGGCCCCGCGCTGCATGTAGGTCTTCATCAGGGGGGCCATCGCCTTGTTGTGGCGGCGCTGGCGGGCAGGATCGATCCCGCTCAGTTCGCGGGTGTTGGTGTGGGAGCGGACGCTGATCAGAGCGTCGAACTCCTCAATGATCATCTTCTGTAGAGGAGAGATGAACTCCAACTGCTCATCGGAGGCCAGGCGGAAGAAGGCCTCCTCCACCCCAGACAGACCGACCTGCAGGTGGGGATGACCGCCGGCTTTGAGGACCTCTTCGTAGACGGCCAGAAGTAGAGGCTCGGCTGCAGGCATCCCCCGGATCAGGACCAGATCGCCGGGTTCAATGTGGGTGGAATACCGGACGAGGACGGCAGCCAGTCTCTCTACACGTGGATCTCCCATTACACATGCTCCTTTGGCAAAGTGATGTGGCAAGTTTACCACCACGTCAGGTGGAGGGCAAGTCGAGAACTGGGGTTTAGACAGGAGTTCGGACACATCCGATCCGCCCCGCCGTAAACAGGCGGCACCGGCCCTCCAGGCCGATGCCAGGCCCGCCGAGAGAGAGCCTCACACCCGATGTCCGAACTCCTGCCCAAAGGCCAGGAGAAGTGGAGAGTTGGACGTGAGTTCGGACTTGGCTCCCCGGGGTAAAAACCACAGAGGCGCAGAGGGCACAGATCAGTGCTAGAAGAAAACTCCGTGCTCTGCGCCTCTCTGTGGTGAAAAACGATGGATGCCCGAACTCGTGTCCGAAGCCCAGGAGACGGGGTGGGATAGAGAGGCGATTCGTGGTAAAATGATGGCAATCTTGAGGAGTGCGCTGGAAGAGAAACCGGAGGAGTGGATGGACGAACGACAGGTGCCGAAGCCTCTTGGCGATGGAGTATCTCCCCTCGTTCCGACGGGAGGGGATGGAATCATCGAATGGCTGCGGGAACTGGTTCGCCAGTTCCGGCTGGCCTGGCGGCTCTTCTGGGACCGCCGCGTTCCCTGGTCGATCAAGTTGATCCCACCTGCGGCCTTCCTCTACATCCTCTCTCCTATCGACATCTTGCCCGACCTCAGCCTCGGCCTGGGACAACTGGACGATGTAGCCGTGCTGCTCCTGGCGATCAAACTGTTCATCGAACTCTGCCCAGTGGACGTGGTCCGAGAGCACCTTCAGGCCCTGGGAGCCAGGATCCAGGAGTGGCAAGCCGGCGAGGTCATCGAGGGGGAGTTCGAAGTTAAAGAGAGTAAGCAGGGAGAAAACTGATCCCCTCTTCGGAGAAGCACACACGGGGCACGGACGCCGGATGGAGACCGTTCGTGCCCTTTCCCCTATTAGAGCACCGCGGAGGGGATGCTCTTGAGGCTCTACACCTTTGTGATGGGGGAGCCGGTCCGTTGCTCCGACTTTGGATTGATGTTATAATCCCCGCATCATTGGCGGGGAAGGGGGCCCGTGATGGGAATGGAACAGAGTCAAGTTGACCAGATGCTGAAATGGCTGGACGAGGAGCGCCGGAAGGACAAAGCGCTCATCGCCGCCCTCCAGGAGCGGGTGGAACTCCAGGCCCAGCAGTTGGCCCGGCAGGAGGAGCAGTTAACCACTCTCCAGGAGACGACGGCCCGGCTGGAGGCTCTGCTCTCCCGCGTCACCGGGTTCACCGAGACGGTGGAACAGGTCAAAACAGACGTGGTCCAGATGCTCGACCAGCGGGACGAACGGTGGCGAAAGGAGCAGCGGGAGTCGGAGCGGAGTCATCAACTGGAGATCAGCGCGCTGCGGGACGAGATGGCCCGCCTCCAAGAACAGGTCCGCGCCATCCAGCGGCTGGAAGAGGGCCTGACTGGCATGCAGGCGGAAAGCCGACGGCTGAACGAAGCCCTCCAGAAGTTGGAGATCGCCATCGCCGACCTGAGCAAGCGATCGGAAGAGCGGGTGCAGACCGTCGTCTATCTGGAAGAACAGCGGCGGGCGGACAACCGTCGGATCGCCAGTCTGGAGGCGGATAGCACCGATCTGCGAAAGCGAATCGAGGGCATGTCGAGCAAGGTGGCCGTCCTTGAGGAGATGGTGCAGAAGCAACGCAGCCGCATCGAGGAGGGCCTCAAGCCGATCAAGGAGTTCGAGAAGGTCGTTGAGGAACTGCGGGTAGCCGACTTCCGTCGCAACCAGGCAGTGAAGAAGTGGGAAGGCCAGGTCGAGGCCATCCGGGCGGAGTTTGAGCGGCTCCAGGCGGAACGACAGCAGTTCATCCAAGAGCATCAGGACGTGAAACGGGCTCTGGAGCGGCTGGAGACGTTCCAGAGCCGGCTGGAGACCCGCCAGAACGAGGTCGCCGAGATGCAGCGGATGGCGGAGGAGCGGCTGAAGCGACAGTGGGAGGAGTGGCAGGCGGGGCGGGAGAAGGAGCATCGACACTGGGAACTGGCCCAGGAGGAACGGTGGAAACAGCAGGAGCGGACGAATGAGACGCTCAACCGCGGAGTCGAGAACGCCCTTCGCACGCTTCAACTTCACCACGCCCAACTCATCGCCCTCTGGGAAGAGCAACGAGCCGACGCCTCTCGCCTGCTGGAGATGGCCCAGAAGGAGTATGAAGCGCGGGTCAGCGGGATAGAAGAACACCTCTCGACCCTCCGCGAGCACACTATCCAGGAGAAATAGCCGTGTACGTCGTCGGCACCGCCGGGCACGTGGACCACGGTAAGTCGACCCTGGTCAAAGCCCTCACCGGCATCGATCCCGACCGGCTCCGCGAGGAGAAGGAACGGGAGATGACCATCGACCTGGGGTTCGCCTGGCTCACACTCCCCAACGGCGAACCGGTCGGGATCGTGGACGTGCCGGGCCATCGGGATTTCATCGAGAACATGCTGGCTGGCGTGGGCGGGATCGACGCGGCCCTCTTCGTCGTCGCCGCCGACGAGGGGGTGATGCCCCAGACCCGCGAACATCTGGCGATCCTCGACCTGCTCCAGGTCCGCACCGGTGTCGTCGCGCTGACCAAGGTGGACCTGGTGGACGACCCTGAATGGCTGGATCTGGTGACGACGGACGTGATGGAAACGCTGGAGGGGACAGCCCTTGCAGGGGCTCCCATCGTCCCCGTCTCCGCCCGCACCGGTCAAGGGCTGGAGAACCTGCTGACCGCGCTCCAGGAGGTGCTGGAGCGGACCGAGCCCCGTTCCGACCGCGGTCGGCCCCGCCTCTGGATCGACCGGGTCTTCACCATCAGCGGCTTCGGTACGGTCGTCACCGGTACACTGGTGGACGGCACCCTCACCGTGGGCCAGGAGGTCGAGGTCCTGCCTAAGGGGCTGCGCGCCCGCATCCGGGGGCTACAGACCCACAAACGGAAGATCGAACAGGCAGTCCCGGGGAGCCGGGTAGCCATCAACCTCTCCGGCGTCTCCAAGGGCGACCTGGCCCGAGGGGATCTGGTGACCGTCCCCGGGTGGCTCCGGCCCACCGTCCTCGTGGACGTCCGGCTGGACTACCTGGCCGATACCCCCCGCCCCCTCAAGCACAACACCCACCTGAAGTTCTTCTCCGGATCGGCGGAGGTGATGGCCCGGGTGCGGCTGCTGGGCAAGGAGGTCCTCCAGCCCGGCGAGACCAGCTGGGCCCAACTGGAACTGGACGAGCCGCTCCCCCTGGTCCGCGGGGACCGATTCATCGTGCGGACCCCCTCTCCGCCAGCCACCGTCGGCGGTGGGATGGTGGTGGACCCCAACCCTGGTCGCAAGCACCGCCGCTTCCGGCCCGAGGTCATCGCCCGGCTGGAGACGCTGGCGCAGGGGACCCCCGCGGAGGTCCTGCTGCAGACGCTGGAGCGCCGAGGCCCCCTCGTGGTGCAAGATCTCTTGGAGCGATCCGGATTGGGGGAGGAGGCGGAGAGCGCGTTGGAGGAACTTCTGCACGAGGGCGAAGCCGTCGTGCTGGCCGCCGGAGGAGAGGCAAAGAAACAACGGCTGGTGGCCTCCCGAGGGTGGTGGACCGCCACCACAGCACGGGTGCGGGACCTGCTGGCGGAGCACCACCGCAAGTACCCTCTCCGCCCGGGGATGGGGAGGGAGGAACTGCGCAGCGCGCTCCGGCTCGACCCGCGCACCTTCAACGGGCTGATGGCCCGCGCTGCCGCCGAAGGGTTGCTGATGGACGAAGGGGCCACGGTCCGCCTGCCCGATCACGAGATCCGTCTCACCCCCGACCAGCAGCGGGCGGTGGACGCGCTCCTGGCCCGCTTCCGCCGGTCGCCCTACACAACCCCCTCGGTCAAGGAGAGCATCGCCGCCGTCGGCGAGGAGGTCCTCTCGGTCCTGATCGCCCGCGGCGACCTGGTCCAGGTCTCTCCAGACGTCCTTTTCCTCACTACAACCTACGAGGAGATGGTCCGTCGCATCCGAGCCTTCATCCAGGAGCACGGGAGCATCACCCTTGCCCAGGCCCGCGACCTGTTCCAGACCAGCCGCAAGTACGCTCAGGCACTGCTGGAGTACCTGGACACGGTCGGGGTGACGCGCCGGGTGGGGGACGAGCGCGTGCTCGTCGACCGCGAGGGGTAGACAACACCGCAGAGACACAGAGGATGCAGAGGTTCCTTTCACCCCGTGCCCTCTGTACCTCCGTGGTTGAAACAGAGAAAAGAGGAGGTTTGTTTTCCGATGGAAGAACTCAAACGTAAGGTGTTGGAAGAGGGGCAAGACCTGGGGAACGGCATCCTGAAAGTGGATGGGTTCATCAACCATCAGATCGACCCGCTGCTGATGCGGCGCGCCGGAGAGGAACTGGCGCGCCGCTTCGCTTATACGCGGGTGGACAAGATCCTCACCGCCGAGATCTCCGGCATCGCTCCAGCCCTCGCTGCCGGGTTCGCCCTGGGCGTGCCCGTCGTCTTCGCCCGCAAGACCAAGCCGATCACGATGACGGAGCCCGTCTACGTAGAGAGTGCCCCATCTCACACCAAGGGCCTGGAGGTGCTGCTGATGGTCTCGCCGGAGTACATGAAGGCGGGGGACCGGGTGCTGATCGTCGATGACTTCCTCGCCACCGGCCACACCATCGCCGCGCTGGCCCGCCTGGTCCAGAAGGCAGGGGCGGAACTGGTGGGGATCGGCGTCCTCATCGAGAAGGAGTTCGAGGGGGGACGGAAAGCCCTGGCCGACCTCGGCGTCCCCATCGAGGCCTTGGTCACCATCACCGCGATGCGGGACGGGCGGATCATCCTCGCCGAATGACGTTTTCTACCACAGAGACACAGAGGAGACGGAGTTTCAATGACAACTTCCTCTTCTGTGCCTCTGTGGTTAACACCTGAGGAGGCACGGATGGGCTCTTCGCCAAGACCGGGGCAGCACGACGCCATCGCCATCCTCGACTACGGTTCGCAGACCACCCAGTTGATCGCCCGGCGGATCCGGGAGGCCCACGTCTATTGCGAACTCTTTCCCTGGGACGCCCCCGCCGAGCAGGTGCTGGCCCTCCGCCCCCGAGGTTTTATCCTCTCCGGCGGTCCAGCCGGCGTCTACGAACCGGACGCTCCCACGCTGCCTTCCTACGTCCTCGAAAGCGGCCTGCCGGTCCTGGGCATCTGCTACGGCATGCAACTCCTGGCCCACACCCTGGGCGGACGGGTGACCCGCGCTCCGGAGCGGGAGTACGGACCGGCTCTGGTGGAACTTTTGGAGGAGGTTGACTGGCTCGCTCCGCTCCGCGACCGACCTCAGGTCTGGATGAGCCACGGCGACTGGGTGGAGCAGGTCCCTCCAGGGTTCCGCGTCCTGGCCCGCAGCCCCAACTCCCCCATCGCGGCGATGGAGGGTCCCCAACGGCGCATCTACGGGGTCCAGTTCCATCCCGAGGTCGCCCACACCCCTGCCGGGCGCGAGATCCTGGCCCACTTCGCCGTCGAAATCTGCGGCTGTCGCCCTACCTGGACCCCTGCCGCTTTCATCGAAGAGGCTGTGGAGCGGATCCGCGACCAGGTTGGGGGCGGACGGGTGCTCTGTGGCCTCAGCGGCGGGGTGGACTCCGCCGTCACCGCCGCGTTGGTCCACCGGGCCATCGGGGACCGGCTGACCTGCCTGTTCGTCAACACGGGGCTGCTACGGCGGGGAGAGCCGGAGCAGGTGGTGGCGACCTTTCGGGACCGGTTGGGGATGCCGCTGGTGGCGGTGGACGCCACCGAGGAATTCCTCTCCGCCCTTCAGGGGACCACCGACCCGGAGCAGAAACGGCGGATCGTCGGGGAGCGGTTCATGCGGGTGTTCGAGCGGGAGGCGGAGCGGCTGGGAGAGGTGGACTTCCTGGCCCAGGGCACCTTGTACCCCGACGTGATCGAGTCGGCGGCGCCGGACCGGCCGGGGGCGCGGCGGATCAAGACCCACCACAACGTCGGCGGGCTGCCGGAGCGGATGCGGCTCCGGCTGATCGAGCCGCTGCGGTATCTCTTCAAGGATGAGGTGCGGGCGGTGGGAGAAGCGCTGGGGCTGCCGGAGGAGATCGTCTGGCGGCAACCATTCCCCGGGCCGGGATTGGCGGTCCGCGTGGTCGGCGAGGTGACGTGGGAGCGGCTGGAGCGGCTGCGGGCAGCGGACGCGATCTTCGTGGAGGAACTGGACAGGGCCGGCCTCCTGCGGGAGGCGACCCAGCAGGCGTTCGCCGTGCTCCTCCCCGTGCGTAGCGTCGGCGTGATGGGAGATGGTCGGACCTACGAGGAGGTGGTCGCCCTGCGTGCCGTCACCACGGAGGACTTCATGACCGCCGACTGGGCCCGGCTGGACCCCGACCTGCTGGCCCGCGTCAGCAACCGGATCGTCAACGAGGTGGAGGGGGTCAACCGGGTGCTCTACGATGTTACCTCCAAGCCCCCGGCAACCATCGAATGGGAGTAGGCCGACCACGAATGGAGCACGAATACACGAATACACGAATACACGAATGCACGAATGCACGAATGGAGGGATGGACGAACGCAATTCGTGCATTCGTGCCCCATTCGTGGCGGCCCTTGACTTTTACCCCTCCTTGGGTCATAATACATCACGAACTCGACCGAGAAGAAAGGAGGTGATTTAAGGGGGGACGAACTACGGCCAAAAGGCCGTCTTCTCTTGAGTTGGTGTCCAACAGCAAAATTCTTAGGAAGAAGGAGGAGGAAGAGCCATGCGCAAAGGATTAGCCTTGCTAGCGTTTCTCACGATTTTCGCTGTCTTGTTGACAGCCTGTGGCCCGAAGCCGACCCCCACGCCGGAGGCCACAGAGGCGCCCACCGAGGAGGTGACCGAAGCGCCGACGGAGGCCCCCACCGAAGAGGCGACCGAGGAGGCCACTGAAGAGGTCTTCAAGGTGGGCATGGTCACCGACGTCGGTGGCATCGACGACAAGTCCTTCAACGCCACCTCCTGGCAGGGCATGGAGATGGCAGCAGAGGAACTGGGCGTCGAGGTCGCCTACCTGGAGTCCCAGCAGCAGACCGACTACGCGGTCAACATCAGCCAGTTCATCGACCAGGGCTACGACATGATCATCACCGTCGGCTTCCTGCTGGGTGAGGACACGGCGACGTTCGCCCAGGAGAACCCGGATGTGAAGTTCGCCATCGTCGACTTCGCCTACGATCCGCCCATCCCCAACGTGCTGGGGCTGACCTTCGCCACCGACGAGGCGGCCTTCCTGGCCGGGTACCTGGCGGCGGGGATGACCCAGACCGGCAAGGTGGGTACCTTCGGCGGCATCGCGATCCCGCCGGTGACCATCTTCATGGTCGGCTTCGAGAACGGGGTCAAGTACTACAACGAGCAGCACGGAACCAATGTGGAGGTCCTGGGCTGGAGCACCGAGACCGGCGAGGGCCTCTTCGTCGGCAACTTCGAGTCCACCGACGACGGCCGCCGCGCGGGTGAGGACCTGATCGCCGAGGGCGCGGACATTATCATGCCGGTGGCCGGGCCGGTGGGTCTGGGCACCGCCGCCGCGGTCCAGGAGCATCCCGGCACGATGCTCATCGGCGTGGACACCGACTGGTGCATTAGCGCCGAGGAGTACTGCCCGGTGGTCCTGACCAGCGTGATGAAGAACATGCACATCGCCGTGCGGGACGCCATCAAGATGGCCGTCGAGGGCACCTTCGAGGGCGGCACCTACGTCGGCACCCTGTCCAACGGCGGCGTGGGCATCGCCCCCTTCCATGAGTTCGACGACGACGTGCCGGACGACCTGAAGGCCGAACTGGAGCAGATCAAGCAGGGCATCATCGACGGCACCATCGACACCGGCTGGGATGCTTACCTGGCTTCGCTGAATCAGTAGACGGCCCGATGAGAGAGCGGGGGCGGCGTCGGCAGATCGATGCCGCCCCCCTTTCCAAAAGGCGCAGCAAACCGTTACCATCGAGACGCGGACGATCTCCCTCTCAAGCGTTGCCGATGGGCGGTGACCAAAATTTACCGCAGAGCCTAAGCAACTCTAAAGAAACCTTGCACCTTTGGCGGTTCGATAGGAGTATTTCGTGGAGGGTAAGGACCGCTCGTCCCGCCTCCAAGATCGGATTGTCCTCGCCATTCTCGCGCTGGGCCTGCTGGCGCTGATCGGTTCCTGCCTCTGGTCCTTCTGGCACGACACCCTCGCCCCCACCATCGCGCAGGGGGGCCTGCGTGCCGGCCTGATCGCCGTCGGCTGGTTCATCCTCGCCCTGGCGGGGCTCGGCGTGACCGCTCTTGGGGGAGTCCTGGTCTTTCGCGGCCTGGGCCGCTTCGGCGAGGACGAGCGGCTGCGGGCGAGCATAACCAACGCCCGTTCCTACCCCCTCCCCGTCCGACTCCGAAACGTCGGTTACATCCTGATCCTATGGCTTCGCTACACGCTCCCCGGGCTTCTGGTCATGGCTCTGGGGATCGCCATCACGGCGTTCGCAGTCCGTCAGGTGTGAACGGAGCCGTAGAGGCGCGAAGGGCGCGGAAGAGGAGATCGGCGTTCCTCCCCGCGACCTCACGGCCGTAACCTGGTATTTTTAAGGAGGAGCGTATGCCTCCGGTGCTGGAACTTCGAGGAATCACCAAACGGTTCCCCGGCGTCCTGGCCAACGATCACATCGACCTCACACTGGAAGAAGGGGAGATCCTCGCCCTGCTGGGTGAGAACGGGGCAGGAAAGACCACGCTGATGAACATCCTCTACGGGCTCTACACCCCCGACGAGGGGGAGATTTATGTACGGGGCCGCAAGGCGGAGATCCACGAGCCGAACGACGCCATCGCTCTGGGCATCGGGATGGTCCATCAGCACTTCATGCTCGTGCCGGTGCTCACCGTCACCGAGAACGTGATGCTGGGCGTGGAGTCGATCAAGAACGGGATCTTTTTGGACCGGGAGACCGCCGCCCAGCGGATCCGCCAGATCTCCGAGCAGTACGGCCTGGAGGTGGACCCAGATGCCTACATCAAAACGCTGCCGGTGGGGGTCCAGCAGCGCGTGGAGATCATCAAACTCCTCTACCGGGAGGCGGATATCCTCATCCTGGACGAGCCGACCGCGGTCCTCACACCCCAGGAAGTGGAAGAACTCTTCAAGGTCATTCGATCTCTGGTAGCGCAGGGAAAGTCGGTTATTTTCATCACCCATAAATTGAAGGAAGTGATGGAGATCGCCGACCGGATCACAGTCCTCCGTAACGGCCGGGTGGTCGGCACGACGACCCCGGCTCAGACCTCGGAGACGGACCTGGCGGCGATGATGGTCGGGCGGGAGGTGCTGCTTCAGGTGCAAAAGGGCCCCGCTCGGCCCGGTGAGACGGTGCTGGAGGTCGAGGGGCTGAAAGTGATGGACGACCGGGGCAACCTGGCCGTCCGGGGGATCTCCTTCCAGGTCCGTGCAGGCGAGGTACTGGGGATCGCTGGCGTGCAGGGCAACGGTCAGACCGAACTGGTCCAGGCGCTGACCGGCCTGCGCCCGGCGCTGGCGGGCCGGGTGCGGATCCTGGGCGAGGACGTCACCAACGCCTCACCCCGCCGGGTGCTGGAGCGGGGCGTGGCCCACGTGCCGGAGGACCGGCAGCAGGACGGACTGGTGCTCAGTTTCCCCGTCGCCGACAACCTGGTGTTGAACACCTACTACCTTCCTCCCTTCGCGCGGCTGGGGGTTATGGACCACGAGACCATCATCGCCACGGCGGAGCGGCGGGTACGGGAGTTCGACGTGCGGACCCCCAGCGTGCTGACCCCCGTCGCCAACCTCTCCGGCGGCAACCAGCAAAAAGTGATCGTCGCGCGCGAGTTCTCCCGCCCCATCCGTCTCCTCATCGCCTCCCAGCCGACGCGGGGGTTGGACGTCGGCTCCATCGAGTACATCCACCGTCGCATCATCGAGAAGCGGGACGAGGGATGCGCGGTGCTTCTGGTCTCGCCGGAGTTGGACGAGGTGCTGGGGCTTTCGGACCGGATCGCCGTGATGTACGAAGGAGAGATCATGGCCATCCTGCCCGCCGACCAGGCAACCAAAGAGGAGATCGGACTGTTGATGGCTGGCGTGCGACGAGAGGAGGCACGATATGAAGCGACCGTCGGGTAACCTGTGGATCGGTCTCGTCGCCGATGTGGGCCACCTCGACGACGGCGGCTTTAACCAGTACACCTACCAGGGGGCGCTCAAAGCTGCTCGAGAGCGGGGCGTGGAACTGGAGGCCGCTCAGAGCCGCTCCGCCGTGGAGTACGAGGACAACATTCGCCGCTTGGCCGAGCGAGGCTGCCCCCTCATCATCACCATTGGCTCGGTGCGCGGGGCG
>DUEL01000024.1 GCA_011192125.1 Thermoflexia bacterium
CCCACCAGACGCAGCACCGCCTTTTCGTCGGGGAAGATCCCCACCACGTCCGTTCGGCGTTTCACCTCCCGGTTCAGCCGCTCCAGGGGGTTGGTCGAGTAGATCCGCGTCCAGTGCGCTCGAGGGAAGTCCATATAGGTCAGCACATCCTCCTCCCCTGCTGCCAGGACCTCCGCCGCCCTCGGCCAGCGAGACGCCATCGCTTTCACCACCTCCGCCAACTGCTGCCCGGCTGCCTCTCGGTCCGGCTGGGCGAAGATGGTCCGGATGGCCGCCGCCACAATCGCCTTGTCTCCCTTGGGTACGTGGGCCAGCACGTTGCGCATAAAGTGCACCCGGCACCGCTGCCAGGCCGCACCCACCAGCACCCTCCCTATGGCCTCCTTCAGCCCCTGATGGGCGTCACTGATCACCAACTGCACCCCTTTCAACCCCCGCGCCACCAGGCTGCGCAGAAAGGCCACCCAGAACGCTCCCTCCTCGCTGGCCCCAATGTCCACCGCCAGAACCTCCCGCTCCCCCGTCTCCCGTACCCCGATGGCGATCACCACCGCCATGTTGACCACCCGATGGTTCTGCCGCACCTTCACGTACAGCGCGTCCAACCAGAGATAGGGGTACGCCACCTCCAGCGGCCGGTTGCGAAACGCCTCCACCGCCTCGTCCAACTCCCGACAGATGCGAGAAACCTTGCTCTTGTCGATCCCCGTCAGCCCCAACGCCTGGACCAATTCGTCCACCTTCCGGGTGCTCACCCCTTCCACATAGGCCGACTGGATCACCGCCAGCAGCGCCCGCTCTGCTCGTCTCCGCGGCTCCAGGAAACTCGGGAAGTACGTCCCTCGCCGCAGCTTCGGGATCCGCAGTGGAATCTCCCCCACCCGCGTCTCCCACATCCGCTCCCGATACCCATTCCGGTATGTCCGACGGGTTTCGCTGCGCTGGTACCGCTCCGCTCCTACCTGCTCGCTGACCTCCGTTTCCATCAGCAACTGCACCAGCAGCGCAATCCCTTCCCGCAAGAAGTCGCCGTCCAGATCGATGCCAATGTTGCGCAAGTACTCCCGCAGTGTTATAGTGGGATCGGTCATCGGTCGCCTCCTTTCTCTTGGGTTGTTATCTCGCACCCACAAGGAAGCACCGGTGACCACTTTTGTCAAACCACGATTTTACACCACATTATGAGACATTATCCCTTTTCAGCTCCGTTTCGGCCTCTTTCAATGCAGATATGGCTCGAACCAGTGGGGTCCATTCTACCATGATTTGTCAGGACTGCAGGGGCGGGTATTGCCCTTCGGGCGGGAGTTCGGACATCGAGAGCGAGCCCCCTCCAGGGGCAGTGCGGGGGCTCTTTGGAAAGCCCTCTGGGTACCTGACAGTTTGCCAGCCTCCCGCTGGTTAACAGGGAACCAGCGGGAGGCTTCCTTTAAAAGTGTCAGATGGCTGGAAAAATCCTAAAAGGGGGCCCGGCATCGCTTGAAGTCGCTCGGAATTATGGTATAGTAGCATTGCGTGAGGGAGGAAAACGACAAGGCCTGGCTGACCGAGGAGAGGTTATGAAACATTCCCTGCGGATTTTAGGGCTGGCTGTATTGATCGGATGTGGGGCGTTGGTTCTTCTCATCGTCTTCCTCCCCAACCAATCGGCTCCCTCTCTGGCCGCTCCCCCTCCCCGCAGTGAGGCCGTCGGGCGACTCTCCCCCCAGTCGCTCCTGATCACCTGCACGCTGGCTAGCACCACCACCGATGCGTTGCCCGGCATCAACTCCTTCGACGACGCAGCGATTCTGGCGGATTACGAGGACCTTGCGCTCGTCACGGGAAACAAAGGGGACGAGCGCAACCCGGAGGAGGATTACTTTCGGCTGGATAACGCGGTCCCGAACTGGACCTACTACGTGGAGGCCGTGCCGGACGGGGTGGGGAATTATAACCTGGGCATCGTGGTCTACAATGCCAGTCGCCAGGCGATCCTCACCGACGCCAACACGCTGGACGGGAACGACGCCAGTGTCTCGCTCGTGGCTACCGACTCCGGTCCCTACTTCTTCAAGGTCTTCCAGATCAGCAACTACTGCAGCGGGGGTACGTACCACCTGACGGCCTATGCCAACCCTCCTACTCCCACCCCGACCTCCACACCGGGCCCCACCCCCACCTCGACTCCCCCGGCCCCCACTCCCATCCCCGGCGCAGACCGCTTCGAGCCGAACTACGATTTCGACCACGCGGCCACTCTCGCCATCGATATCACCTACACCGATCTGAACTTTGTGCCGTGGGGAGACGCTGCCGAGGACAACGATTTCTACAAGATCTGGGTCAAGCCCGGCCTCCTCTATACGTGCGAGACGCTGGATCTGGGTCCAGGGGTGGATACGAACATCATCGTCTACGACGCCAACCGGAATCCCATCGGGGGCAACGACGACGTGGAACTGGGGGATTACCGGAGTCGTTTCTCCTATTTCTCCAACTATGAAGGATATCTCTACATTCTCGTGGGCCACGGTGGACGGTTGCCCCTCGCCGAGGTCGAGAACAGCAGTTACAGCTTTCGCTGCTCGGTGACGGTGCCGGGGCAACCCACCGCCACGCCCACGCCTCGTCCGACACGCACGCCCCGCCCTGTCTCTACCCCCACGCCTCCCATCTCCCCCGTCGCCACGCCGACCCTGCCCCCTGGGGCTCTCCTCGATATCCGGTTGCTGAGCACCCCCACCCCTCCACCCCCGCCCCCATCCCGTACCCCCACCCCCCACTTCGTCCCGGTGGACCTGCTCGTGTATTACGACGCCAACGACGACCACAGCCCTGACCCCGGCGAGGGGGTCTCCGGTATCCCCGTGCTCGCCTACGATACGTCCACCGGCGCTGAGGTCGCTCAGTGCTTCACCGAGCTGTCGGGTCGCTGTCAGTTCACCGTCGCCGTGCAGGGACAGGTCCGGATCAGCATCCCCTACCTGGGTATCGACTACGTGATCGGGGAGGAGGGCGCGACCCTCCACGTCCGGATCCCGCCCGGCCCGCTGCCTTGACCCGCCTTGGGATTCAGCCCATGCCAGGAGTGCGTTCATGGCCGAACAATCTGTGTCGCCATCGGAATCCGCCCCGGAAAAGCGGCCTCCCACTCCCCGTCCCTCGCTGCCCCGGCCCTTTGTCATCGCCGGGTTGGTCCTGGGAGGTCTCATTCTCCTTGCCCTGGGGTTTCTCCTCGTTCGTTCCCTCGTCGCGCCCCCCGAAGGATCGGGGTTAGAGGCAACTCCTACGGAGGCCCCGCCCGCTTCGCCGCTCCCTACCCCGCCGATCTCACCCCTGCTCGTTGAGGTAGGGGAGAGCCGGGTCCCCCTGGCTGTGCCGACCGTGCTGGAGGTAGGAGAGCGTTCCTTCCCCATCCAGCCCTCTGTTCCGCAGGCCAGCGATCCCTGGGCCGTCGGTGCGGACCGGCCGGACACGGCCGTCTGGCTCTACGGCACCGTCGTCAACTACGTCCTGGGCCTGCAGCCTACCGACGAGAATCGGGAGATGATGGACAGCATCCAGAAGGGGGATCTCATCACCCTCCGCCTCTCTGGTGGTACGACGCTCACCTTTCTCTCTATGCTTCCCCGCGAGGTCCCGGCGGGCTCGGAGGATCTGTTCGACCAGACCCAGCCGAGGCTGACCCTGGTGCTTCTCGATCCGACGACTTGGACGGTGCTTCAGGCCGATTTCGAGGCGGTGGTGGAACCGACTCCCACCACGGGGGAGGTGACCGCTGGGGTAGGCCAACCGGTGCAGGTGGGGGACGCCCGCGTCGTGGTGCTCGAAGGGCACGCCGAACGGGGCGGTGCGGGGCTGGCACCAGGGACGATGCTCTACTTCGTCGAGGTCTCGGTCCGTAACACCGGCAACACCTCCCTGATCCCCGACGCCTTTCTGATGATGCTGGAGGACGATGTGGGGAACCGGTACGCCCCCTCCCCCGACGCCGCTGAGGCGGGTCGGTACGGTGCGTTGCCGGACGTCATCGGCCCTGGGCAGGATGTGGAGGGCTCGGTGGCCTACATCGTCCCTGAGGACCTCACCGGCCCGCTCCTCACCTGGATCTTCTCCCCCACACCGACCTCGGAACTGCGAGCCCGGTTCTCCATTCCTTACACCCCGCCCGCAAGGCCGAGCGCGCTTCCGGAGGTGATGGTGCTGGACGCGTTCCTCAGCGAGGATGGATCGACTCTCCTCGTCGAGGTGGAGATCTACAACCCCGGCGAGGAAGACCTCACCGTTGCTGAAGACGATATCTCCCTCAGTTCCAGCGCCGGACCGGGGGAGTTGGAGTTGGCAGCACCTCCCCTCCCCTGGACCATTCCCGCGGGCGAGATCCGCGAAGGCGAACTCCAGTTCGCCCGCCCGGAGGCCTCTGCCGCTGTCGTGACCATTCTGGGATACACCTTCGAGATCTCGGGGATGCCATAATGATGGATGCCGAATCCTATCGTGAAGCGCTGCGCCAGCGCCTTCTCTCGCTGTCCAAAGAGCAACTGGTCGACATGCTGGAGGACGCGGCCAAGAACTGGATCGCCCACGACGGTCTCTGGTTTCTGGGCGTGGAGGAGCGGTTCGGGATGGAGGCCGCCATCGAACTGGACGCCCGGGCCTGGGAGCAGTTCACCGTCATCGAGGCCCGCCGTATTATGAAACGGCACGGGATCGAGCCTGGGAGCGGCCTGGATGGGCTGGAGAAGGCCCTGGGGCTTCGGCTCTACGCCTTCCTCAACGTCCAGGAGTGCGTCCGGGTGGACGAACGGACCCTGATCTTCCGGATGAACGAGTGCCGGGTCCAGGCCGCCCGGAAGCGAAAGGGGTTGCCCGACTTTCCCTGCAAGCCGGTGGGGCTGGTGGAGTACTCCAACTTCGCCCGGGCGATCGATCCCCGCATCCGCACCCGCTGCCTGGCCTGCCCGCCCGACCCCCACCCCGATGAGTTCTGGTGCGCGTGGGAGTTCACGCTGGAGAAGTGAGCCTGGCGACCCTGTGACCCTGCGCTGTATCTTTGCTCTCTGGCGTCGTTGCGACCCTTGTGATGCGCCCACTGGAACAGCACCTCATCCGCTGTGACCCGATCCGCCTCTCGGTCATCGCCGAGCGGTGGGGGGTGGACCTGCCCCGAGGCCCCCGCCGGGAGCGGGCGGCCGCCCTCGCCGAGCGGATGACCGGTCCGGAGCGGATTGGCGCGGTCTGGGAGCGGCTGGGGGAGGCGGAGCGCCGCGCCCTGTCCGACCTCCTCGCCGAAGGTGGCAGACTTCCCTGGCAGACCTTCGTCCGCTTTTGGGGAGAGGTGCGCACGATGGGACCGGCCCGCCTGGAGCGGGAGCGCCCCTGGGAGGACCCGGTCTCTCCTGCAGAGGCGCTCTGGTATTGGGGGTTGGTCTTTCAGGACCTAGCGGAAGGGCCTGCCGGGCTGGTGGAGGTCGCTGTGGTGCCGGAGGAACTGCGTCCGTACTTGCCTGCTCCGCCTCCCCCTGTCGTCCAACCCACCCCTTGCCCGCCTCCTCCCATCGTCCACCCCGCCGACGACGGCCTGCTGGACGATGCCTGCACGCTGCTGGCCTACTTACAGAACCATCGGCTGCGACCGGGGCCGGAGGGGGAGTGGCCGGCGCGGGACGAGGCCCGGCTCCTCCGCCGGTTCCGCGACGATCGGCCCGACCGGTTCGGTTTCCTGTGCCACCTGGCCCACCGGCTGGGCTGGTTGCGGACCGACGAGGCGGGCCACCTCCGCCCCGATCCGGAGACGGTGATCGGCTGGCTGCGGGGTTCCGCCTGGGAGCAGCGTAGATCGATGGCGCAGGCCTGGCGGGAGGACCCCACCTGGAACGACCTCTGGCACGTTCCCACCCTCCGCCCTGACGACACCGGCTCCTGGCGCAACAACCCGGTCCTGGCCCGCGAGGCGATCCTCCGCCACCTCGCTGCCTGCAAGCCCGATACCTGGTACGCGCTGGAGACGTTCATCGCCGCGATAAAAGAGATCGATCCCGACTTCCAGCGGCCCGATGGCGATTACTCCACCTGGTACATCCGGGATGCGTCCACGGGTCAATACTTGAGCGGCTTTGAGTCGTGGGACGCGGTGGAGGGCGCGCTGATCCGCTACCTGATCACCGGTCCGATGTCCTGGCTGGGGCTGGTGGATCTGGGGGCCGACAGGGATGGGGAGCCGCCGACCGTGTTTCGTCTCTCCCCGGACGGGGCCGCCTTCTTGGGGAGGGGCGAGCCGCCGGTCCGACCGGAGCCGCCCCCGCTGGTCGTCCGGCCCGACCTGACGGTCCTGGCCCCCCCTGGTCGCCGGTACGAGCGGTTCCAGTTGAGCCGGGTGGCGGACTGGGTCCGCACGGGCGATCCTTACCTCTACCGAATCACCCCCACCTCCTTGGAACGGGCGCGTCGGCAGCGCATCTCTCTGGAGCGGATCGTCGCTTTTCTGGAGGAGGCGACTGGCGGCGAGGTCCCGCGAACGCTGCGGCCGGCCCTGGCCCGATGGGCACGCCGGGGAGCCGAGGTCCGGCTGACCCGAGGGATCCTCCTCCGCGTGCGCGACGAGAGCCTGCTGCGGGAACTGACCAGCGCTCCTGCCACACGCCGGTACATCCGGGAGGTCCTGGGGCCGACGGCCGCGCTCGTCGCTCCGGGCGACTGGCCCCGGCTGGCGCAGGCGTTGGTGGAGCGGGGGGTGCTGCCGGATGTGGAGGTGGGGGAAGGGGGTTGGGCGGATTGGGGAACCGAGTGATTGGGGGGGAGACGGTCGTGAGGAGGCGAGTCGGGAAAGGGCGGGTGGTTCAGGCGTTCGTGGAGCGGTTTGGGCATCAACCGGCGGTGGTGGTCCGCGCGCCGGGGCGGGTCAACCTGCTGGGAGGGCACACCGACTACAACGAGGGATACGTCCTCCCGGCGGCGGTGGACCGAGCCGCCTGGGTGGCGGCCTCCCCGCTGGATCGGCCCCAGGTCCACGTCGTCGCGCTGGACCTGGGAGAGGAGTCCCGTTTCCCGCTGCCGGTCCCTCCCCCCGCTGGCGGCTGGGCCGACTACCCCCGCGGGGTGGCCTGGTCGTTGGAGGAAGAGGGGTTCCCCCTCGTCGGGATGCAGGCGGTGCTGACCTCTGAGGTGCCGGTCGGGGCGGGGCTCTCCTCGTCGGCGGCGGTGGAGGTGGCCTTCGCCTGGACCTGGCAGGTTCTCTCCGGCCTCGACATCGACCGCACCCGGCTGGCGCTCCTCTGCCAGCGGGCGGAGAATGAGTACGTGGGTGTGCGGTGTGGGGTGATGGACCAGATGGCGTCGGTCTGGGGGCGGGCCGACCACGCGCTGCTTCTGGACTGCCGCACGTTGGAGGTGGAGCCGGTCCCGCTACCGGAGGGAGTTGCCATCGTGGTGATGGACACCGGCGTGCGGCGGGAACTGGCCGCGTCGGAGTACAACCGCCGTCGGCAGGAGTGCGAGGAGGCGGTCCGCATCCTCTCCCGGCACCTTCCGGGCATCCGTGCCCTGCGGGACGTCTCCCCGGGGGACTTCGAGCGGGTCCAGCACCACCTGCCGGAGGTGCTGCGGAAGCGGGCCCGCCACGTCGTCACCGACAACGCCCGCGTGCTGGGAGCCGTGGAAGCGCTGCGGGCCGGGGACCTGGAGCGGATGGGGTGGGCGATGCGGCGCTGCCACGAGAGCCTGCGGGACGACTACGAGGTCAGTTCGCCGGAGTTGGACCGGTTGGCGGAGGCGGCGTGGGTGTTCGAGGGATGCTACGGGGCGCGGCTGACCGGGGCTGGCTTCGGCGGGTGCGTGGTGGCCCTGGTCGATGCCGATGTCGTCGGTCCCTTCCAGGCCCACGTCTCACAGGCCTACGAGGAAGCCTTCGGCCGTCCTCCCACCATCTACGTCTGCCGGGCCGCAGATGGGGCGGGGAGGTTAACCACAGAGACACAGGGAACACAGAGTCTCTCTTAAGAAGATTCTCCGTGTCCTCTGTGCCTCCGTGGTTTCTTCCTACCACACCCGGCAGATCAGCCCCTTCAGGTAGGCCCCTTCCGGGAAGGTCAACGCTACCGGGTGGTCGGCCGACTGGTGGAGGTAGCCGATGATCTGGGCATCCCGCCCCGCGTCCAGCGCCGCGCCGAAGACGATCTTCTGGAACAGGTCGGCGCGGATCGCGCCGGAGCAGGAGGTAGTGAAGAGCACCCCGCCGGGGCGGAGCAGCCGGAAGGCCAGCAGGTTGACGTCTTTGTAGGCCCGGGCCGCCCGTTCGACATCCTTGACCGCCGGGGCGAACTTCGGCGGGTCCAGCACCACCACGTCGAAGGTCCTCCCCTCGTTCCAGAACCGCCGGAGGACGCGGAAGAGGTTCCCTTCGACGAACTCGTGCCGCCCGATCTCCTCCCCGTTGAGGGTCAGGTTCTGCCGGGCCGTCCCCAGTGCCATCCCGGAGGCCTCCACCAGCGTCACCCGGCTCGCGCCGCCCGCCACCGCGTACACGGCGAACGCGCCGGTGTAGGCGAACCCGTCCAGCACCTCGGCCCCCTCGCAGAAGGCGGGCAGTCGGGCCCGGTTCTCCCGCTGGTCGAGGTAGAACCCGGTCTTCTGACCGGACCGCAGGTCCACCCAAAAGCGGTGTCCGTTCTCCAGCACTTCCACGAGGTGGGGCGGTTCTTTCCCTCGTACCCGGCCGGTCCGGAGGGGCAGCCCCTCCTTCTCGCGGGCCTCCACGTCGGACCGCTCGAAGATCCCCCGGGGGGAGAGCAGGTCGCCGAGGGCGTCCAGGATCGGCCCCCGTTGCTTCTCTACCCCCGTCGTCAGGAACTGGACGACCAGGAAGTCGGCATACCGGTCGACGATCAGGCCGGGCAGCCCGTCCGACTCGGCGTGGACCAGCCGGTAGGCGGTGGTGGAGGGGTCGTCGGCGAGGGCGGTGCGGGCTCCGATCGCCCGCTCCAGCCGCCGACGCCAGAAGGCGGGGTCGATCGTCTCGTCGGGATCCCAGGTGAGCAGCCGGACGGCGATCTGGGAGCGGCGGCTGTAGGTGCCGCGGGCCAGCCACTGACCGCCCGCGCTGTACACCTCCACCACATCCCCGTTGGCGGGGTTTCCCTCAATGCGTCCGATCGCTCCGGAGAAGATCCAGGGGTGGCGGCGCAGCACCGACTGCTCACGTCCTTTTTTCAGGTATACCTGCGGTGCAGTCATCGGGGATACTCCTTGGGGTGGTGGTACGAGTGTGGATCAGGGTGCGGGTGTGGGCGGGGGTGTGGGTGGGGTGCAGGTAAGGGCGCAACTGAATTGCGCCCTTACCTGCACCCTTATCCGCACCTTTATCTACGCCCTTACCCACGTTACCTACGCTCTTATCTATGCCCGACTTACTCACGCTCTCGGAGACGATCCGCCCCCGGCCGAGAGACCGGGGGCGATGGTGGGCCCGGCAGGATTCGAACCTGCAACCAACCGGTTATGAGCCGGTTGCTCTGACCGTTGAGCTACGGGCCCGGATGGACATCAATCGCTGGTTGCTGGAGCGGCCCTCACCCAGCAACCAGCGGTAGGTAGAGCGGGCGGCGGGAATCGAACCCGCAACAGCAGCTTGGAAGGCTGCGGCAATACCATTTTGCAACGCCCGCGTGTCAGTCGGGGCGGCCGGACTTGAACCGGCGAACCTCTGCGTCCCAAACGCAGCGCGCTTCCAACTGCGCCACGCCCCGATGCTTCGTTCTCACCACAGAGACACAGGGAGCGCAGAGTTCCAAAGGATCTCTCTATCAAAGGTTTCTCTGTGTCCTCTATGCCTCTGTGGTTAAAGTATACCGCTGTTAGGCTCTTCCGTCAAGGTGCCCAGGAGATCCGCTGGTTCGTCCAGCCGGGCATCGTGTCTCCGAGAGAGATGATCGGGCGGGCGTTCGCCCCGTTGGGGTCCGCCAGGTAGATCACCCACTGGTCGTCCCGGTAGCCCACGAAGATGAGCGCGGAGCCGTCGGGCGCCCAGGCGGGCAGCGCGTCGATGTCCGGCGTGTCCACCAGGACCTGCACGCCCCCGCTGATGTGCAGGAGGTAGAGGTCCCAATCCCCGGCATGGTCCGACATATAGGCCAGCATCTCGCCGTTGGGGTGCCAGTGGAGGCCGATGTCGTTCCGATCGCTGGTCAGCCTGCGGGGGGGCTGGTCGTCGTCCGGGTTGTCGATGAAGATGCCGCACCCCTCGTCGTCGCAGCCGGTCCACGCCAACAGGCCCGATGGCCCCCAGGCCGGCCCCCATCCCGGCGCTACCGGCTCCGGCTCGCCGGTCCCGTCTGTACGGGCGATGTAGATGTAGCCGTCTTGCGCGGCGTAGGCGTACCGGCTCCCGTCTGGGGAGAGGGTGGGGGAGGACGCACCGGGGTCGGCTCGAAGCGTCACCGGCTGCCCACCGGGTTGGGTGAGGGAGATGCCAGGGGCGAGGAGGTTGCGGTAGATCAGCCGGTCGCTTCCCCAGAGCCAGGAGGGCTGGTCGGCCCCTGCGGCGATACGGACCGGCCCGCCGCCGCCTGCGACGAGGATGTAGATGTCGTACAGCCCGGTCTGGGGGTTATAAGCGGGGTAGGCCAGCCGCCCGACCCGGAAGTCGGGGATGGTGTAGGTGTTGGTGGTGGGCAGAGTCCCGGTGATCGGCGGGATCGGTGTCGGCGTGGCGGCGGCGCACACCTCGGCCGCCTGGTCCCGCTTCTGTTGCAGGACGTCGCTCTGCAGGAGTTCCAGCGCGCGGGCGTACTCGGCCGCTGCCGGGCACATCTCTCCCTCCTCGGCCCACAGGTCGCCGTAGAGGACGTGGGCCTGGTAGAGGCGGGTGTAAACGTCGCGGTAGGCCGGGGCCAGGGTGTACAACTCCTCGAACCGCCGGATGCACTGCTCCCAGTCCACCCCCCAGTAGCCCAGCGCGGTCAGGTATCGGTGGGCCATTTCCCGCTCCCAGAGCGCTTCCTGGGGGAGCGGGCAGATCTGCTGGGCCTGGTCGAGATAGAAGATGCCCTTTTCCAGGGGGGCGTCCTCCCCCTCCTCGCTCAGGAGGGCCATCCCATACCGGTAGAGGCTAGTGCAGAGCATCTCCTCTACCTCGTCCCGGCGGTAGTCGGGGTCGAAGCCGCGCAACTGGCTCAGCGCCTCGATCGCCGGTTCCCAATCCTGGGCCTGGAAGGCGGCCTCCCCGCGGGCGAACAGTTCGGCGGTGATGTCCTCCCGTGCCTGGGAGGTGGGAGTGGGGCGAGCGGCCAGCCGCGCCATCGCCTCATCCAGCCCCTGGGCGGCCAGAGGATCGTCCGGGTTGAGTTGGAGGGCGTAGCGGAACTCGGCGATGGCCCGCTCGTACTCCCCGCTGTCCAGGTAGGCCAGGCCGCGGGCATAGTGGTCGGCTGCTGCGGTGGCGCTGCGGGCTGCCCGTTCGATCTCCCCCTGCCTGTACCCGGCGTAGATCCCGAGAGCACTGGAGAGGAGCAGCATCGCCAGGAAGATGAAGAGGGAGACGAGTACAAAGCGGACCCGTTGCCAGAGGGTAGGGGAAGGGGGTGCCTCTTCTTCCTGTTGAGGGAGAGGGATGGGGATGGTCTCCTCCAGGTCGATCAGGCGGCGAACCGGGCGGTTCTTTCGTCGCTTGATCGGCTGGGTCTCTTCGACGTTCAAGCCACACTGAGGGCAGAGCGCGAGGTGCTCTGGCACCTCATAGCCACAATCCGGACAGCGCATAGATCCCTTGACTGGAGAGTTTTTTCCGGCTTGAGTGGGGCGATTATAGTCCCTTTTGTCGGTCTTGTCCAGCGGGCCGCTGTACCGACCTTCGGACGGGAGTTCGGACATAGGCGGCCTCGCGCCTGGCGGCTGGGAATGGGGGCGCAGCGCGCTGTGCCCCTGCGGGGGGCAAAGCCCGGCCTTCGCCAGGCTCTCCCCCGCCCGCGGGGAGGGGGGAGGGCCGCCGAAAGGGCGACTTCGCCTCCCGTAGCCGCGGCTTCCGGCCGTCGGGAAGGGGGTGTCCGAACCTTGGAGACCGTACTGGGGTTTAAACAGGAGTTCGGACATCGGATGTGAGACTCCTTCTCGACGGGCCTAGCACCGGTCTGAAGAGCCGGTGCTAGGTCGATTTCCCGCCAGCCCCGCCTGTTTACGGCGGGGCGGATCAGATGTGTCCGAACCCCTGTCCAAAGGCCAGGCCGTAAGTTTGACGACCCCCCCAAGGCTGGTATAATCCCTTCAAAGCACAGTGACAAGGAGGATGGGATGATCGATGTGAACGACCTTCGCCGTGGTACGACCTTCATTCTTGACGGCGAACTGTACAAGGTGCTGGAGTACCAGCACTACAAGCCTGGCCGGGGCAACGCTATTATCCGCACTAAACTTCGCAACCTCCGCACCGGCGCTACCATTCAGCGCAACTTCCTCTCCGGCGACCGAGTCCAGGAGATTCGCATCGAGCGACGTGGGGTCCAGTACCTTTACAACGATGGCGACCTCTATTACTTTATGGACACCGAGACCTACGACCAGATGGCCTTGCCCGCCTCCGCCCTGGAGGGGCAGACCGGCTATTTGAAAGAGGGGATGGAACTGGTGATCGCCGTGTACGAAGGGCAACCCTTGGAGGTCGAACTGCCGACGACGGTGGATCTGGAGGTGGTGGATACTGAAGCGGCGGTGGCCGGAGACACGGCGACCAGCGTGACGAAGAAGGCCACCCTGGAGACGGGCCTCGAGGTCCAGGTTCCCCTCTTCGTGCAGACGGGTGACACCATCCGTGTGGACACCCGCACTGGCGAGTATGTTACCCGGGTGTGATCCGATTGACCAGGCGATGTCCACCGCCCCCCGCCGTACCGCAGAGCAGGATCGTGCTGCACGGAAGAAGCAGGCGGTCGCTCTAGGCTCTGTCCTCACCTCTGCCTTCCTTGCCTCCTCCAAACTGATCATCGGCCTGGTCACCGGAAGTCTGGCGGTTCTGGCCCAGGCGGCCGACAACGGGCTGGACCTGGTGACCACGCTGATGACCTACCTGGCCGTCCGTCTCGCTGAGCGTCCCCCTGACGAGGACCATCCTTACGGTCACGGTAAGGTGGAGAGCCTATCCGCCCTCTTCGAGACAGCGCTCTTGGTCCTGACCTGCGGCGGCATCGCCTACCAGGCGATCCAGCGTCTGACCACGGGCGAGGCAGGGATCCGTTACCCTGGCGTGGCCATCGGTATTATGCTCTTTTCCATCGGGGTGGACCTGGTGCGGACGGCGATCCTGCGTCGGACCGCCCGTCGCTATCACAGCCAGGCCCTGGCCGCCGATGCTCTCAACTTCACTGGCGACATCCTCAGTTCCAGCCTGGTCATCGCCGGCCTTCTCTTCGTCGAGTGGGGGATCCCCTGGGCCGACCCGCTGGCGGCGCTGGTGGTGGCCGTGGTGGTGCTGGTCGGTGCGTTGCGGTTGGCACGGGAGGCGGTGGACGCGCTGCTGGACCGAGAGCCAGCGGACCTGGCGGAGCGGGTCCGGCGGATGGTGGAGGGCGTGGACGGTGTCCTCGCCTGTCGCGGGCTGCGGGTCCGCCGCGTGGGGGCCAAGACCTTCGCCGATGTGACCATCGGGGTGGACCGCGCTGCCGGGGTGGAGACGGCGCACGAGGTCGCCTCCGCGGTGGAGGAGACCCTCCAATCGCAACTGGCGCCGGTGGACGTAGTGGTCCACGTGGAGCCGGTCCCCCGCCCCGACGAGACCCCTGTCGAACAGATCGTCCTTCTGGCTCAGCGGTACGGCTTACCGGTCCATCAGGTCTTCGTCCGCCAGGGGACGAACGGTTTGGTGGTGGACCTTCACTGTGAAGTGGAAGGGAGCCTCTCATTGCGGGAGGCCCACGACCTGGCCTCTCGCCTGGAGAGAGATATCCGCCAGACGATCCCTGGTACCGCTCGCGTGGTCACTCACATCGAGCCGCAGCGTGGCGGCGTCGTTGGCCTGGATGAGGACCCCCGAATGCGGGAGCGGGTGGAGGCGGCGGTGGAGGAGGCCGTCCAGGAGGTGAGCGGCGTCGCCGGATGCCACCAGGTGGAGGTCAGTTACAGCGACGGGCATTACCTGATCAGCCTCCACTGCGAGATCGATGGCGAGACCTCCGTCGAGGAGGCTCATCGCATCGCCAGCGAACTGGAGCGTCGTCTCTACCATCGCCTCCCCCACGTCCGCCAGGTCATCGTCCACACGGAGCCGTCGTAGGAGAAGGGGGAAACGGTGAAGAGAAGAATCGGATGGGCTGTCCTGATCCCTGTCGGAGTCCTGGCGCTGCTCTTTTTCCTCCCCGGTCTGGTTGAACTATGGGCTAGGCTCTACACCGACTGGCTCTGGTTCGACAGTCTCGGCTATCTTCCCGTGTACCAGACCCGACTGGCGGCCCAGATCGGGATGTACGCGGTGGGGGCACTGGTGGCTCTGGCTTTCGTGGGGGCCAACTGGTTCTTGATCCCCAACCGCCTGTTGGCCTCAGCTCCGGAGGTGGTCACCCCGGAGGGACGACGGATCCGGTTGCCACGCGGCGGGCTGACCGTGCTGGCAGCCATCGCTGCCGCCGTCGTCACCTTGATGATGGGGTCTTGGGCCGCCGGGGAGTGGCTGAGTTACCTCTTGGCCCGTCACGCCGCTCCCTTCGGCATCGCCGATCCCATCTTCGGCCTGGATGCCGCCTTCTACGTGTTCAGACTCCCCTTCTACCGTTTCCTGGTGGGRTGGTGGATRGGYCTGGYGYTGTTGRCCCTGATAGGRACGGCGSTGMTCTACRGCGCRCGGCGGGYYCTRCGGTGGCCYGGYCCTCGRCGTCATCTCTCCATCTTGGCTGCYCTKCCCCTCTTCCTGCTCGGCCTCYGGTTCCAGTTGTCCCGCCTGGGCATCYTGGATTCCGCCCGCGGGGTGGTCTTTGGGGCTGGCTACACCGACATCCACGCCCGCCTGCCTTTCTACCACGCCTACACCGCCGTCTTCTTCCTGCTCGGGATCGCCGTCCTGCTCAACTCCTTCCTCCGCCGGCGGTGGCTGCTGAGCGGTGCGGTCCTGCTGACGGTGCTGACCATCGTGGCCGGTTCGACCTACCCTGCCCTGCTCCAGCGGTACGTCGTCGCTCCCAACGAACTGGCGGTGGAGCGGCCCTACATCGAGTACAACATCGCCTTCACCCGCTACGCCTTCGGCCTGACGGACGTGCAGGAGTACGACTTCCCCGCCGAGGGCGCGCTGACTCAGGAGGTCCTGGACGCGGAGGCCCTCACCATCCGGAACATCCGCCTCTGGGACTGGCGACCGCTGTTGACCACCTATGGGCAGTTGCAGGAGATCCGCCTCTACTATACCTTTAATGACGTCGATGTGGACCGGTACGTGATCGATGGACAGCTGCGGGAGGTAATGCTGGCAGCGCGGGAGTTGGACGTGAACCAGTTGCCGGAGCAGGCCCAGACCTGGGTGAACCGCCACCTGGTCTTCACCCACGGCTACGGAGTCTGCCTCAGCCCGGTCAACGAGGTGACGGAGGAGGGGATGCCCCACTTCCTGGTGCGCGACATTCCTCCCCAGAGCACCGATCCCACGCTGGAGATCACTCGACCGGAGATCTACTTCGGCGAGTCCACCACCAACTATATCATTGTGAACACCGTCGAGAAGGAATTTGACCGTCCCAGCGGCGACGAGAACGTGTACACCCGCTACGAGGGACCGGATGGCGTGTCGTTGAGAGGGCTCTGGCGGCGCGTCGCCTTCGCCCTCCGGTTCGACAGTTCCCAGATCCTCTTCTCCGGGGCCGTTCTCCCCGAGAGCCGGATCCTCTTCCACCGCACCTTGAGCGAGCGGGTCTGGACCTTGGCCCCCATCTTCTGGTACGATCCCGATCCCTACTTGGTCATCGCCGAGGGGCGCCTCGTCTGGCTGTACGACGCCTATGCCTGGACCGACCGTTTCCCCTACTCCGAGCCCGTTCAGGGGGTAAACTACATCCGCAACAGCGTCAAAGTGGCCATCGATGCCTACACGGGCGAGACGACCTTCTATGTGGTCGACCCCGACGACCCCATCGTCCGCACCTATCAGGCCATCTTCCCCACCCTATTCACCCCGCTGGAGGAGATGCCGCAGTCGCTGCGCGACCACTGGCGATACCCGGAGCAACTCTTCCGCGTCCAGGCGGAGGCGTACGCGGCCTACCATATGGAGGATCCCCAGGTCTTTTATAACAAGGAGGACCTCTGGACCGTGCCGACCGAACTGTTCGAGGCCTACGAGCAGGAGATGGCCCCATATTACGTGGTGATGCAACTGCCCGGAGAGGAGGAGGTCGAGTTCTTGATGATCCGCCCCTACGTCCCCAACGGGCGGCGGAATATGATCGCCTGGCTATATGCCGATTCCGATGGGCCGGACTACGGTCAACTGGGGGTCTTCAAGTTCCCCAAGCAGGAGTTGATCTACGGGCCGATGCAGGTGGAGGCCCGGTTCGATCAGGATCCCTACATCTCGCAGCAGTTGACCCTGTGGAACCAGCAGGGGTCCGAGGTCATTCGGGGCAACATGATGGTGATCCCCATCGACGATACGGTGCTCTACGTGGAGCCCCTTTACCTTCAGGCGCAGGCAGGGCGGCTGCCGGAGTTGAAGCGGGTGCTGGTGGCCTACGGCAACCGGGTGGCGATGGGGAAGGATCTGGAGGAAGCGCTGGCCCAGGTCCTCTCCGGTGAGCCGGTGACGGAAGGGCCGCCAGGAGAGGTTGAGGCCCCTCCGTCCAGCGACGTGGGGGCGCTGGCCCGCTCCGCCTGGGACCATTACCAGGCCGCTCAGGAATGTCTCCGGCAGGGGGATTGGACCTGCTATGGCAGGGAGATGGCGGCGATGGAGGCGGATCTGAGGGCGCTGGTGGAGGCGACGGGGGAGGAGTAGGCGAGGGGACGGAGGGTAGAAGCAAGACCCAGCGCGCAGCACGTAGAGCGTGGAACGTAGAACCCCGAACGCGGGATCCAAAGGAGAACAGTGCAAACACCAGCGGGTCGGGAGTGTAAGTACTACTACGAGGATTTCCACCGAGGGCGGGCCGTCCAGGACTGTCGGTTGTTGAGTCAGGAAGAATGGCGGCCCCGGCTCTGTGGGGTGTGTCCGGTGCCGGACATCCTGCGGGCTAACCGATGCCCCCATATGCGGCTGGACGCCCGCCGGACTCGACGCTGGCTCCGGTCTCGGGTCGAAGTGACGGCGTACTGCGAGCGGTATCAGGTGTCGGTGGAGAATCCTTACGTCGGTTGCGGTCGGTGCCACCCTGAGGCCAGTGTAGTGTTGACCCCAGCGGAATCGAAAGAGAGGAAGGGATGAGGATCAAAGCCCTTTTGCTCGATCTGGACAACACCCTCCTGCGGAACGACATGGAGACGTTCGTCCCGGCCTACTTGTCCGCGCTGGCCGAGTTTATGGCCGATCACTTCCCCCCCGATATCCTCATCGCCCACCTGATGCGGGCCACCCGGGCGATGATGAACGACACCGATCCCTCCCGCACCAACATGGAGGCGTTTGATCGGGTGTTCTTTCCCGCCCTGGGCCGGACCCGCCGCGAACTGGAGCCGGTCTTCGAGCAGTTCTATCGGACCCGTTTTCCCCAATTGCGGAGCCTCACCCAGCAGGACCCCACGGCCCGTCCGCTGGTGGAGTGGGCCTTCGCCCAGGGATTCCAGGTGGTCATCGCCACCAACCCTCTTTTCCCCCGCACCGCCATCGAGCAGCGACTGGAGTGGGCTGGCATTCCCCCCTCTGAGTTCCCCTACCACCTCATCACGAGTTACGAGGACATGCACGCCACCAAACCGCACCCCGCCTATTACTTGGAGATCGCCCAACGGCTGGGTCGCGCTCCTGAAGAGTGCCTGATGGTCGGCGACGACTGGGAGATGGACATCCTCCCCGCCCTTCAGATCGGTATGAAGGGGTACTGGATCGCCGGGTCTGAAGGAGAGCCCCAGGCAGAGGAGGTGCTGGGGGTGGGATCCCTCACCGATTTCTACCGCTGGATCAAGGCTCTTTGCTGATTCGGATATATCCCTAGCGGTCAAGACTGCAATTTTATGGTACAATTAGGGGGACGAAAGAGGCTTTCGGTGGTCTCCTTCGGGTGCTGACTGCCCCACCTGGTCGATCGCCAGGCTCCAGGGGACGCCGGGGAAGCGTGGGACTCCCCATGGCTGCCGGACCTCGGTGTTGGAAAGGGGCCGTGGGGACTGGGTAGACCGGCGTGTTGGCGTATGGGGTGAGAGAACGAGCGCTGATGGAAGAACCAACGACCTGGGTGGTCGATCCGGATCCGGCCTGGCGTGGGCAGATCGAGAGAACGCTTCTCCACGCCGGTTTCCGGGCCGTCGCATACGAGGCAATCCCCCAGTCCCCACCCTGGAGGGAAACCGATATCCTCATCGTCGCGGCCGACCTGGTGCCGGTCCCGGAGCCCCCAGCGACCGTCGTCGTTCTCGTCACCTCTCGCGATGCGGCCCGGTTCACCGCGGCTTGTGAGCAGCACATCTGTTGGTGTCTCCCGAAGGACCCGACCTGGCTTCCCCATCTGCCCGCGATACTGAGCGCGTTGACGGCGCAGCAAAGGCATACGCTCGAGTCCACTTTCTACGCCCGCGTCCTGGAGCAGATCGAAGAGGGGGTCGTGATTGAGGATCCAGAGACCCGCCTCATCTATGTGAGCCCGCGCGCTGCCCAGATCCTAGGGGGATCTCCTCAGGCCCTCCTCGGTCGATCTTCCTTGGAGTTCATCCACCCAGACGACCGTGAGCGGGTCGTTACCGAAACCTCGAAGCGTCCCCACGGCATCGCCAGCCAGTACGAGGCGCGCGTGATGCGCGAGGACGGCTCCGTGTTCCCGGTCTGGGTCTTCGCCACTCCTATTTTCGAAGAAGGCCGTTTCGCCGGTGTGTTCGTCGTCTTTCGGGACCTGACCCACGAGAAACGGCTCCAACAGCGGGCCCAGGCCTTCCAACGGATCGCCGCTGCAATTGCCGAAGAGCGAGGCCTAATCGAGATCTTCCAAGAGGCCCGGGAGGTGTTGCGGACCGCTGTGAGGGGGGCTGTGGACGCCCTCTTTCTGGTGTTGGACCCGGAGGAGGGGGAGTTGCACCTGGTGGACCTCGATGAGGATGTCCCCTTGCGCAACAGCCTGAAGGCCATCCTGGGCACCTCGGCGGTGGGGGTCAGTTTTCCCCTCTCCCAGATCCCCATCGAATGGTACGATCGGTTAAAGCAGGGCCGCCCTATCGTCTCTCTCGAAATGAAGGACCTGCAGGAGGTGGCCGGGAGGGTGTTCAGCCCGGAGGTGATCCACAAGGGTCTCCAGGTCGGCCGGATCGCCAGCCTGGTGGGTCTCCCCCTCGTTGCGGGTGGGTTGCTGCGCGGGGTTGTCGCCCTGATGTTAGACCAACCCCATATTCTTCAGGAGGACCTGGACCTGGCGATGGCGGTCACTCACCTCGTCGCCGCGGCGATCGAAAGCCATTCTCTCCTCGAACAGGCCCGCCATCGCACGTTCGCTCTGGAACGTCTCTTCCAGGTGGCCCAGGCGGCCGCTCTCTCCACGGAGCCGGCCGATCTGGCGCACCTGGCCGCCCGTCAGTTCATCCAGGCCTTCGGCGTGGAAAGGGCACGGATCTCTCTGTTCGAGCCCGAGACCGGCGTGATGCGCACGATTGCCGATCTCCGCTACGATTCAGGGGGAGGGGGGTTCCGCTCTCGGGACGAGAAGGCGGTCGTTTCCGTGCGCGAGCGCCCCTTCATCTACCAGGCGATCGAAAGCCAGCGGCCCCTTCAGGTCGTGGTGAGCGACCTGGTCCTGAAAGAGCAAGAGAAGGCCTACCTGCGGGCCCGTGAGATCAAGACCCTCATCGTGCTCCCGATGATGACTAAAGGGCGGATCGTTGGCGTGATCGAGTTGGGCGACCTGCGGGCGGAGCAGCGGCTGGATGAGGAACAGTTGAACCTGGCGATGACGATGTCGGGGCAGGTGGCGGGGGTCCTTGAGAACGCCCGCCTTCTAGCCGAGACCCGGCGACGGGCGATCCAGTTGCAGACGGCTGCGGAGATCACCCGGGACGCGACGGGTATCCTCGACGTGGAGCGCCTGATCTCGCGGGCGGTCGAACTGATCCGTGAGCGGTTCGACCTCTACTACGTCGGCCTTTTCCTGCTCGATGAGAGCGAGGAGTGGGCCGTGCTCCGGGCTGGCACGGGGGAGGCGGGTCGCCGTATGCTGGAGGCGGGCCACCGGCTCAAGGTCGACGGCAAGTCGATGATCGGCTGGTGCATCGCCCACGGCGAAGCCCGCATCGCCCTGGACGTGGGCAGGGAGGCGGTTCGGTTCGACAACCCCCTCTTGCCGGAGACGCGATCCGAGATCGCCTTGCCTCTGATCAGCAGAGGACGGGTGATCGGGGCAATGACCATCCAATCGGCCCAGCCGGCCGCGTTCACCGAGGAGGATATCTCTGTCCTTCAGACGATGGCCGGCCAATTGGCGAACGCTATTGAGAACGCCCGTCTCCACGAGAACCTCCGTCGCCATCTGACCGAACTCTCTATTCTCTACGAGATCGGGCAGGCGATCATCTCTGTACTCGATCTGAGGGAACTGATCCGGGTTATCCACCAGGAGATCCGCCACTTCATTCCCGCTTCCCACTTCTACATCGCTCTGTGGAGTCGGGAGGCCGACGTGATCGAAGTTCCCCTCATCGTGGAGGAGGACCGGTGGCTCTATGATCAGACGGTCGGCCTGGACGGCGTCGTCGGCTGGGTGCTTCGGCGGGGGGAGCCTCTGCTGGTGGGTGATGTGGAGAACGAATCGCTCCCGCCCGGTGTGCGGCCGCTTGTCGTCGGTGAGGCGGGGATTCGTTCCCTGCTCGTCGTCCCCCTGATCCTCGGCGACGAGGTCATCGGGGCTCTCTCGGTGCAGAGCAAGCAAGCCCACGCTTATACCAAGCAGGACCTGACCTTCCTCACCGCCGTCGCCAGCCAGGTAGCGGTCGCTCTGCAGAACGCCCGCCTCTACGCCGAAGCCCGTCGGCGGGCGGAGGAGATGGCCGCGCTCAACGCCATCGCCGCCCGGTTGAGCCAGACTCTCGATCTGGAGGAGGTGCTGAACACAGCCATCGACGAGGTCGTCCGCGCCCTGGTCGTCGAGGCGGCGGCCGTCAGCCTGCTGGACGAGCAGAAGGGCGAACTGATGATCCGCGCCCAGCGCGGCCTCAGGAACTCCTACGTGGGGGTCCGTATCCCCATTGACCGAGGGCTCTCCGGCCACGTGGTCCGCACAGGAGAGCCCCTCATCACAGGTGAGGTCCGAGACGACCCCCGTCTCGCCGTCCCTGCCTTCTCTGAGGAGGGAATCCAGGCGATGGCCCTGATCCCGATGCGCGTCCGTGGGAGGGTGGTCGGTGTGCTCAGCGCAATGAGCCATGCCCCCCACGAGTTCACGTCCCGGGAGATCGCGTTTCTGGAGGCCATCGCCAGCCAGGTGGGCATGGCCGTGGAGAACGCCCGCCTGTTCGAGGCCGAACGGTCGCAGCGGCGGATGGCCGAGACGCTCCGGGGTGTGGCCGCCGTCCTCGCCTCTAGCCTCCAGCTCGGTCAGGTCCTCCAGTGGCTGCTGGAATACCTGAAGGAATTGGTCCCCTACGACCGAGCCACGGTGATGCTCCTGGAGGGCGAGCGGCTTCGGGTCGCTGCCACCAGCGGCTACACGCATCTCCCAGACGGCAGGGAGGCCGTCGGGCATACCGTCGACCTCGCCGAGGACCCCCTGCTGAGCCGCCTGATCCAGGGGAAGGAGCCGGTCCTGGTCAAAGACACCGCTACCGACCCTCGATGGGAGTATCCGCAGCCTATGTGGATCACCCAGAGCTGGATCGGGATTCCGTTGATCGTGCGAGGGACCGTCACGGGGGTGCTGAGCCTGGCGCGGGAGCACTCGGCCGGGTTCACCGATGAGGAGATGGCCCTGGCGGTGGACATCGCTAGCCACGCTGCCGTCGCCATTGAGAACGCGCGCCTCTACCGGAAGATTCAGGAGCATGCTGCCCGGTTGAAGGAGGCCTACGACCAACTGAAGGAAGCGGACCGGTTGAAGGACGAGATCGTGCAGAACGTCTCCCACGAACTTCGGACCCCCCTGGCCTTCATCAAGGGATACGTCGAACTGATGAAGAGTGGGGAACTGGGCCCGTTGACGCCTGAGCAGGAACGGAGCCTGGAGGTCGTCGCCCGGCGGACCGACCATCTGACCCGCCTCGTCAACGATTTCGTCACCCTTCAGGTGGTCAGTTGGGAGACCTTGAACCTCCAGTTGGTGGACATGGGCCAGTTGGCCCGGACGGCGGTGGAGGACTGCCGGTCGACGGCAGGTCAGAAAGGGATCGAGGTGAGGGGAGAGATCCCATCCGACCTTCCCCCGGTCCTGGTTGACCCCGACCGGATCGGTCAGGTGCTGGACAACCTTCTCACCAACGCGATCAAGTTCAGTCCCCAGGGTGGGACGATCACCGTGCGGGTGAGAGAGATGGAGGAGTGGCTCCGGGTGGAGGTGAGCGACACCGGCATCGGCATACCGGCCGACAAGTTATCCCGCGTGTTCGAGCGGTTCTACCAGGTGGACGGAACCTCCCGCCGCCGTTTCGGGGGGGTCGGTCTGGGACTGGCGATCGTCAAGCAGATCGTCGAGGCCCACGGGGGCGAGGTAGGGGTGGAGAGCACGGTGGGGAAGGGCAGCACCTTCTACTTCACGCTTCCCAAGAGGGGTCAGGGCCGTTCCAGGCCGTGATTTTCCAGCAGGACGTCGTCGGCCAGGATCTCCTCGGTTGGGCCGTCCGCTACCACTCGACCGCCGTCCAGGATCACGGTCCGGGGCAGCAGTTCCGCCACCAGGCGCATATCGTGGGTCGCCACCAGCATCGTTTGGCGCAGTTCGGCCAACAGCCCGATCAGCCGCCGTCGGGCGCGGGGGTCCAGGCCCGAGGTCGGTTCATCCAACAGCAGGATCTCCGGCTGCATCGAAAGGACGGTTGCTACGGCCACCCGCTTCTTCTCCCCGACGCTGAGGTGATGGGAAAGCCGCTCTGCGAACCCCTCCAGTCCCATCTGGGCCAGCGCCCAGGATACCCGACGCTTTACCTCCTCTTCGGGGAGTCCCGCGTACAGAGGACCGTAGGCCACGTCGTCGAACACGGTGGGAGAGAAGAGTTGGTCGTCTGGGTCCTGGAAGACCAGACCGATCCGGGACCGCATCCGCTTGAGGTTCCCGTCGTTCAACGGCTCGCCGAACAATCGCACCGTTCCCTGGCCGCGTAGCAGTCCGGCGAGGATCAGCAGCAGGGTGGATTTCCCCGCCCCGTTCGGCCCCACCAGGGCGACCTTCTCCCCAGGGGAGACCGACAGATTGATCCCTCGCAGAGCTTCTCGCCCGTCTGGGTAAGTGAACCACAGATTTCGTACGTCTACGCAGAGTTCCATTGACACCTGCTTGTATCCGTTGCGTCTGACGTTTGACGTATGACGCCTGACGGATGGCAAAGTGAAACGCCACCCGCCAGACGTCATGCGTCAAACGTCAACAGCAGAAGCGCCGCTAGCAGCATCCCAACGAGCAGGCCGACGATCCAGTCGACAAGACGCAGGGAGGGCGGGGAAAGGGTTCGGACCGTGCCGTCGTACCCCCGGGCCAGCATCGCCATATAGATGCGCTCGCTCCGTTCGTAGGAGCGGAGGAAGAGGGTCCCGGCCATCGAGCCGGTGACCTGGGCGCGCCACGCCACGCTCCCTCCGCCTCGGCCGTCGGGGGCTCCGGAGCGAGCCTCTCGTGCCTGCAGCATCCGTCGGGCCTCGTCGGCCAGGACGAAGAGGTAGCGGTAGAGGAAGCCGGTGATCGCTACCAATGTGCGGGGGATCCGCAACGCCCTCATCCCCCACAGCAGGTCGGGGAAGGGGGTCGTCGCCGCCAGCAGGATCGCCGCCTGCACCGAGAGGTAAGAGCGGGCGGCGATGGAGAGGAAGCGGAGCAGGCCTGCGTCGGTGACGGTCAGGGGGATGCCGGGGAGGGGCAGCCGCCACAGCACCCTCCCCGGCGTGGAGAAAGCGACCGTCAGCGCGGCCAGCACGAAGGGCATGGCCACGGCGGAGCGCCGCTGTACCCGGACCAGCCCCACGCTGGAGAGCAGGATCGTCAGCAGGACCAGTGCCTCCAGCGCACCGAAGGCTCCCCACTCCCGATCGGGGACGAGAGCGGCGGTGAGGATGAAGAGGCCGGTGAGGACCAGCTTCACCCTCGGGTCCAGCCGATGGATGGGGCTGGTACCGGGACAGTAGGTGTCGAGGGCGTGGATGTGCATCCCTCGGCTATGCCTCCACCGCTACTCGCCGTCGGTATAGCGCGGCCACGCCGACCGCTATACCGAAGACGATGATCGTGCCGACCACTCCGGCGACGATGGTCGCCAGCGCCTCGTTGGAGAGGCCTGGGAAGACGTAATCGGGGATCACCTCGAAGGGGGCCTCCTGGGCCGCTTCGATGAAGCCGAGGTCCTCCGCCACTCGCTCCAGGCCGTCGGGGTGAGGGGAGGCGAGCGGGGAGAGCAGGGTCAGCGCCAGCGCCACCGCCAACCCCGTCAGCGCCCAGCGGAACCCGCCGACCGATCCTGCCCGGCCCATCTCCACCAGGTCGGGCCGAGCCCTTGAGACCAGGGCCAGCGCTCCTACGGTGATCAACCCCTCACCGATGCCGATGAGGGCGTGGATCCCCGCCATCGCCGGCAGGGCCACCCCGATGGGCGAGGTGCCGGAGAAGCCCAGTTCGATGGCGCACGCTGCTGCTGCGGCCACCACCGACGCCCATGCCGCAGCGAACCCTCCCGCCAGCAGGCTCCACCGCCGCTCGCCGACCAGGAGCCGCACTCCGCGGTAGACGCCGTACCCTACCAGGCAGGCGATGACGGCCATGTTGGTGATGTTCGCTCCCATCACCAGCAGTCCCCCGTCCTGGAAGAGGAGGGCCTGCACGGCGACCACGGTGGTCATCGTCAGGATGCCGGCCCACGGCCCCAGCAGGATCGCCGCCAGCGCACCGCCGAGCAGGTGGCCGGAGGTCCCCCCCGCGACGGTGAAGTTGAGCATCTGGGCGGCGAAGATAAAGGCGGCCAACACCCCCATCAGGGGAACTTGCCGCTCTCCCAGAGCTTCCCGGCTGCGCCACAGGGCCAGCCCTACCCCGACGGCGGCCACGACCCAGCCGACCAGGGCCACGGCCAGGCTGAGGAACCCGTCGGGTATGTGCATAGGGGTTGGGGTGGGATGGGTTGTGCTGAACAGCATCTTTCACCTCCGCGAATTGTGGATTGATGGTCCCTGCGTCACCTTGAGTCCCTAACTTACCCCCTTCGTTTGGCACTCTGCGCAGAGGCCGTAGATGGGGAAGTGTGGGGGACGGCAGGTGAAGCCGTATCGGGTCTGGATTTCCTTGAACAGAGGTTCAAAGGAGGCCGCGTCGGCGTCGATCACCCGCCCGCAGTGTCGACAGACGAGGTGGATGTGGGGACCGTGACGGGCTGTCGCGTAGACCACCCGCCCGCTCCCCAGGTCGGCTCGGCTGGCGAGCCCCTCTTCGACCAGGAGGTCCAGCGTCCGATACACCGTGGCCAGGTTGATCGAGCGGGTCTGCGCTTGCACCTCCTCCAGCACCTCCTCCGCCGTCATGTGACGGCCGCTGTGGGCGATGACGCGAACAATCATCTCCCGCTGGGGGGTGATCCGGTATCCCCGTCGGCGAAGCGCTTGTAGAAACGTCTCACAGTGGGGCATGCAACCGCCTCCAAAAGCGAATATTTGCAGGTGCAATTATTATACATAACCCGGGGAAGTTGTCAAGCGCTCGGCGTATTTCGGTTTAGGGGCAGCGGTGGCGGCGGGCCAGGATTGAAAGTCACCGCTACTTGCGCTTCTGTTCATTTTGTGGTAACCTGAAAACCGCGTTGCCGTGTTGGGCCGGTCTCCTAATCGATTTCCCTAAGGGGGGCGCGATGAACACGTTGCTGAACTTTTACAACGATCACAAAACGGGGATCACATTCTGGTCTGGAGTGCTGTTGGGGCTCGTGTTGGGGCTCCTGGTTGGCTGGGTGATTTGGCCCACCGGTTACTACAACGCCACTCCGGCGATGCTCCGGCAGGATTTTCGGGATGAGTACCTCGTCTGGGTCGCCAAGGATTATGCGGCGACTGGGAACCTAGAACAGGCCCAACAGCGATTAGGCGTCGCTTTTTGGGAGAAGGACACACTCAAGGCCGCGTTGGAGGACCTGGCGCAGCGTCGCGGTGGTGAGGACGCCCAGTACCTGATGCGGTTGGCTCAGGACCTGCCAGAGGCCCCGCCCGCTGAGCGGGAATCCCTCGTGGAAAGATTGCGCCCGGTGTTCCTGGTCTGTGGAGCGGGTCTGATCCTCCTGGGCTTGGTCGGTTTGGCCTACTTCGGCCTGCAACGGATTCGGGGGCGGGAACACCTGCCCTCGGAGCGTGCGATCGCCTCGCGGGAGGTGGAGACGACCCGGTGGGTAGGGGAGGAGGCGCCACCGCTTGCCCAGTATGTCACCACCTACACCTTAGGGGACGATTACTACGATCCCTCCTTCTCTATCGAAACGGAGACGGGGGACTTTCTGGGTGAGTGCGGTGTGGGGATCTCCGAGACGATCGGCGTCGGCGACCCGAAGAAGGTGACCGCGCTGGAGGTGTGGCTGTTCGACAAGAACGACATTCGAACGGTGACCAAGGTGCTGATGAGCGAGTACGCCTTCCACGACGAGGCGTTGCGGGCGAGTCTGGCGTCCAAAGGGGACCTGGTGTTGGTCGAGCCGGGGACCGAGGTGGTGCTGGAGACCGCGACGCTGACCCTTCGGGCGAGGGTGACGGAACTTCAGTACGGCGTTGGTCAATTGCCGGACAACAGTTTCTTCCAGCGGGTCACCCTGGAACTGGGTGTATGGACGAAGCCGGGCGCTGAGGGAGAGGAGGTTACCTTACAATAGTGATCAATCGTCGCCCCTCTGGAGAAAAGGCCCCGTTCGGTAGAGGCGGGGCCTTTGGTTTATACCCAGGTTTCTCCGTGCTCTCTCTGTGGTGAAACCTGGTGAGGTTTGGACGCGAGTTTAGACGTCTCTTCTCCGGCGGCTGAAAGCCGCGGCTACGAATGGCGAAGTCGCCCTCCGGCGGCCTTCAGTCGCCGAGCGGAAGGGAACCGACCGATGTCCGAACCTCTGTCCGAAGCCCAGAAGCCTGTGGTTGCGCCAGGAAACGAGGAAATGTCGCTTACGCTTTGGGGCCGTTTCGTCCGTCTCTTCTTTCGTCTGCTGTACGGGCCGTTCGCCTGGAGCTACGACCTCGTAGCCTGGGTGGTCTCGATGGGCCAGTGGAACGCCTGGGCGGCTACAGCGATGGAGGCCCTAGACGGGCCATCGGTGCTGGAACTGGGGCACGGGCCGGGTCATCTTCAGGTAGAGACGGCTCGGCGCGGGTGGAGACCGGTAGGCATCGATCTCTCCCCCCAGATGGGACGGCTGGCCCGTCGCCGTTTGCGGCGGGCGGGGTTGCCACTTCGGTTGGTGCGCGCACGCGCTCAGGCGCTTCCCTTCCGCGATGGCGCGTTCGGCGAGGTCGTGGCGACCTTTCCTACCGAGTACATCGTCGACCCGCGCACGCGGGACGAAGTGGTCCGGATGCTTCGGCCTGGCGGACGGATCGTGATCGTCGCTGCCGCCTGCTTCACCGGTAGAGACCCGATCTCCCGCTTCCTGGAGTGGCTCTATCGGATCACCGGACAGAGAGAACCGCTGCCGGGGGAGGATGATCCCCTCTGGCAGCGGTCGGAACTGGCCTGGGAGGCCCGCTGGGTCCCGAGGCGGCGGAGTCGGGTGTTGCTCCTCACAGGCCGCCTGGAGGACCGACGATCGTCGGTGTAGCGGGCCGTCTTTTGACGTCGTCCCTAGTCGTCTTCCCCTTCCTCCACTCCGGATGAGTGGCACGCGGTGCAGTTCCCCACGATCTTGGTGAATCCCTCCTCCGCGTGCTCGTCGATGGTGTTAGCCTCCGGGTGGCAGGAGAAGCAGGTGTAGCGAGTGTAGTCCTCGCGGGGGTGGCAGATGAGGCAGTTATCCTGAGCCTCCCCGTGGTCTGTCGGGAAGGGGTGTGCATCGTCGCGGAAGGAGGGGGGTGTCCATCCCTCAAAGGTGTGGCAGGCCTGACAGTCGCTGGAGCCGTAGGGGTGGGGTCGGGGATGGCAGTTCTCGCACGTGTACCCCGCCAGGCCTTGGAAATCCGGCTGGTCGTGGCACTGGAAGCAGGTGAGACTCCCGTGATCCCCGGTCAGTTTCAGGGGATGGTTCTCCGGGGTGACCGGGGGCAGGGTCCACTCGTCGCCCGCCGTCGGCGGATGGCACTCGGCGCAGTAGTCCACCGAGGGCCGATGGACGTTGTGGCACACCCCACAGGGGACCTCCGCCGTCTCCCCGGCGTGCCCTTGATGCGGGTTGCGCTCCCGTGAGGCGAACCGTTGACTCAGCTCCTGAGGGGTGTGGCACTCCGTGCACATCTCGCTCGGGAAGGACCGCTCCGCCATCGGCTCTTCGTACGCTCCTCCGATGTAGATCAGCGCTTCCTGAGCCGATTCGATCGGGTCGAACGGGTGGCAGTCCAGACAGCGGACCCCCTCCTCGGCGTGCTCGTTGGCCAGGAGGTCCGATGAGGCCCAGGATTCGTAGTAGGGCCGGATGTTATGGCATGTGGCACAGATGAACGGCTGCTCGTGGGCCCACCAGAGCCCAGCGCCGCCGATCACTATGACACCCAGGACGATCCCAGCGATGGTCCAGCGTCTCATCGTTCACTCCTTTTCGTCGGTTTTAGAGGTTGGATGTGGCTCGTCCCCCGCGGGTCCAGGCGCCGTTACACGGATCGTCGGCGCAGAACGGATGTCGGAGGAAGGCCGGTCGATCCGTCAAGGGCCTGCGAAAGGGGGACGTAGGGTGTTCACTCCAGTTGGATCAGCCCCTTGCGCAGGGCGTACTTGACCAGGTCGGTGCGGCTGTGGAGGTTCAGCCGCTTCATGATATTTTCCCGATGGCGTTCCACCGTCTTGACGCTGATCCCCAGCCGATCGGCGATCTCGCGGTTGGGGAGGCCCTCGGCGATGAGGGTGAGCACCTCCCGTTGGCGCGGGGTGAGTTCGTCGTAACTCTCCCGCTCCCCCCCGGCGCGCACCCGGCGGAGATAGTCCTGAACCAGGGCACCGGCCACGACGGGGTGGAGGAAGACCTCCCCTGCGGCCGCCACCCGGATCGCTGCCAGCAGCTCATCGGGGGAGACCCGTTTGGGGACGTATCCGCAGGCCCCAGCGTTCAGCATTTCGAAGAAGTACGCTTCTTCCTCGTGGATGGTCAGGGCGAGAATGTTGACCTCGGGGGCGGCCGTTCGGATCTGCCGGGTCGCCTCAACCCCGTCCATATCGGGCATCGTGATGTCCATCAGCACCACATCGGGCCGCAGTTGGGTCGCTAGGGCTACCGCCTCTCTTCCACTCCCCGCCTCTCCGACGACCTCCACCTCTGGGTAGTTCTGTAGCAGGGAGCGAAGCCCAGCCCGCACGATCTCGTGGTCATCCACCAGCAGCAGTCGGATCGGATTCATGGCTCTCCTTTCCCGTGGTGGGTGGGATCGGGACCTGCACGGTCAGGTCGGTGCCGGAGCCGGGGGATGAGCGCAGGTCGAGTTGACCGCCCACAAGTTGTACGCGCTCGCAGATCCCGGCGAGGCCCCAGCCCTTTCCACAGGCGGCGGCACGCTGGGCCTGCTCCACGTCCATCCCCACGCCGTCGTCGGACACGGTGAGGCGGACCTCGCTATCGCCGAAGTGGAGATGGATGTGGGCTCGGCTGGCCCGGGCGTGTTTGGCGACGTTGGTCAGGGCCTCCTGGGCGATGCGATAGAGGGTGGTCTCGATCTCCGACGGCAGACGGCGACGCGGCCCGGTCACTTCGACGTCCACTGTGAAGGGGTAGCGGGCGGAGCACTCGTCGGCGTAGGAGATCAGAGCGGCCACCAATCCCAGTTCGTCCAGTACCGCAGGGCGCAACCGGGTGGTCAACTGCCGCAGATCCTCCATCACCCGCTCCGTCAACTGGCGTAACGCCTCGATCCGCTCGCGGATCTCGTCGTGGGGATGATGGGCGGGGAGCGCTTCCTCCAGGGCGGTCAGTTCCCAGTGGAGGGCAGTGAGGGCCTGTCCGGCCTCATCGTGGAGTTCGCGGGCGATGTGTCGCCGTTCCTCCTCTTGAGCCCACACCGCCTGACGGAGCAACTCCCTGCGTAGCGCCTCCCGCTCGGCGATCTCCTTGGCAAGCCGCTGCTGGGCTTCCAGCCGGGCCTGGTTGAGTTCCTCGATCCGCCGCTGCCGTTCCCGCTCGAAGACCCGCAGCGCGCGGACGGTGAAGATGGCCACCAGGCTGGCCATCACCGTCCGCCAGAACTGCACCGGGAAGTGGCAGACGTTGAGGAAGAGGACGCTGTTGACGACGTCGGAGGGGGGGAGAGGGCTTGGGCCGACGAAGACCTGCCCTGGCAGGCCGTAGAGCAAGAACGCCAGCCCGACGACGCGCAGGTCGCGGGAGGGCCCCCGTTGCTCGGAGGTGAGTTCCCGACTTTCTCGGCAGAGCCCCACAGCAGCCAGCACGGCCCCGGGTACGGCCAGGCAGTAGCGGCACCAGGTGTCGGCGGCGGCGACCCACTGGTCAGGGGATGGCCACCACCACCACCACACCCAAACCATCCCAGCGGCGAAGATCAGGAGGAGGATCCCCCGGGCGAGCGGGGCATGGTTCCACCCATTGGCCGATAGGAGCCGAAGGCCGAACTCGACGAGGAAGAAGAACGAGAGGGCCAGCACTACGATGCGGGCCAGGTGGGGCAGCGATCCCACGGCCCCATCGGTCATCAGGTAGAGCATCTCCACCCACTCGTGGGTCCCGTGGATCACCCCAAAGACGGCCAGGAAGGGAAGCGCTCGGGCCAGTGAACGGACGGAGGAGCGGGTAGCCTCCAGCCCAACGACGACCCCAGTGATGAAGAAGGCCAGCCCGTAGGTGAAGTAGATCGGGACCAGGTGGGCCTTAAAGAAAAGTGAGAACACCTCCATCAATGGAGAGTTTAGCATAGCCCAGTGGATTCGTCAATCGGGTTATGAGAGAGAGGCGGGCTGGGGGACCAA